>JAYVID010000154.1:0-41076 GCA_043770525.1 Ferruginibacter sp.
AGACTTTACTAATACTAAAAAGTACTAAAAGCTATAAAAGCTATAAAAGCTTAAAAATATGAGATTCAAACATTCTTCTAATAATGATTTTTGGAAAACTAGTTTAAGAAGAATATTTGATCTCATAAAAAGCATTGGTTTTTCGAGTTATATGTTAAGTAAAAAATAAATTATTTTTCTATTTTTCACTATTACCAAGTATAAATACTACCAAAAAAAGCCCATTTTGGTATTTTTTCTAAAAAAAGTAGAAAAAATACTACACGCTACACAATAAATACTTCTTTTACTACGTTTAATAGAAAAGCTACTACAAACGCTTTGGAAAATTAACATAAAAAACTAAAAATATGAAAACTTTAATCACTTCAATCGTTGCAATGTTCATCTTCGCTACAGCAACTGCTTCAAACTTTGAAGGAATTAAAATTGGCACTACAGGTAACTCTGTAATAAATGCTAAGTTTTCTTCTGATAATGCTACAACTGCTACTTTTACTATTACAAACCAAGCTGGGGTTATAGTAAAAACTCAAAGTGTAAAGCTTACAAAGGGTAATAACACAATCAATCTTTTAGATGTTACTACTTTGGCTGATGGTAATTATACTTTAACATTTGTTGCTAATGGTAAAACTGCTACTATCTCTTTTGTAAATTTTGCATCAGACGCACAAGGACTTTAATAAAAATAAAAACTTCAATAAATTTAAATAGAACATAAAAAATGCCGCAACGAAAGTTGTGGCATTTTTTATGTTAAGCATTATTTTCTAAATTCAAAAAGGTTATTAGCTAGATATTTATAGTTATTAAGGGGACGTAATTATTGCCCTAGTTTATCATAAAATTGTAAAAAAACGGAGTGTTCTTAAATATAATAGTAATAGTACGCAAAAAGTAAAAATAAACCCTTACTTTTACTACATAAAGTCGAAGTATTACTACAGCTAACAAGCAAAAAGTAAACCTCAAACTTTAGAACTCTTTTTAAAAAAGAGGCTTTAAAACCAAGAAATTACTAATTATGAAAGCTTTATTTACATTTATTATTGCAGTTCTAATCTTCACTACTGCATCTGCTTCAAATTTTGAAGGTATTAAAATAGCTACTTCTGGTAAATCTTCAATTGAAGCAAAATTCATAGCTAAGAAATCAATTGCTGCAGTCATTACAATTACAAACGAAACTGGCAAAGTTGTTACAACTTTAAATATTATAACTGTAATAGGAAATAATACTATTGCACTATTAGATGTTACTACTTTAAATGAAGGTACTTATACAATTACTTTAGTGAGTGATGGTAATACAAGTACTACAAAGTTTGTGAATTTTAAAGCAATAGATTCTTTGTAATATTTTTTAGGTTTTATATACACACTTAAAATGTTGCATTTTATTATGCGACATTTTTTTTAAAACATATTTTGAGTATTTAAAATCCGTAAATATAAGTGTTCTTAAAAGGTATTAGTTTTGCGAAGTTGAAAACATACTAAAATAGATAAATTCTGTTCAGTATTTTTTCTTTGTTTGGAATTCATTTATTACAAGCCACCCTAATTAGCTAAAATGATGAAAATATTTTTCACCATATTGTATTCTTTGGTCATCAATGTTGCAGCCTTTGCTGATAACAATATTGATAGTTTAAAAATAAAAACCGTAGGTAAATCTTTTATTGAAGCAGTTTTTACTGCTAAGCAAGTTGCATCTGCTAAAATTACTATTAGTAACCAAACAGGTAAAATTGTATTTGCTCAAAATTTTAAAATAATAAAGGGAATCAATAAAGTAGCTTTATTAGATACGAAAACAATTGATGAAGGAACGTATGTAATTTCTCTTGAGTATGGAGGAAAAAAGATGAAAGCTAAATTTGTAAATTTTAAAGGCGACATCTAAATAAAGTTATACAATAAAAAGAGAGGCTAAATAATTGCCTCTCTTTTTATTTATGCATATAACTCTGCAATGCCTTCACATAATCTTCAAAAGCCAGTACACCAACCTGTGTTATTTTACAAATGGTAAGAGGATAATTATCTTTAAATTGTTTACTCACTTCTACATAGCCTGCCTCTTTAAGTTTACTTATTTGCACACTTAAATTACCTGCTGTGGCATTTGTTTTTTCTTTTAAAAAACCAAACTCAGCCTCCTTTACACTTATGAGTAAGCTTACTACCGCTAGGCGTAATTGTGAATGTAATATGGGGTCGAGTTCTTTAAACATTGGCAGCTTGGTTTTCTTATAACTGTTCTAAAGTATTATGCACTTATCAGTTAAGATATTCTTTAGAGTTTTACTAGACATTTACATACGATGGTAAATTCATTAGAAAATAAATTTGGCAATATATATATATATATATATATATATTGCATTGCTAAACTAATTTTTATGAAAAGTAAAATCTTTTACGTCTTATTATTTTTATTTTCTGGTTATGCTATTGTATATGCTAGTGGTGGTGGTGGTGGTGGTAGTTGTGGTAAAAATAATAATTGTGATGGACCTGGGGAAGGAGGACAAACTATTTGGAGACTAACTTTTATTGGTGGTTGGGTTGGATATTCTGCTCCCTCTGAAATAGCTGGGTATTGCATGGCCAGTGCACTTGGTAATAACGGTGGAATAAATACATTCCCAATTTTGGCGCCACAAACTATTGGATCGAATGAGTATTTATCACAAGTAATTGTTCAAGACCTAGTAACTGGGGAGATAAGGCAACAAGAATATTTTCCTGGATCATCATCAATGCCTATTTACATTCCATTAAATCACACTTTTAGGGTTAATTTTACTCATTATGACCATTGTTCTTCTTGTATGAGTAATCTTATTTTTCTCAATCCAGGTGAGGGTAGAAGAGTTATTTGGAATAGTATACGTGAATTTACTGCTGGTGATTATGCATATGGAGTAACTGCACCTCAACCAGTATATTCTGGGTTAGCAAGTTGTAATTAATAAAAATTTAAATAAAGATTATGAAAACTAATATTGTAATAATTTCAATTCTTTTTAGCTTATGTTTTGTTAACTGTAATAAAAAAAGCCAAAATGAAGAAACTCTTAAATTGAAGGAGTTACCGAGTGTTTTAAACTATTTGACTGCCTTAACAACGCCGGTTGATATCCAGTTTAATCTTGAATCTAGTACCTCTATGTTTATCCAAGGAAACAATACCACTACACAATTTTTAAAAGGCACTGCAACAAATCAAAATGGTAACACCTTGAACGTAGGGCCTTTTATTTTAAATAACATAGAAATATTTCCAGTTAATAACTATTACCAAAAAGAGTTTATTACTCCGCAAAATTTTTATGGACAAACTTTAATTACAAAAACCAATGCAGTTTTATCTCCTTTTGCAACTGGTTATCAGTTTACTGATACTCTATATGTACCAAATGAAATAATTATTGATCAAAACACAATTAATAATGATTTAGCCAATAATAAAATTTTTGTTGATAAAAATATAAAATGGCAAGCCGATCTTAACAATAACAGAGGAGGCGTAATTATAGTTGTAGAATATTTCCCTCAAGATGTTCTCAATTTACAGATTGCCCAAACGAACCAAGTATATAAAAGAAACGGCATTGTTGTACCTGATAATGGCAGCGTAAATATTGATGCCTCTTTGTTATCTGAAATGCCAAGGGGTGCATATTTGCTTGTAACTTTTGTTAGGGCAAATTATAAAAAGGGTATTACATCTGGTTTAAAATCGTATTTAGTTGCGGCTTACAATCAGAAATATTTGAATTTTAAATATTTATAAACTTGTTTTGTTTTTTATGAAGTTTTTGAATTATTACTTAATAGATCTTAAAATAAAAACAGAAGCTAAATGGTTTCTGTTTTTATTTTTTGGGTTATTCAGTTGGGGCACCTACTTTTTGTCAAGCTACTTTTGCTTTATTTTTTTTACACCTATTTTTTTTATCCTCGAAAATGACAGGATTGATGACAGATTGTTTATTTTATTTTTTCATTTTTTTTATTCAATTTAATTGCTACTTATTTGTTAATAAATGTTGATTTGTGGACTGGTTTTATAGTTCATTTGTTAAATAGTTTTGGTATGTTTTTATGTTCATTTTTGGCAATAAAACTATCTAGATTTTTAAAAGTAAATGTAAGTTTTGTTTTCATTTCTTTTTGGTTATTTTATGAAGAATTACATCAAATATGGTATATATCATGGCCTTGGCTTTCTTTAGGTAATATCTTTTTACCAATTAAATTTTATCATCAATTTTATAAATTATTCGGTTCACAGAGTGGTACAATCGTTATTCTTATATTTAATTATCTTATTTATCAGTTTTTTAAAGTATCCATAAAAAGAAAAATAAAAATAATGTTCAAATTGGTTTCTTTTTTGAGTATTATTATTGGGTATGGTTTTTATGATAGCACTTATAACCAAATCATAATTAATAATTATATAAAAACAAAGGCTTTTTACCTAATAAAATTTATACACATACATCTAAGGAAGATTATGGTTTTATAGACTCAGCATTATTAAAAGATAGGATATTAAATAATAATGCTTTAATAATAATGCCAGAAAATTCTTTGGAAGATAATATTTGGAATGGCTTCTTAAAAGATTCTAAAGTCATAAATACTTTGATTAAATGAATCCAAATTGAAAAATCAAGTGGTTTTATCTTTGGTACTGTTATAAAATCCGACAGAAGAACTGATAAAGGGTTGAATAATCACTTCGATCGAAATTTCAAAATAAGCTATAGTGAATTTGGATCTTCAATATTCTTAGATTCAACTGGGAACACTCAAGTACATTTAAAAAGAAAATTAGTTCCTAAAGAAGAGTATTTACCGTCAATATTTAAAGAAACAACTCTAAGATCAAGCAAGTTGACACATGGTTTTGATTATAATAACATAAGATTTAAGAATTGTAATTTAGTTTCTTTAATATGTTATGAATCTTTTTTTGGTGAAGACGTAGCAAAATGTGTTCAAGATAGTGGAGAAGCTATAATCATGATAGCAAATCAGCAAATCTTTCCTTTTAATCATACTGATGAATTCTATACTAATATTTGTAAAATTAGAGCCATTGAAAATAGTAAATTTTTCTTAAAAGTTTCAAACATGGGTATTTCCTGTTTAATTAATCCATTTGGTGATATTGTAAAACAAAATGATTTAAAGAAAGCAAGTATTTTAAGTACAGAATTACCATTAACTAAAACTCAAACTTTTTATACAAAATACGCTTTTTACATCCATTGGATTTATTTATTGCAACCATTATTGCTTATTTTTATCATTTCGGCTTGTGTAAAAAGAAAATAAACAGCAAAAACAGCTTTGTTTAATATTATTATTATCTGTGCATATAACTCTGCAATGCATTTACATAATCTTCAAAAGCCTGCACACCAACCTGTGTTATTTTACAAATCGTAAGTGGATAGTTATCTTTAAATTGTTTACTCACTTCTACATAGCCTGCTTCTTTTAGTTTACTTATTTGCACACTTAAATTACCTGCGGTGGCATTTGTTTTTTCTTTTAAAAAACCAAACTCTGCCTCCTTTACACTTATGAGTAGGCTTACTACTGCGAGGCGTAATTGTGAATGTAGTATGGGGTCTAGTTCTTTAAACATTGGCAGCTTTTGGGGTTTTCTTATATTGATTCCAAAGTATAATACCTGGTATAAGCCATGCAGCCAAACCACATGCAGCCATTAGTAAGCTATCTATTTTAAAAGGAGTAAAAATAGAAATAAGACTAAATAACCAACAAAAAATTCCACCATATACCATCGGTTTAAATTTAGTGACTTTACCCGTTACGAATGTTGGCAATGCGTATAGCATCATAAATAAAGAAGTGATTTCTCCATTGCTAGGATGTTTGTTAGAATAAATAATAAGGACAAACATGCAAATGCCAAATGCAATCCAAACAGAACCTAAAACATCTGCTTCGTACGATTTATAATTTCTTTTTTTACCATCTTTTGCTGCAAAAAATATTTGAATTGCTAGGGCTACTAAAGTAAGTATCCAAGGATCTCCGCCATTAAAATTAAATTGAGTTTCTACCCAAGTATACATGCTGCAAAAAAAGATAAGCCCTCCCCATAAAATAGATGCTATGCCTTTCTCTATATGACTTTTTTTTGCTTTGCTTATCATTTCATTTATAAGCTTTAAGCTGTCTTGCTCAGTAAAATTTTCTGCTTGCATGGTTTTCTGCTTTATTGTGAGTTATCAAAATAAGTAAAGTCTTTGGTAATCTTATTTTTTTCAATAGTAAAAATGGTACAAATGGGCAAACGAAATTTTTGCCCATCTGCACTTGTACCTGTAGATACAAATTCAACTACTATATGATTTTCACCAGATGAATATGTATTGATTACTTCATCATGTATATTTTGGAAAATTGCTGCTAAAGCCTTATACTTTTCTGCCGTTTGCTGCCTTGTTTGTTTTACTATTTCTTTTCCTAAAGATGGGTCTTTAAAATCAGCTGTATCAATATACATTTCTGCCATTGCTTGCCAATTGTGTGCATTAAATTGCTCAAAATATTTTTTTACAAATAGTTCGTTGCTTTTTTTTTCTGATGTATTGTTTGTACAAGAAAATAATGTGAATGAAATAAAAATGAATATCAATATTTTTTTCATATTAACTTTTTTAAAATTGAAAAAATTAAAAAATTATTTAGTGCCCGCACATTCTTTTACCATACCTTCTGTATAAGTTTTACCCCAGTTTGGTGCTATCTCAGATGCTGGTTTAAAAGCAATGTATTTTTCAACAGCAGTTTTTAATGGAGCTAAAGCAGTTTTGCAACCACCTCCAAAACTTTCAGGCGTAAATTTTAACCCTTGCCCTTTAAGCATGTATGGGCGTGGGTTTGTGGGGTCTTGTTGCATTGCTGCTGCCATTGCTTTTTGGCTTATAGGGCCATATTGCATCCAACGTACTTGTGGGTTCACCATCATTTGCAAACTAGCTATCATACTTTTTATGCAACTAATTTCAGAGTTGTTTGGCATTAATGAATCTGCTTTGTTTATTAATGTAGTTGCATATTCTGCCACTGCATCATTGCCGCTCTGTTCTTTTTGCATGTAGGCATTGTTTATTCTGCAATAAGCAGCATAATAAAAGGGTAGCCATTGGTTTTTTTCTGATGCGCCTATACGCTCAAAATTATTTGCAAGGCTTATAAATAAGTCTGGCTTTGCAAAAGCAGAATCAATTTGGGTAATGTTTTTTTTCATTGCTGCTACAAATTTTTCGCTTTGTGCATAAGAAGAAAATGATGTGATTGTGATGATGGAAAGGATGATTATTTTTTTCATGATTGTGTGTTTGGTCCCCTCTATCTCCCCTGCAGGGGGAGGAAATAGCGAAGATTGATTTGAAGATTATGTTTTATTTTTTGTTTTGGCCTCACCCCAACCTCTCTCCAAAGGAGAGGGAACTCGGATTTATTAGCGATGATTGTGATTTATTTTTTGGTTTAAATTTTTCGAAGTTGCTTTCATTTTGAACTTGGTTTCGACAAACTCCAGCTGGTACTTTTATTTTTGTTGCTTTCTTTTTTCTAAATTCTAATACAAACTAAATTGCTTGAAAATCTATTTTAATAATAAATGTTCTGTCTTTATACTCAATACTAATATCTCAATACTGTTCTACAAATTATTATTTATCGCATCTTGTGTTCTATCTATACCAAAACTCATAAAGCAAGCTATAAATGCAAATCTTTTTGAAGGCGGTGTTATCGGAGCTCTATTATTATTTAGTTGAGAAAAGTTATAACCAAAAACCTGCTGTTGTCCTAGCACATTGCTCACGCCAAGTACCCATACTAAAAATGTTTTTTTATTTGGTTTACCAAGATTTGGTAAGTAATTCATACTAAAACTTAAGCTATTATAATTTATTGTTTTGCCTTCTTCTTTTATAATATATTTTGTTTGTACATTATCATAACCAATGTTGTAAAATGGACGCCCAGTTGCAAAATTGTAGCTTAGGTTAAAACCAGTTTTCCATTTTGTAACAAACTTTTTTGATACAAATGATGCTGTGTGAGTAGCTGCAAATGAAGGTGTAATTTCTGTTGGAAAATTTAAAAAATTTCGCTTCGTATCAAGGTATGAATAAGAGATCCAATAATCTAAATTTTTAATGGTTTTTTTATCTCTCCAAAATACCTCAAAGCCTTTAGCAAAGCCATATCCATTGTTATTAGCTATAGATTCTCTTCCATTGCTTCCTATATCAGTTTTAAATAAATCGTTGTATTTTTTATAAAATATTTCTGATCTTAAAATTCTATCTTTTGATATTTTTTGATATTGTAAAATATAATGAGCTGCTTGCGAAAATTTTAAGTTATTATTAATTGCTGGTAAAAATCTTCTTTCTGGGTTTTGATAAAAGAGACCATAAGCAAAACTAACTTGACTTGTGTTGGTTAATTTATATGCTATAGAACTGCGAGGTGCTATATTCCATTTGTTCATAAGGGTAGAATGCTCTAACCTTGAACCAATTTTTAAAGCAATATCTTTAGTTAGATATAAATCAGATTCAGCAAAAATTGCATTTAAATTATCTATTGCTATATCTTCAAACTTACTACCATTAAAAAGGGTGAATGATGTTTTTTCTTTGCTGTAAAAATAATCAGTTCCAAAGCGAATGGTATTTATTCCTTTTAATCTTTTGTCAAAAACGAGTCTAGCTTGGCTGTACAAAGCTTTTGATACCAAACTAAAGTTTTTGCCAGCGTATCCAATGGGAGTAAAAAATTGTTGTTTATTATTATTGGCATCTTGTAATTCATTATTAATATCATCTTTATTTGTACTAAGGCTAAGTGCAGTGTTTATTTTCCAACCATTGGATAAGTTTTCTTTCCAACTAATGTTTTGAAAAATATTTAGATTAGTGATAGTAAAAGCATTTTTTAAAGTAATAGAATCTATATCAACATTTCTTAATCCCGTTTTATTGCCACTTAAATAACCATAAAACTTAATGATGCCTTTTTTTGTTTTTATACGAAAGTTAGCATCTGCTTGATGAAAAACAGGCGTTTTAAAAAAATCGACATCTTGTTTGTTTAACAAAAATGCCAATGCTACGTTTGTATAATTATAAGAAACGCCATAGCCTACTTTTTTGTTTTTGGCGAGTTTTTGAAAACCGCCCCCTATTCCCACAACCGAAACTCCTAAATCTGCTTGGGTACGCTCTGGCAAGTCTGCACTTTCTAGTAATAAAGCAGCTGATAAGGCCTGCCCATACAAAGCAGAGTAACCGCCAGTAGAAAAAACGGTGCCTTTAAACAAGAATGGATTAAAACGACCTCTTGTAGCCACACCGGGCAAACTGCTATAAAAAAAGTTATTTACAAGGCTTCCATCTATAAAAATCTTACTTTCTGTAGCAGAACCGCCTCTTACAAATAGACCTTCACTTTCTCCTACTTGCTGAGTGCCAGGTAAAGTTTTAAGCGCCCCTGTAATATCTCCATTGGCACTTGCAGTGGTTACAATATCCAAAGAACTAAGAACAGTTCCTTTTTTCTTATCGCTAGCTTCAAATGCACCTGCGGTTATTACCACAGCATTTAGCTCAGTAATGAGTTCTTTTATGGCTATGTTTTGGATAATATTTGTAGTTTGAATATTGATTTTCGCTTTATACTCCAAGTACCCTGTCATAGTGGCAGCTATGTATTTTTCACCTGTTTCAGTAGTTACGAAACTAAAATTGCCCAAAGAATCGGTTGTAGTACCGTCGTAGGAGTCAATAATTGTGATGCTGGCACCCTTTATGGCTTTATTCTTTGTATCGGTTAATTTGCCCGATATGGTTACCTGTGCGGCAACTGCTAAACTGACAAATGAGAGTACAATAGTGAATAGTTTTTTCACTGTTTAATAGTTTTACTCAAACATAAAGTAGTTTACAATATAAACCAAATTAATTTTATATTTTTTATTTATAAAAAAATAATATAGCCTGTTTTTTATGTTTTTTTTATTAGGTAAATAAATGATAAACAAATATTTATGACAACAATAACTCCTTTCGTTATGCCTAAAAATTTTCCACATTAAAAAAAATAAATTTTTTCTTTTGGCTTGGTTTTGTACTTTAGTGGTAGAATTTAATGGGTTAGTAAGTAAAGGAGCTGTCAGAAATGATGGCTCTTTTGCTTTTTAGTCATCACTACTTTTTATTTTTTGTGTGACAAAAAAATTACAAACTTTGCTTTTTATTTTTCATTTTTTTTTCGCTTATTTTTTGTGTTGTGTAAATAAATTTATGCACTTTTATTTTTTGTGCAAATTATTTTTTCACCAAAAATATTTTTGTTTTCATTTTTTAAAATCAATTGTAATTTTATTTTTTAGAACAAAATGACAGGTTTTTTAAATTACAAAACTGCAAAGAAAAAAAGTTTTCGCTAAGAATTTTTCTACACTCAAGTAAAAAATATTTCAAGAAATTTATTATTTCAAATTGCAATACATCATCTGCTGCATAATCTTTCGCTTATATCTACTCCATAATAAAAGATGAATAAAGTGAAGAAGATGAAATGTGCGACGCCAATGAAGATGCACATAGCTGCTTCTTTGTTTGGCTAATAAAAAATAACACACAAATAAAAACGAACTTTCAAAACAGTTCTCCGTAATTTTATTTTATGAGTAAAACAAAATCTACATTTTTTTGCCAGAGCTGTGGGCAAGAAAGTGCTAAGTGGGTGGGTAAATGCCCAAGCTGCAATGAGTGGAATACTTTTGTAGAGGAAGTGATTGTAAAAGGCAGTGATAAAGCTGTAAAAGAGGATTGGCGTGACTTTAGCGGCACATCTGGTTTAAAAACAATTTCTATAAACGATGTAGTGAGTGGAGAGGAAAAAAGAATTGTAAGTGGAGATGTAGAATTGAACAGAGTACTTGGTGGTGGAATTGTAGCTGGAAGTATTGTGCTAGTGGCTGGTGAACCTGGTATTGGAAAATCAACATTGTTTTTGCAAATAGGATTACAACTTGCACATGTGCGTACGCTGTACATAAGCGGTGAAGAAAGTGAGCAACAAATAAAAATGCGTGCTGATAGAGTGGGTGCGGAGAGTGATAATTTTTATTTGCTTACTGAAACGAACACACAAATTATTTTTAAAGAGATAAAAAAATTACAACCTGAGTTGGTGATTGTAGATTCTATTCAAACATTACAATCGCCATTTGTAGAATCATCGCCGGGTAGTATATCGCAAATTAGAGAATGCGCCGCAGAGTTGCAACGCTATGCTAAAGAAACCAACACACCTGTTTTTTTAATTGGGCATATTACAAAAGATGGAACGATTGCTGGGCCAAAAATTTTAGAGCACATGGTAGATACGGTGTTGCAATTTGAAGGTGATAGAAATTATGTTTATCGCATTTTACGTACGCTAAAAAATAGGTTTGGTAGCACATCAGAATTGGGTATTTATGAGATGACTGGGGAAGGAATGAGGCCTGTTTTGAACCCTTCCGAAATACTAATTACCCAAAAAGAAGACGAACTGAGCGGAATTGCTATAGCTGCAACAATAGAAGGCATGCGCCCATTGTTGATAGAAACGCAAGCTTTGGTAACTCAAAGTGTATATGGAACGCCGCAAAGAACAGTTAGTGGCTTCGACCTTAGGCGTTTACAGCTACTTTTGGCAGTATTGGAAAAGCGGGGAGGGTTTCATTTTGGTGTAAAAGATGTATTTATAAATATAGCTGGTGGTATAAAAGTAGAAGACCCAAGCTTGGATTTGGCCATTGTGTGTGCTTTATTGAGCAGTTATGAAGATGTGCCGCTGCCTCAAAAAGTTTGTTTTGCTGGAGAAGTAGGGCTTAGCGGAGAAATAAGAGCTGTAAATAGAATTGAACAACGTATTGCTGAAGCGGAGAAATTGGGTTTTTCAAAAATTATTATTTCTAAGTACAATGCTAAAAGCTTGGGGAATTTAAAATTTGGGATAGAAGTGGTTACGTTGGGGAAGGTGGAGGAGGTTTATCAGTATTTGTTTTAAGGTGGGGAACAGATGTTAAGCGTAAATAGAATGCCTTAAGTGCTTTTTCGCTTTTGAGTTTAAAAGAAATACCGTTTTTAGAAGAATTTGAGAACTAATAAAACTTTTGTTACTTTTAATATATTGTATAACTTGTTTTAAAATATATGCCATGATAAAAAATATTGCACTTGGTTTAATACTGGTTTGCTCTTTAATAGCTTGTAAATCTAAAGAAGCCTTTAACTATAGTGAAGACTTTGTAAAAAAAGAAAAAAGTTTGGAGCCCAGTATAGAAAAAACTGAAAAAGATTTAGAGGCTTTGATAGCGGAGGAGAAATTTGATAGTGTAGCCATCGTTGCTGAACAAATGGAAAGTAAAGTACAAGCAGTGTTAGCAGAAATAAATACAGCACCAGCACCTGATGCAGAAGGTGGAGAAAAATTTAAAGTAGATGTAAAAAAATATTTTGAATTTATAAAAAGTATTTATACAAATTATAAAACTTACGGCAAAGCAACCAACCAAGAGGCTAGAGATGTGGAGATAGAAAGGTTACAAGCTTTGGTAGCAAGAGGAGAAGAAGTTACTAAAACCATGGTAGCTGCACAAGAAGTTTACGCTAAAGCCAATGGATTTAAACTAGAGAGTTCAAAATAATTTTTTTAAAGAACAAAATATAAATGCCAGCTTTTTAAAGTTGGCATTTATATTTTAAGCAAGTTTCGGATTTTATAATAAAACAAACTTCAATACTTTTACTGTTTAGATTTTATATGAACGAACAACAAGAAATAAATTTTAATCGTATTGCTGAAGCAATTGACTATATAAAAAATAATATTGAAAGTCAACCAAGCTTAGAAGCAATAGCTGCTCATGTGAATATGAGCGCATTTCATTTTCAAAAAATGTTTACTGATTGGGCAGGCGTAAGTCCAAAAAAGTTTTTACAATTTATTACTTTATCGTATGCTAAAAATTTATTGAGAGAAAAAAAAACTACGCTTTTTGATACCACTTTGGAAACCGGTTTATCAAGCACCAGTAGATTGCACGATCTTTTTATAAATATTGAAGCAATGACACCGCTCGAATATAAAAATGAAGGAGAAAACCTAACCATTAAATATTTTTTTTATGAAACTATTTTTGGAAAAATTATTGTAGCATCGACTGATAAAGGTGTTTGTTATGTAGCTTTTTTTGAAACCAAACAAAATGCAGTTACGTACTTGAAAAGTAAGTTCAAAAAAGCACAATACTTAGAGCAAGAAACTAATTTTCACTTACAAGTAAAACACTTTTTTATAAATAATTTTACCTGTGATGAAAAGATAAAATTGCATTTAAAGGGAACCAGTTTTCAATTAAAAGTATGGGAAACATTGCTTACAATACCTTTGGGAAATTTAAAAAGTTATGGCAATATAGCAAAAAAAATAGAATCCCCCAAAGCATCTAGGGCTGTGGGTTCTGCTATAGGGGACAATCCAATTGCATTTTTAATACCATGCCATAGGGTTATACAAAGTACAGGTATTTTTGGTGAATATATGTGGGGTGCAAAAAGAAAAACAGCCATCATTGGGTGGGAGGCTGCAAAGCTGGAAATTAATTGAGTATATTAAAAAGTAATGAATGAAATTGTTTGAAGATGATGGTGAAATAAATTTATTGCCAAAAGATGGTACAGTAAATTATTTAGCTGCCGTTTTAACAGAAACTGAAGCAAACTATTATACAAACATTTTATTTAGAGAAATAGAATGGAAACATGATGAAGCTGTAATTTTTGGAAAACATATTATAACCAAAAGAAAAGTAGCTTGGTATGCCAATGAAGGCATTTCTTACACCTATTCAAATACCACCAAATATGGGTTAATGTGGACAGAAAATTTGTTGGCTTTAAAAAAAAGAGTAGAAGAAAAAGCGGGTGTAATTTTTAATGCATGCTTACTCAATTTATATCATGATGGCAATGAAGGCATGGCTTGGCATAGTGATGATGAAAAAGAGTTGGTAAAAAATGGTTGTATTGCTTCATTGAGTTTAGGTGCTGAAAGAAAATTTATGCTCAAACATAAAAAAACAAAAGAAACCATTTCTACTCAATTGGAAAATGGAAGCTTGTTGCTTATGAAAGATGAAACCCAGTCTCATTGGTTGCACCAATTACCCAAAACAACCAAAGTAAACAGCCCAAGAATAAACCTTACTTTTAGAATAATGAAAGTATAAAATTGTTAGAAGGCTGGTATAGCATCTATTTCAACAAATTTATTATGTTGCTTTAAAAAACCAGCACAATCGGTACCATTGGTTACAATCATATAGGGAGCTTGTATTGTACCGTTGTAATTTAGCACTTGGCTAATGGTGCTTTCGGTAAGTGTTACCTGCATTTCTTTACACTCTATAATCATATAAGGAATAGCTTCTTTATAGATTACTATGTCAAATCTTTTTTTTACTGCTGCTATCAACAATTGTTTTTCTACTGCAATAATAGCAGCAGGGTATTTTAATATTTCTGTTAGGTACAATAAAAAATTCTGTCTTACCCATTCTTCGGGAGTTATTTTAAACCATCGTTTTCTTATTATACAAAATATAAGCTCCGAATTTTGTGCTGTTTTTATTGAAGGCTTTGTAGTAGGGTAATTTATTAAAATCATTATATGCAAAGTAATAAATGCTAATTGAATAAATTTTAATTTTTAAGTTATAGCCTGCCTAGAGCCGCTTTTTTGTGGAAATAGGTTGACTAATGCGTCTTTGACTAATATATATCTATTGAGTAAGTTGTAATATATAATATTTATCACTTTATTGTTACCTAATTAAGCAAAGAGTTTTAATAATTTTAAAAAAAAAGTAAAAATATTTTTAGTCACTTGAAATTTTTTCAAATATTTTATTAACTTGTGCGTCCGAAGTGCAAACTGAGGAAATACAATAAATACAAACAAACAACCATTTTTTAAACTTCACTTACTTAAAAATTTGAATTTATGGCAGACGTTAGACCAACTGCAACAAAACCGGTAACATCCGTACAAGCAAAAAAATCAGGTAATTCTATTTCATGGATCGCTCCAGTAGCGTGTATTATCCTAGGCTTCATAATCTGGCGTGTAGGATTAGGAAGAGCATCCAACTTTACAACACCAGATCTTGCTGGAGGTTTCTGGCCAGATCATAAGGGACCAAAGTCTGCATTAGCGAAAATGTATGAAGGTGGTATCATTGTTCCTTTTCTTATTGGATGTTTATTAACTGTTGTTACTTTCGTAGTTGAAAGATTTTTAACTATTGCGAAAGCTGGCGGAAGTGCAAGTAATGCTGATTTTATTCGTAAGGTACAATACGAATTGGCTAACAAAAACGTAGATGCTGCGCTAGCTGCTTGCGATAAGCAAAAAGGCAGTGTAGGTAATGTAATGAAAGCAGGATTACATCGCTATAAAGATATGATAGGTAATACCGAACTTAGTACCGATCAAAAAGTAATGGCTATACAAAAAGAAGTAGAAGAAGCTACTTCGCTTGAATTGCCCATGCTAGAAAAGAATCTTGTATTCCTTTCTACCATTGCTTCCGTAGCTACCTTGATAGGTCTATTGGGTACGGTAATTGGTATGATTAAATCGTTCTCTGCTTTGGGAGCAGATAGTGGTGGTGGTGGTGCAGCTGCAGATTTATCTCAAGGTATTTCTGAGGCACTTTATAATACTGCTTTGGGTATTGGCACCTCTGCTGTAGCAATTATATTTTACAATATGTTTACTACTAAAATAGATGGTATAACTTATGGTATTGATGAATCTGGCTTTACTTTAACTCAATCTTTTGCATCTCTATACAAATAAGGTATGGAAATTTGCAACTATTGCATCTTTAAGTAAAACAATTTAAAATAAAATTAAATGCCAAAAGTAAAAATACCAAGAAAAAGCACAAACGTTGATATGACGGCAATGTGCGATGTGGCTTTTCTTTTGTTGTCGTTTTTTATATTGGCAACAAAGCAAAAACCGCCAGAAGTATTGGCCGTAAAAACACCCAATTCAGTATCAAGTAAAGTAGCCTCAGACAAAGCAATATTAATAACGCTTACTAAAGATGGACGTACTTTTATAATGCTAGGAGAGGATGCAAAGAAAAAGGAAATACTTGAAAATATAAATTTAACCAAAAGCTTAGGTTTAACTCCTGAAGAGCTTAAGCGTTGGGGTGATCATGAGTTTATTGGTTCTCCTTTAGGACAAATAAAGTCTTTGTTGTCTACTGGTGTTAAACCCGAAGCATCAAAACTACCGGGCATTCCAATTGATAGTTCTGTTTCTTCTAATAACGAAATGACAGACTGGATGAGGAGTGCTAGCAACGTATTTGCTGCTGCTAGTGTAGATAGAAAAGACTTTGAAAAACTATTGCTCATAAAAGGTGATGGGGATGCATTGTATCCTAAATTTAGAAGTATAAAAGAAGCATTTAAAAAGAATGAAATATACAAGTTTCAGATAGTGACCAATGGGCAACCAGCACCTGCGGGATCTGAATTGTATATTGAAACAAAAGCTAACGCTTCAAAAAAATAATATTAAGTAGCTAAAAATAATTTGACATGGCAGAAATGGATACTTCGTCCGGTGGTGGACATAAAAAAGGCCCTGGCGTAAAAAAAGCAGTAAAAAAATCTACGAGGGTAGATCTTACCCCAATGGTTGATCTTGGTTTCTTACTTATTACATTCTTTGTGTTTACCACTACCATGAGCCAATCTACGGCAATGGCAATGAACGAACCAAAAGATGTAAAAGATAAAACTGAGCAAAAAGAAGTGAAAGCTTCTGGTGCAATGACGATTCTATTGGGTAAGGGTAATAAAGTATATTATTATCAAGGTTTGCTAGATCCAGCAAATTTATCTACACAATTTAAGTCTAGTACATTTACAGAAATACGTACGCTAATTACTGAAAAGAAAAAAGCTACCAATATTGATGATTTAATGTACATCATTAAAGCAGATGATGAATCTACTTTTGGAGACTCTATGAATATTATTGATGAAATGACTATTTGTGGTGTAAAACCTGGGCACTATGCAGAGGATAAAATTTCTGAAACAGAAAAGAAACTTATTCAGATGACAGAAGAATCAAACGGTATAAAATAATTTTTATGGAATTTATACCTACAATGAATCTAATTAAATAAATAAACTTTTTAGATGGAAGCAAATAAAATTATGAATGCCGATATACTTGATATCCTTTTTGAGGGTAAAAACAAGGCTTATGGTGCATATCAATTAAGAAAAACGTACAACTCCCGCATGTTAAAAGCAATGTTGGCCACTGCAGCTTTGTTATTATTAGTGGGTGTAGGCATTTTGTTAGCAAAATTCACTACTAAAACCGTGGATGTTTTAAATACACAAGAAACACAAATGGCTGAAGTGAAAAAAGATGAACCACCACCGCCACCACCTCCTGTAACACCACCTCCACCTCCACCGCCACCTGAGATAAAGCAAATACAGTTTACACCTCCTGTGGTAAAAAAGGATGAAGAAGTAAAAAAAGATGAAAAAATTGAGGAGATAAAAGAAGAGGCTGCTATTAGTACTAAAACAGTAGAAACAGAGAATACCAAGCAAATTATAGAAGTAGCTCCTGAAGAAACGAAGCAATCTGAAGTAATTGCAGAAGTAAAACCAAAAGCAGCCCCAGTAGAAGATGAAATTTTTACTAAAGTGGAAATTGAAGCAGAGTACCCTGGTGGACCAGGTGCATGGAGTAAGTATTTAAAAAGCAACCTTAACCCAAACACCCCTGTAGATAACAATGCACCTCCAGGTACCTACACAGTAATTGTTCGTTTCATTGTGTCTAAAGATGGTACAATAAGTAATGTAGAACAAGAAACAAACCTTGGGTATGGTATGGAAAAAGAAGCATTAAAAGCAATAAAAAATGGTCCAAAATGGAAACCAGCTGAGCAAAACGGAAACGTAGTAAAAGCTTATCGTAGACAGCCAATTACTTTTGTTGTAAGCGAAGGGGATGAATAAAATTTTTATAATATCTTATATGGCCTCCAAATTTATTTGGAGGTCTTTTTTTATGTATACTTTTTTTAACTAATTTTAAACCATTAATACTTTTTATTCTTCATCATATTTTTTTTATGAAAATTTTATTTCGTTTTATTGCAATCACTTTTTTACTTTTTTGTTTTAATAATTTAACAGCACAACAAACAATGCTATACCCTACCAATTGGTGGGTAGGTATGAAATGGAATAAAGTACAAATACTCGTGTACAATCACAATAAAAACTTTAAAGCAGCTGATGTAAAAATTAACTATACAGGTGTTGTTTTAAACAAAGTAACCAAGCTAGAAAATGAAAAATACATTGCACTAGATGTAACTGTAATGCCCTCAGCTAAAGCAGGAAATGTGCCAGTACAAATTGTAAATGGAAAAGAAACAGAAACTATCATTTGGCCATTGGCAGAACGAAGAAAAGGAAACGGAAAAGAATTTGCAAAAGGGGTAAACGCAAGTGATTTGGTTTATTTATTAATGCCCGATCGGTTTTGCAATACAGAAGAAAGCAATGATAAAATACCAGGTTTAAAAGATCAAACACTTAATAGAGATTCTTTTTTCTTGCGCCATGGGGGAGACTTGCAGGGTGTAACCAGCAAGTTAGATTATTTAAAAGACCTAGGTGTAACTACATTATGGATGACCCCCGTATTGCTAAACGATATGCCAAACAGAACCGAGCATGGTTATGCCATTACCAATCATTACAAAGTAGATGAAAGAATAGGGGGAGCCAATGAGTATAAAAAATTAAGCAATGAATTGCACAAGCGTGGTATGAAATTGATACAAGATGCGGTCTACAATCACATAGGTTTGCAGCATTTTACCATACAAGATATGCCTATGAAAAGCTGGGTACACCAATGGCCTAGCTTTACACAAACTACATACAAAGACCAACCATTGTTAGATAAATACGCATCAGCAATAGACAGCAAAAAAGTAAGAGATGGTTGGTTTACGCAAGAAATGCCAGATCTAGATCAAACAAACCCTTACGTTGCGAACTACCTAATACAACATGCATTGTGGAGTGTAGAGGAGTTTGGAATAGATGGATGGAGGATAGATACTTATTTGTACAACGACTTACCATTTATGAATAAATGCAACAAAGCATTAATGGATGATTTTCCTGCTATAACAATGTTTGGTGAAACTTGGGTGCATGGCGTACCAAACCAAAGTTATTTTTGTGAGAACAATGTAAATGGTATTTTTAAAAGCAACCTGCCCAATACAACCGATTTTCAAACATTATTTTATGGTATACAGCCAGCATTAAATGAAAAGTTTGGGTGGACTGAAGGCGTTAATAAATTGTATACTACCGCTTCGCAAGATTTTTTATATAAAAATCCAATGGGACAAGTTATATTTTTAAGCAATCATGATTTAAATAGATTTTACTCGGTAGTAAATGAAGATGTAGCTAAGTATAAAATGGCATTGGGCTGGCTACTAACTTTTAGAGGTATACCACAATTGTATTATGGAGATGAAATATTGATGACAGGCTTTACAAACCCCGATGGCTTAGTAAGACTAGATTTTATGGGTGGGTGGAAAGGAGATAAAGCAAATAAATTTACTGCTGAAGGCAGAACCGAAAAAGAAAACGACGTATTTAATTATTTAAAAAAAGTTGCTAATTTTAGACTAAACTCATCTGCCATTACATCGGGTAAAATGATGCAGTACTTACCAGTAAAAGGCTTGTACACTTATTTTAGGTACGATAAAAATGAAACCATCATGTGTGTAATGAATACCTCAGACGAAGAATTGAGTTTTGATGCACAAAAAGATTATCCTGAAATGACAGCAGGATTTACAAAAATGAAGAATATTGTTACAGACGAAATGGTAGCAATGAAATCTACATTAGGCGCAAAAAAAATGTTGATTTTAAAGTTGATTAAATAAAACCGATTACATTGATGGTTCATTTAGTTTATCAATATCCCTATCAAAAAACACCATCGGTATTTCAGGTTTTTTCCAATTTTTTTAAGTGTTTAATATTTATAGTTTTGCTTGATAAAGAAATCAACACAGCACTTACACGCCGACTCAATAAATGTTTTGCAATAGATTTTTCTTTTTTAACATCTTCATAAGTTTGATAAATTAAAACATGAAATCCTTTTGCTTGTGCAAAAGACTCCGTACCATTAATGGCTAAAGAAAAAAAGTTGTTAGCTATTTCTGGAACGATAAGTGCAATAGTTTTGCTTTGTTGATTTCTAAGATTACTGGCAAATGGGTTTGCATAGAACTTAAATTCTGTAGCATTTTTTAAACTCCATTTTTTGTATCTATACTAACTTCGGGAGTATCTCTAAGTGCTTTAAATACAGCAGAAATGAGAAGGTTTATTTTTTTTGAGCGTTCTTTTAAATTCATTTTACATAGTTAATAAAATATTTTAATATTAAAAAAAATTAATAGACAAAATAACTATAATTCAACTTAAAGTACTATGTTTTTAATTGAAATTTTAAAATTGAATCTACTTTTTAAATTTGTGCGTAATTGTTGCCTATTTAAATTAGAAGAAATAACTAAGAATATTTTAAAAATTAAGTCTGTAAATATCAAATTAACTTTTTTTCTTTAATTTTGCTAATAAAATGTTTAAAATCAAATATATACTACTTTTTAAATATTTTTTTTAAGTTACGAAAACGTTTGCAGGGTTTTTTACTTTATTTTCACAATTTTTAAATACAACTATTAATCAAATCAAATTTTAAAAACAAACACCAAAAAACAAATCTTCATTTATGAAAATTCGCTTAAAACAGCTCCTCAAGATTTGCATGATGCTTATTCTAACGGGACTTTCTGTTTCCAGCATTGCACAAACAAGTGTGAGTGGGGTAGTAACAGATTCAAAAGATGGAACACCAGTAGAAGGTGTAACGGTAACTGTAAAAGGTACTAAAACTGCAGTTAAAACTAATGCAAGTGGTGCTTATACGATTTCGGTACCTTCTAGCAGCTCAGTATTGGTATTTTCATCTGTAAATTTTGGCAGTCAACAATTAACTGCCTCGTCTGCTGTATTAAATGCCACATTGGTACAAACAAACACACAATTGCAAGATGTAGTTGTAGTTGCTTATGGAACTAAGAAAAAAGGTGACTTAACAGGAGCGGTTACTTCTGTGAGTGCAAAAGATTTTCAAAAAGGGAATATTGCATCATCGGAGCAATTATTGCAAGGTAAAGTAGCAGGCCTTCAGATAACCAGTGGTGGTGGTAGTGCGGGTGGTGGTAGTAGGGTTCGTATTAGAAGTGGTGCTTCTTTAAGCGCAAGCAACGACCCACTAATTGTTATAGATGGAGTGCCAGTAGAAGGCAATGGTATTGGTGGAAATGATAACCTTTTGGCTACTATAAATCCAAATGATATAGAATCTATGTCTGTTTTAAAAGATGCATCTGCTACTGCGCTATATGGTTCTAGGGCATCAAATGGTGTGATCATTATTACTACCAAAAAAGGAAGTAAAGGAAAAATTAAATTTAACTTTAATACTCAATTATCTTCTGGTGCTGTTGTTAAAAAAGTAGATGTATTAACAGGTGATGAAATACGAAGTATCGTAAATGCAGATGCAATTAAATCAGGATCCAATACTTACAAAAATTTATTAGGATCTGGTAATACAGATTGGCAAAGTTTGATTTATCAAAATGCAATTGGTAACGATAATAATTTAAGTGCAAGCGGTACAGTACAAAAAATTCCATTTAGAGCTTCATTAGGTTATAGCAATCAAAATGGGATTATAAAAACAGATAAATTTAGTAGAATAAGTACAGCTTTAAATTTATCTCCTAAATTCTTAAATGATGATTTATCTGTAAACGTAAATTTTAAATTTAGTAATGTAGCAAGAAATAAAGTTGATGGAGGTGTGGTAGGAGCAGCTGCTTCGTTTGACCCAACGCAGGTTAACAATCCAATTAATAAAAATAAATTTGGAAATAATTTTGAATGGATAAATAGTGCGGGTATCCCAATTTCTACCAATGGTGGTTCTGTTCAAACAAATCCACTTTCATTAATAGATTATAAGAATGACAGGGCTAAAACAAATAGAATAATTACAAACCTACAATTAGATTATAAATTACCTTTTTTTCCTGATTTACATGCGCAAATAAATGTTGGTGTTGATAAAACTTCACTAAGCGGAAACTTCAAAGCTGATTCAGTTTTGGTGTCTGAGTACTTCCCATCCAGAAGAGGAAAAAGCTCACATTACGAACAATCAAAGCAAAATAGTTTAATAGATCTTTCATTATTTTACACAAAAGAAATTAAATCTATAAAAACAAAAGTAGATGCATTGTTATTACATAGTTTTCAAAGTTTTGTAACCAATGAAAAAACTTTTGCAGATTATGCTACAGGAAAAGATACATTGTTATCTAGGAATGCAGTTACAAACCCTACAAATAAAATTGAAAATGCAATTGAATCTTATGTAGCTAGAACAAACTTTACCATTAATAGTAAGTATTTAATCACCGCTTCGATAAGAAGAGATGCTTCATCTAAATTTTCAAAAGAAAATAGAGTAGGTTATTTTCCAGCTGTGGCACTTGCTTGGAAAATGAAAGATGAGTTTTTTAAAAATACGAATGCAGTATCAGATTTAAAACTACGCATTGGTTGGGGTGTTACTGGCAACCAAGATGGAATTGGTAACTACGATTATTTAGCAAGATATTCAAATAGTGGTAATGCTGGAGCTGCATATCAATTTGGAAACACATTTTATTCTTACTTAAGACCACAAGCTTATAATGCTGATGTGAAATGGGAAACTACTACAACTACAAATGCTGGTTTAGATTTTGGATTCTTAAATAATAGAATTTCTGGATCTGTAGATGTATACCAAAAGAAAACAAATGATTTGTTGTTGGTAGCGCAAGCTGCACCAGGGGCTAATTTTAATACAGAGTTATTAGCAAACGTAGGAAACCTTACAAGTAAAGGTGTAGAGTTTACATTGAACACTTCTCCAATAAAGAAAAAAGACTTAACATGGGATTTTGGTTTTAACATAGCTTACAGCAATGTTGAGGTTACGAACACAATAAATTATGATATTCCAAATTACCAAGGTATAGCTACCAGTGGAGTAAATGACACAAAAGTTGGAAGATTATTTGTTGGTAAATCTCCTTATGTTTTTTATGTAGCAAAACAAATTTATGATGCAAATGGTAAACCAATCGAAAATAGCTACGATGATTTAAATAGAGATGGTGATGCAAACAATGATTTTTATTTTTATAAAAAACCAGCTGCCGATGTTAATGTAGGTTTAAACACACAAGTAGCATACAAAAAGTTTTCATTGGGTTTAGCAGGGCATGCTTCTATAGGAAATTATTTATACAATCAATATAATGCTGTAAATGCAAGATTAAGAGATATTAAAAATCCTTTAAATTTTATTGGAAACGTTGGCAGAGATTATTTAAATACAAGTTTTTCTAATGCACGTTACGAGTCTGATTATTTTATTGAGAATGCAAGCTTTTTTAGATTAGATAATATTAACCTTGGATATAACTTTGGTTCTATCTTAAAAAATAAAGCTAATTTAAGAATCTCTGGCAGTGTACAAAACGTATTTGTAATAACTAAATACACTGGGTTAGATCCAGAAAATTCAAGCGATCAAGGATTGGATAATAACATCTATCCAAGACCACGAGTTATTTCACTTGGAGCAAGTATCGATTTTTAATTTTTTTTTAAATTTTTTATTATATGAAATATAACAAAATATCAATCACTATTGTTGCTTTTTTCGCAATAATATTATTAGAATCTTGTGCTAAGAAACTAGATCTGTTTCCACAAAATGATTTTACACCAGAGAAGGCTTATGCAACAGCAGCTGGTTATAAATCTGTTTTAGCAAAAATTTATGGCACCTTATCATCTACCGGTAACCAAGGGCCTGCAGGCTCTGCGGATATTACTGGTGGGCTTGATGAAGGAAAGCAAGTAGCCTTTTTAAGAGGATTGTTTAATGCACAGGAGTTGCCTACCGATGAAGCAGTAGTGGCTTGGAATGATGAAACAATTAAGGATTTTCATGAAATGGATTGGACAAGTGCTGACTTTTATTTAAAAGGTTGGTATGCAAGACCAATTTATAACATCACTTTAATAAACGAGTATTTGAGAGAAACTACAGATGCAAAACTTGCAGAGAGAGGAATAGCTGGTGCAGATGGTGCGGAAATTAAAAAATCTATAGCTGAGGTTAGATTCTTAAGAGCTTTCAATTATTGGGTAATGATTGATTTATTTGGTAAATCAACTTTTATTACTGAGGCAGATTTAATAGGAACTGCTTTGCCAAAAGAAATAAGCAGGGTAAATTTGTTTAATTATGTAGAGACAGAATTAAAAGCAATAGATGGTCAACTTGCTGTTGCAAAAACTGCTGAATATGGAAGAGTAGATCAATCTGCCGCTTGGAGTTTATTGGCAAGAATGTATTTAAATGCACAAGTATACACTGGTGTAGCAAGAAATACGGATGCAATAACTTATGCTAATAAAGTAATAAGCGCAGGATATACTTTAGCTCAAACAAATGTTAATGGTTACCAAGCATACCATCAATTATTTATGGCTGATAATCATTTGAGAAAAGATGAAATAATATGGGCTATAAATTGTGATGGATTAAGAACACAATCTTATGGTAATACTTCTTTTTTAATTCATTGTGCTGCCGGAGACGATGCTACCGAGTATGGTGCAGGCGGAGGATGGTATGGTTACAGAACAACTTCTTCTCTTGTAAACTTGTTTTCAGATAAAACGGGAGCTACTGATAAAAGAGCCATGTTCACTACTTCGAGTTTTGGTACGGGTAATGCTCAGCTTGCTATTACTGATATTGGAGATTTTAATACTGGACCACATGTAAAGAAATTTGTAAATAAGAAAACAGATAATGCTGCTGCAAATGATCCAGATAAGAATTTTGCTGATATTGATTTCCCCGTTTTTCGTTTATCTGAAATGTATTTGATTTATGCAGAAGCATTTTTAAGGGGTGGTACTGGTGCTGATGCAACCACTGCTATAGCTCATTTGAATAAAATTAGATTTAGAGCTTATAACAACAGTTATGGCCCAGGTAATATTGGGCAAGTGGGTACTGGAGATTTAAATTTACAATTTATACTAGATGAAAGAGGAAGGGAATTGTATTGGGAATGCCATCGTCGTACAGATTTGGTTCGTTATAATTTGTTAACAACGGGTACTTATTTATGGCCATGGAAAGGTGGAGTTGCTTCTGGAACTGCTGTAAATTCAAAGTATAATATTTATCCTGTACCTGCAGTAAATAGATCTGCAAATCCGAATTTAACTCAAAATACAGATTATCAATAAATAAATTTTAAAAATAATTATATGAACACGACAATTAAAAAAATAATAGCATTCTTTTTATTTGCTGCAACTTTTGCAGCTTGTAAAAAGGAAGATAATCAAGTAACATTTGTTGGGGGAAGCCCAATAGTTGCATCATCTAATGTAACAGGAAATATTCCTTTATTAAAAATTAATAAAGATTTTGCTGCTGCTACACTTACATGGACAAATCCAAATTATAAATTATCTAACGGAATTAGTTCTCAAGATGTAAATTATACAATTCAAATAGATACAGTTGGCGGAAAAAAATTCGCAAATTTTACAACAGTAAAATCTGACTTGTCTAAATCATTTACACAGGGCGAATTAAATGATTTTTTGATAAAAGATGTTATTGAAGGTGGATTAGGATTAAGCCCTGATGTAACTTATAGCATTAAAGTAAGAATTAAATCATCTATTGGTTTAGAGTCTGATGTGAATGCTACAAACCAATTTTCAAATATTTTAACGTACACAGTAAAACCATATTCTGTAGATCCAGACTTATGGATTACTGGTGATGCTTGTGTTTCAAGTTGGACAAACGCACCACCAGCACCTCAAAAATTCGCTTACAATAGAGTTACAAAAAAGTTTACTATCACACAAGCATTTGTACCTGGCAAGTTATACAAATTTTTAACGGTTAGTGGTGCATGGCAACCACAATGGGGTGGCTGTCCTGCAACTGGAGGAACTATAAGTGTAAACCCCGGAGGTGGTGCAGATCCAGATCCAATAAGTACTCCATCAGTAGCGGGTACTTATACTATAACTGTAGATCTTGTAAATAAAACTTGCACCATTTTATAATTTAGAAAAACTTATATAAACATGAAAAAAATATTTAAAAACCTATTTATTGTTTCTCTCAGTGTTGGTTTATTTTCTGCTTGTAGTAAAACAGATAATTTGTCAAAGGTTGAGGAGAACTCAATTTTTGAAGCTGGTGTTTCACCTGTTATGACTAGTTCTGTTGCAGCTATCGCTCCTGCACCAGCAGATTCTAATAATGTAGCGGTAACATTTAACTGGACAAGTCCGAAGTATGCTCAAGACCCATCTTTGTATAAATATATTTTGGAAATAGATTCAACGGGAAGAAATTTTAGTAAAGCATTTAAAAAAACAATGGTTGGAAATCTTTCTACAACAATGATAGCAAAAGATTTGAACGCACTTGCACTAAGCTATGGCTTTGCTTTTAATACTGCTTATGATATGGATGTAAGAATTGTTTCTTCTTATGGTAACAACAACGAAAAATTATCTTCTAACACCGTAAAAGTAAAATATACTCCATACTTAATTCCACCAAAAGTAGCTTTACCTATTACAGGAAAATTATTTTTAGTAGGCGATGCGAGCCAAGGTGGATGGAACAATCCTGTACCAGTACCAACACAGGAATTTGCTAAAATTGATGCTACTACTTTTGGTGGGGTATTTAATTTAGTTGGTGGTAACCAATACTTGGTTTTACCGTTAAATGGTAGTTGGGATAATAAGTTTTCTGTACAAAACAATACTATACCAAATTTAGCAAGTGGTGGAGATTTTGGTTTCAACTTACCCCAAAACTTTCCTGCCCCTGCAGTTAGTGGTTGGTATAAAATTGAGTTAAATTTTCAATCAGGTAAATTTAAAGTTACTCCTTTTACTAGCACATTGCCCAATAATTTATTTATTGTAGGTGATGCTACCGCTGGCGGATGGAATAATCCTGTGCCAGTGCCTACGCAGCAACTTACAAGATTAAACTCCGCAGAGTTTAAAGCAACCGCTCTTCCAATGACAGGAAATAAAGAATATTTATTATTACCAGTAAATGGTGATTGGAGCAATAAATACGCTGTACAAGATAATTCTCTACCTGGCTTATGGGCAGGTGGAGATTTTGGATATAATTTCCCACAAAATTTTAAAGGACCAACTACAAACGGTAATTACAATTTAACGGTAAACTTTTTTACTGGAAAATTTAAAGTACAATAATAAAAGGGTTCATATTTTTTATGAGCCGAGCAATTATTTGCTCGGCTTTAATTTGTGTATGTTATAATTATTGCGGAGATTGAGAGAAAAATATTTTCCTCAAGAAAAAATATTATCGAATTAAATACTACCGTACAATCCTACAAATGGAAAAATTATATTTTAAAAAGTAGAAGGACAACTGTTATCGAATTTTAAAAAAATATCGATTATATTTTACGGCTTTGAAAATTTAACTAAGGTGTAAATAAATAATACCACTATCTTAGTGCAACAAAACTATTTTGACTTTCTTAATGCAGATAATACCCATCAATTAAAAGGAACTAAAGTTCAAACTTTTGTTTTTAATAATAAAAGTGAGGGTATATTTGTTCAACTTTAAAAAATGTTTTATTTTTTTATTTAAAAATCATTTATGCCTCAATTATTCGTACTTGCCTTAACAGCGTTAGCAATGGCTATACCTGCTTGCTTGCTAGCCTACATTATCATTTCATTTTTTCCAAATGCTAGTTATTTAATGCTTGCTGCAGTATCTATACTTTCTGTAGTGGGTTTAATATTGGGTTTAGATTATTTGCAAATAAGAAAGCAGGCTAAAAAAATAAACTCACATGTGGTATATGAAAAAGTGGGAACTGTAGGTAGAATAATAGCTCTAATTTTTACATCATTGATAGGCGTTTATTTTGTGTTCAAATCTAACAAAATAGAACTTTATGTAGATAATCAAAATGAAACTGAAGTGAATATATCTATTAACAATAGCAAATTAAAATTAGCACCTTTTAGCTATAAGAAAATAGATGTAGTAGAAGGAAAGTTAACACTAAAACAAGCTGATGTTGTTAAAGTAGTGGAGGTAAAAGATGACAGCTTAGCTGAAGCTTACAATGCAGGTAATGGGGCTAAAATATTTTGGGTGTTAAATATTAATAGTAAAGGAGTTTATGCAAAAACGGATGTGCAATATGGTACTAAAATGAATATTGGAATTCAAAACCCAGCTGCTGAAAAAGAAAATGAAGTTCAGATTATAGCAGATGAGTTTTTTAAAGTAAAGGCAGATTTTCTTTTTGATATACCAACAACCATAAAAACAAAAAGCCAATTTTCCTTTTTAGGAGAAACACGAACTGCAGTTTATAGACTGAAAGATCTAGAAAATGAGCTTATTAAAAATGGACAGTTTGACGAAGAGCAAAAACCAGATTATGGTATGGAAGATTCTGTTGTCGTAAAGTCTAAAAAAAGCAAAACAAAAAAGTAGAAAAAATGATGATGCTATAAAAACAAAAAACCTCCGTATTGCTACTGAGGTTTTTGTTGGGTTACCAGGGTTCGAACCTAGACAAACAGAATCAAAATCTGTTGTGCTACCGTTACACCATAACCCAATCTCAAAACACGATTTGTGTTTGGGATTGCAAAAATAAGGGTTTTGTAAAAAAAGGCAAAGTATTTTTCACTTTTTTTACTTTTAGGCTATTTATTTCTATTCACTATCTTCTTTTTCCTTTAAACTTTTTATTAAGTCAAGTGCTTCTGCCACTACATCACACATTATAGTAATAAGTGAGCCAGGTTTTGCCGTATTATAAGCATGCATAATGGCTTCTTTTTCGTTGTAAATAATGGTAATAGGCACTTCGTCATTCCCTTTTACAGATTTTATACCTTCTACCAATAAATCTACTATGTTTTCTGCAGTGCGGCCACGCAGGTGTTTATCTTGACGAATAATTATTTCATCAAAATGTTTTGCAGAAATTACGCCAAGTTCTCTAATATCTTCATCCCTTCTATCTCCTGTACCACTTATGATGCCTACTTTTGGTGTGCCATCTAGCTTGCTCACAAAGTCGCAAAGGAGCTGCAAGCCAGCAGGGTTATGTGCAAAATCAGCTAAAAATTTAAAATGCTTAAACTGAAATAAATTTAGCCTGCCTGGTGTTTGTGTAGGTGATGGTATAAACGTTTCTAGTGCAAGCTTAATATCTGCTACTTTAATATTTCTATATAAATAGGTAGATAAAATAGCGGGCAAAGTATTCATAATATTATGCAAAGCTTTACCACCGTAAGTTATAGGTATGTTAGATACTTTTTCTATCCTTATCTTCCAAGTACCTTTCATTATAGTAACATATCCATTTTCAAAAACAGCAGCATGCCCACCTTTTTTGCAATGTTCAATAATTCTTGGATTGGTTTCATCCATACTAAACAAAGCAATATTACATTTCAAATTTTCCTTCATTTTATACACCAAATCATCATCAGCATTTAGTATAGCAAAACCATGCTTGTATACCGTTTCTGGCACTATCGATTTTACCCTAGCCATTTGCTCCAAACTATCTATGCCGCCCAAGCCCATGTGGTCCGATGCTACATTGGTTACAATAGCTACATCACAATTTCTAAAAGCTAATCCACTTCTTAGCATACCACCTCTTGCACTTTCTAGCACAGCAAAATCTACTGTAGGATCTTTTAATACAAAGTGTGCAGAAGCAGGACCTGTGCAGTCTCCTTTCATCATCATTTGGTTTTGTATGTACACACCATCACTGGTAGTATAGCCTACTTTGTAGCCAGCTGTTTTGGCTATATGCGCTACCAAACGAGAGGTGGTTGTTTTACCATTTGTACCTGTTACTGCAATAATTGGTATTAAGCCATTGTTTTCTTTATTAGGAAAAAGCATATCAATAACTGGCTCCGCTACATTGCGTGCAATACCTTCGGATGGTTCTATGTGCATACGGAAACCTGGTGCTGCGTTCACTTCTAGAACAGCTCCTCCATTTTCTGCAATTGGCACTTTTAAGTTAGGCGCCATAATATCTATGCCACATATATCTAATCCTATTATTTTGCTTATACGCTCAGCCATAAAAATATTGGAAGGATGCACTTCTTCTGTAACATCTGTAGATGTACCACCAGTGCTTAAGTTGGCTGTAGGTTTTACCAATACCTGTTCGCCTTTTGTTGGGATGGTTTCTAAAGTATACCCTTTATCATCCAGCATTTTTTTGGTAAAATCATCTACTGTAATTTGTGTTAATACTTTTTCATGCCCATACCCACGACGTTCATCTTTGTTGGTTTCATCTATAAGCCATTGTATGCTATGTACACCATCACCAGTAACGGCTGCGGGTGTACGTAGAGCTGCGCAAATAAATTTATTGTTTATACAGAGTACCCTAAAATCGTACCCAGTAATATATTTTTCTACAATAATTGTACGGCCATATTTTTGTGCGGCTTCCAAAGCTTGTACTGCTTGCTCGTAGTTTACAATATTGGTGGTAGCGCCTTTTCCATGGTTGCCATTAAGTGGTTTTAACACCACAGGGTAGCCTATTTTGTCTATTGCTTCTAGTAATCCTTCTTCACTGCGAATTAAACTTCCTTTTGGTACAGGTATTTCAGCATCTCCAAGCAATCGTTTTGTTTCGTCTTTATCACCTGCAATATCTACAGCTATGCAACTGGTAGTGCCAGCTATGGTAGCCCTTATTCTTTGTTGGTTTACGCCGTAGCCAAGTTGCACAAGGCTACTTTTGTTTAGTCTAATAAATGGGATACCTCTTTTTGCAGCTTCTTCTACAATGCAGCCAGTGCTTGGCCCAAGGCGTGTTTCTTCTCTCAGCTCACGCATGGTTTGTATATCGCCAGCAAGCTCATAATCTTTTCCTGCTATTAATGCTTCGCAAATTTTAAATGCTGCTTTTGCTGCATAAGTACCTACCGCTTCTTCCATATAATTAAACACAACATAATACTCTCCCTCTTTGCCAGTGCCCCTAGTGCGTCCAAAGCCCATATCCATGCCTGCTAGGGTTTGTATTTCTAGTGCTATGTGCTCCATTACATGCCCCATCCAAGTGCCTTCATCTACTCTTTCAAAAAAACCACCAGGTTTATTTTCACTACATCTATGGCTAAATAAACTGGGTAAAAGCCTTTCTAAGTTTGCTCTAAAACCTGTTATTTTATTTGTAGGCTGTTGCTCCATCTCTTCCAAATCTATTTTCATCTGTATTAGCTTCTCTCTTCTTACACTCCAGTAGTTGGGGCCACGCAAAGCTTTTATTTCTAAAATTTTCATAAAATATATTTTGTTTTAGTTTTTTAAAAGTTAAAATGGAAGTTATGTAAATGAGTTGGTATTGCAAAAAAAGATAATAATAATGAGTGGAATGGTATTTTAAAAAATGCAACTAGAAAAGTAACTCAGTAGTTTTTTTGTAAAAAAACTAAATGTCTTCTAAAAAAGTAAACCAGCGAAATGTGGGTAAAAAAGTACACATTTCGCTAGAGTAAATGATATTTTATACGTAAAAATAGATTTTATTTATAAAAAATAGGTAATGAAATTTCATTGCCTACTATTGCTGACTTATTTTTTAAACCAGCTTTTGTAATAAAAGTGACAAACACTGTTTTATTGCTATTCGTTTCCCATTTAAAATTTTGTACCCTTTTTTCTAATAAAGCTTCATGTTGCTTTGTAATCGTAAAAGGATTTTCGTAATATTTTATTTCGCACAAGTTTATACATTGGTCGTTTCTATCTATTATTAAGTCTATTTGCCCACCACTATTTTTTTCTGTGCTTTTTATATTGTATGAATATTGCTCTGTAATAATACCGCTAATGCCTAATGCATTTTTTATTTTATCTACATGTTTAAAACAAAAGTTTTCAAAAGCGTAGCCAAGCCAAACTTTAAATGGTTGGGTTTTGCTTATCAAATTCCAATTGCTGGTATTTTTATTATCCATAAATTTTAAATAGAACAACGAAAATTCATCTGTAAGCCTATACAATTTTTCTTTTTTTACATTGCTAAAATGTAGTGTGCTTTTTATAAAACCCGATATTTCTAAATCTGCCAATATTTTTGTAAGTGAGCCGCCGCTTGCTATGCCACTTATTTTTATTATCTCACTTTGGGTTACACCTTTCCACTTGCTATAACAGGCTTTTATAACATTAATATATTTAGCAGGATTGGTAAATAATGCAGCATACAAATTATTAAATTCATTTTTTAGGGGTGCTTTGGTTTCAAAGCAAACTTTGTTTATTACCTGTGCTACGCTATTTCCTTTTTCTATTTGTTTTAAATAAAACGGTATACCGCCAAGTGTCATGTATATTTCTGTAATTTGTTCATCTGTAAACTTTAGTTTTCGTTGTAGTAAGTATCCCTTTGTTTCGCTACAGGTAAATGGTTGCAAATATATTTGCTTGGTTACTCTATTGTGTAGGCCGCCTTTATTGTTTATTACTTGCTTTATCATCCAGCTTGCTGCAGAGCCACATATAGCCACTACTATATTGTTTTTACTTGCCCAGCTGTTCCAAAAAAAACCAAAGGCTTTTAAAAATTCAGGTTTTATGCCTGCTATCCAAGGTAGTTCATCTATAAAAACAACTTGTTTATGTTTGCATTTATAGGCAGTTAGTATTTCTATCAATCGTTGAAATGCTTTTAGCCAGCTGGTGAGTTTGTTTGGTACAGCTGTTTTACCAAAATATTGTTGTAAGCTAAATGTAAATGCTTGCAACTGCTCAGGCTTTGTACCATTTTGAATTCCTACAAATTCAAACACAATATTTTTTTTATATACCTCTCTTATGAGGTATGTTTTTCCTACACGCCTACGCCCCAAAACGCTTACTAGTTCTGCCTCTCTTGAATCTAGTAGATTGTTTAATGCTTGTATTTCTTCGTCTCTTCCTATCATAATGTTAAAAGTAAGTTAGCGAAATGTAGTATAAAAATAACACATTTCGCTGAAGTAAACGATATTTTACACGTAAAAATAATTTTTTTGTTTTTTAATTTTAAAGATTTATTTACTAGTTTGTTTTAAAATGTAAGCATAAATTTATCACCAATATTCACATTCAGTTAATAACAATAAAATAATATTAGCGGTATTGCGTTATTTTTGTAATAACCACAATATAAACGTGCATGCAATTTGCAAAAGGGAAGCTACTAGCCATTGGCGGAGCAGAAGATAAAGGTACAGACTTAGAAACGGGACAAATACACCGTAACAACCTCAATTTTTTTGAACTAGGTATTCTTCGCAAAATTGTGGAGGAGATAGGTGGCGAAGAAAAACGAATAGAGGTAATAACTACTGCTAGTATGATACCTGTGGAAGTAGGCGAAAATTATTTGTATGCATTTAGTAAAATAGGCTGCAAAGAAATAGGGCTTATGCATATACGCAACCGTGCAGATGCTGCTAATGATGAATATCTTGAGCGTTTAAAAACTTGCGATGCAGTAATGTTTAGTGGAGGCAACCAGCTTAGGCTTACTACTACTTTTGGCGGTACAAAGTTTTTAGAAATCATTTTGCAACGATATAATGATGAGACAGATTTTTTAGTAGCGGGCACATCAGCTGGAGCTATGGCTATGAGTAATACCATGATTTATGAAGGTAATGCTGCTAAAGCACACCTAAAGGGGGAAGTAAAAATAACGACTGGGCTTGGTTTTATGGATGATGTAATTTTTGATTCTCATTTTGAAAAACGTGGGCGCTTTGGAAGACTTGCACAAGCGGTTTCTAGCAATCCATCTTGCATAGGAATAGGCCTAGGCGAAGATACAGGTGTACTGGTAAGCGATGGAAATAAAATGGAAGCCATTGGTAGTGGGCTTGTGGTAATATTAGATGGGCATGATATACGCCACAGCAATATTGCAGATATACCAGACGGATGCCCCATAAGTATTGAAAATATGAAAGTACATTTTTTAGAAAAAGGAAATGGATATTTGACAAAAGAAAGAATATTTATACCTGAAGTATTTGAAGGAGCATTAACAAATAAGCAGGTGGAAGTGGAGTAGGAGATATTTAGACATAAGACATTTGATGTTAGAAAGCTTGTAAGAAATTGCGGGCTTTTTTTATTCCAACAACTTTCTCACAACAATATACCCCAATATTATCAGTAATAAAAGTGTAACAATAGTTATATAAAGCCCTTGTTGGCTTGGGATGCCACGCTTTTCTTTTTTCTTTTTTCTTAGTTTTTTGTGTAAGTCTGCATTTAGTTTATCTACAATAAAAGATACTTGAGTAGGAGCTAATTGTGCCAAACCTTCTGCTGCTTCTACTTCAAAAGCAGTATCATCATCTTCTGCAAAAAGATCATCGTTTAATGCATGCAAACCTGCTTGCTTTGCAGCATCATCGTTTGCACCAGTGGGTAATATGTTATCTAAATCATTGCTCATGATTTGTCATTCTTTCCATTTGTATTTTTAAATTTCTTTTTCCGTTTTGTATGTTGCTTTTTACTTGCATCATACTATAGTTTGTATGTGTTACAATATCTTGATACGATTTTTTTTCAAGATAAAATAAAGTTACACAAATTCGTTGCTCCTCGTTCAATAATTTTAATGCTGTTTCTAATAAAGTGAGACTGTTTTCTTTTTGTGCTATATTTTCTTTTGCTTCAAGGGCATCTTCTGCCCGTAAGGTACTGTCTTTTATTTCGGTTGTTTGTTTGCCTTTATCCCTCAGTTTCATTAGGCAATGATTTTTTGCAATCATGTATACCCAACTTTTAAAATAATCTACTTTGTATTTTTGAAGCTCATTTATAACTTTTAAAAATATTTGTTGTACAGCATCTTTTGCATCATCTTCATTTTTTAAATATTTCATACTTACCCCCAATAGTAAGCCTGTGTAGCGTTGTAGCAATACACCAAGCCACTCATTGTTTCCATCTTTGTGAAAACATTGCAGTAGTTCTTTATCGTCTTTATCGTGGTGTTGCAAATGCATTGTAGCGTATGCGTGCAGTTTGTTTTTTAGTTAGATGGATTTATGATTACATTCCATAAAAAATTACATCGTATTATTTTTTTCTATGATAGTATTAGCTTGTTTTGTTGTGCTTGGTTTATCAAAAAAAAGCATTTTTACCGCTACTAGTACCAATAAAATAGCAAAGCACTTTTTTAAAACATCTTGCGGAATTGATAAAGCTATTTTACTTCCAAAAAAACTGCCTAATACGAAAGCAATGGCTAAAATACCAATTACATAAAAATTAATAGGAGTGCCAGCTTTTTGGCAACTAGCATAATATTGTAAAAATCCTAAAATACCTACTGGTAGCATAATAAGCCCAAGCGAAGTGCCTTGTGCAGTATGCTGGCTAAAACCTAAAAAATAAATGAGTGCGGGCACAATAATAATACCTCCACCTACACCTACCATACCTCCAAGCAAGCCTGCGGCCAATCCTATGGCTAGTAGAATGATAATCGTTTGAGAATCCATTTTTTTATTTTTTAGGTTTTCCATCTTTGTCAAAATGATCTTTGTACATTACGATTGCATCTTCTATTACTTTGTATGCCGTTTCTTTATTTTGAAAATCATCTATTTCTACTATTTTATTTTCTAGTACTTTATAGTTTTCAAAATAATTTTTAAGCACATTTATAAAATGCTCTGGCAAGTCGTTTATATCTTTTAAATGATTTACAGAGGGATCGTTGGTAGCTACAGCTATTATTTTATCATCTTTTTCTCCATTGTCTATCATCTGCATGTTGCCTATTACAGTAGCTTTTACCAGGCATAGCGGATTTATACTTTCACTGCACAATACCAATATATCAAGTGGATCTCCATCATCTCCCAATGTTTTTGGAATAAAACCATAATTGATTGGGTAATGAAAAGACGAATAAATGATTCTATCTAGTTTTAATAATCCAGTGGCTTTATCTATTTCATATTTGCAACTGCTACCTTTAGAAATTTCAATAATTGCATTTACCTGTGTGGGAGTATTGTGCCCACTATCTGCGCCATGCCATGGATGTAATATGTACATAGTTTTAATTTAAATATTTTTTAAAAAAGTTGATTCGTTATTTTTAAACCTGCAAAGCAAGCTAGTAAAGAAAAAGCAATACTTACAAATATATATAAACCTGCAATGCCATACTCTCCTTGCTTTATGAGTTGTATGTTTTCTAAACTAAAAGCAGAAAATGTTGTAAAGCCTCCACAAATACCCGTTGCTAAAAATAGTTTTAACTCCTCAGAAAAATGTTCGTTTTTTATGTTTAAGAAAAAAATTACTCCTATAAAAAAACTACCAATTATATTTATGAGCAAGGTAGAAAAAGGGAACGTGCCTTTGTGTAGTGTAGAAATATAAAACCGAAACATAGCACCAATACCTCCACCCAAACCTACCAATAATATATTTTTAAGATTCATCATTTCGAAATGCTTGTATCGCCTGTTGTATATTTAAAATCTACTCCCCACTGTTTATCTTTTTTTATTAGTTTTATATTTTGTGGTTGCTTCATGTAAGTATTGCTGTAGTTGATAATAACGGTACTGTCATTTTGCGACTCATCAAATTTATTTATTGTGTAAGAGGCTTTTTTGTATCCATCTTTTATGTCTGCTGAAAGATTTGTATAGTATTTTTCATAACGCTCAAACAACTGGGTATTTATAGAATCTTTTAACAACAGTGTTTCAGCATCTTTAAAATTACCATCTAGCGTAGCTCTTATAAAATCCCTACCTACATCCATAGAGGTGTTCGCAGTTTTTTTAGTTTCTGCTTCGTTGCAAGTAAAAAAGGCAATTGCAAAAAATGCGAAAAATATTTTTTTCATATATCAAATGTAAAACTTAAAAAGATGTTTTAAAAATAAAAAACTTATTTCTGATATTTAAATTTTATTCTGTAGGAATATTTTTAATTGCGGCATTTCTTTTTCCATAGAATCTATATTTAGGTTTTCGATATTATTCGAAGGGCTTATTTTATTATTCGAGGGATTTTCCTTTGTAGCAGACATTATCATATCTATAAAACTGTTTGCCTCAAAAGATACTTTCCAAACACCATCTTCCATTTTCAAAGGAAAATTGATTGTCATTTTAGATTCCTTATTTGTTAATGGAATTGTTGCCTCCTTGTTTTTAATTACAGCATTTCCAAAATCAAAATTGGATGAATCAAAAGGTTGTAAAGCACCTATATTTTTTTCTTTTTTCAAAGATGATGCTAATATTCTAACTATAATTTGACTTTCTTTGGTAGCATATTTTAAAGCTGTTGAAAAATCTTTCTTTGTTATGGCATTTGAAAAAATTACAAAAGTTTCATTGGGTGTTTTTGGAGCATCTTTTTTATTTGAAGCACAGCTAAATAATAAAGAACAAATAAAAATATAAATTAGTCTTCGGGTTTTTATTATCATAATTTTTTATTTTATTGAATTTATTTATACGAATGCATAAACCGTTTATACTAAACTTTATACCAATTATAAATAATACAAAGTCCAAAAAAGAATAATGTCAGGGTGAGCTTGTCGAACCCGTTGTACCTAATGAAATCCGCCTTCGACCAAGCTCAGGCTGATAACTTTAATAATTTAACGGACTAGCTAAATTTTATAGTTTGTATTATTCGTGTATTCAAGGCTATTGTTTATAAAAAAAGGTAGCCAAAGCTACCTTAAAAAATACTATTATTTTAAATTACGCCGACCTAGCTGCTTTAAATCGTTTTTGCTCTGCTTCTTTTTCCTCCATCGTTTCTTTATCATCTTTGTTATAAGCTTTAATAATGGCTTTTACCAATTTGTGTCTTACTACATCTTCCTCATCTAATTCAATATGCGAAATACCATCAATATTTTTTAACAAACGGGTAGCACGCCACAAGCCACTTTGCATATTTTTTGGCAAATCTACTTGCGTAGGATCTCCTGTAATGATAGCTTTTGCATTGGGACCTATACGGGTTAGAAACATTTTTATTTGTAAGTCATTTGTATTTTGTGCTTCGTCTAAAATAATAAATGCATTATCTAATGTACGCCCACGCATGTATGCTAGTGGAGCAATTTCAATGGTACGAGTGCTCATGTAATACGCAAGTTTGTCGGCAGGTATCATATCATCCAAAGCATCATATAACGGGCGTAGGTATGGATCTATTTTTTCTTTTAAATCACCTGGTAAAAAACCAAGGCTCTCACCTGCTTCTACTGCAGGGCGTGTAAGAATAATTTTCTTTACTGTTTTATTTTTTAAAGCACGCACTGCCAAAGCTACTGCTGTGTATGTTTTACCTGTACCTGCTGGGCCTATGGCAAATACAATATCATTTTTATCGCATGCCTGCACCATTAGTTTTTGGTTGGCAGTCCTAGCTCGTATCGTTTTTCCATTTGGCCCAAATACTAGTACATCATTTGGGTTTCTATCTATAAAATTATCTACAGATTTTTCATCATCACCACCTAGTATTTGTTCAAAATAATTTTCGCTCATGTGGCCGCTTCGTTCTAAATACTTTATGAGTAAATCTATTTTTTCTTTAGCATCTTCAATTTGCTCTGATGCTCCACTTAGTTTTATTTGAGTTCCTCTACTCAGAATTTTTAAAAGAGGAAACTTTTTTTTCAGAATGTCGAGCTTGCCGTTGTTAACTCCGAAAAATTCGATTGGGTTTACATTTTCTAAATTGATAATCGTTTCTGTCAATTTCTTTTTACGTGGTTTAATTAAAAATACGTTGGTGTTTTTAATACCAACAAATCGCTTTTTTTCAAATTTAAAGAATAGTAATGATGCAGAAGCAAAAAAATATACACATCATGTTATTATTATGTGAAGAAACTTCTTATTAAAATCTACCCACTATTTTCAGGTTTAATAACCTTGGTGTAAGCCTGTTGGGTAAAGCATAGGTATTGTTTGCAAAATCTTTTATAAGCTGAAAAGAAATGGTATTTTCTCTATTTATTAAATTGAAAACTTCTAAGCTTGCCCATATATTTTCAAATTTTTTAAAAGGGTTGTGGCTTCTTCTTTGAGATTTTTCGCTAAGCAATAATGCGCTAAAACCCATATCTACTCTAATATACGAGGGTATGATAAGTCCATTTCTATACTTTGTAGAGCCTGGTATATTATAGCTCATATTGCTGCCGTAAATTGCATTTAGATGTAGTTTAAAATTTTTATTGGTGGGTAAATAATCTTCTAAATACAAACCTACCGTAATTCTTCTGTCTGATGGGCGACGCACAAAACCTACTTGGTTGAGAATGCTATCTTTTACTACTCTATCTGTAGTTGAACTATTTATTATTTCGCCAGCAGCATTTTTATAATCGTAGTAAGTATCATTATTTAAGTTTTCTTTGGTACGCATAAAGCCAATACTTATCCAGCTTTCAGCATCTTTTACCAACTCTCCAAACAGCCTAAATTCTAAGCCAGTTGCATAAGCTTTTGCATTGTTTGCACCTAGGTAACGAATTTTTAGATTGTCAATATCATAAGGGACTACATTACTCATACTTTTATAATAAGCCTCAGTTGTAAGGCGCATTGGGCGGTTGCCTATGCCTTTAAAATAATAATCTGCCCCAGCTACTACTTGCACACTTTGTTGTGCTTTTATGCCTAGGTTTAATGAGCCATCTAGTTTTCTTAACTCTCTATAAAACGGGGGTTGGCTATATACACCTGCTGCAATTTTATATACCACATCTTTTTTGCTATATGGTTTGTAGCTTAATTGTGCTCTTGGGCTTAGCAATAATTGTTGGTTTAAACTGTTGTAATTAAACCGAACACCTGCCTGCAAAGTTACATCTGCATTGCGTTTGCTTATTCTTATATTATCTTGTATGTAGCCACTGTATTTTTGTATGGCTAAATTGGTACTGCTGTTTTGTACATTAAAAATGCTCAATGCCCCAGGAGTGTAGGGTAATGAATAACCTGCACTATCCCTGTATTCAAATTGATAAAGTTTATCTTTTATATTGGTTTGCTCTGCTGATAAACCCCATTGTATAAAATTATTTTTAAAATCGTAGCTGCCTTTATGGGAAACATTGTATACATCTATATTTAAACTATTTCTACCATAGTTTTGGTAATAGCCAGCACCCAATGCATTTGTAATTTGCCCAAAAGTAGCACTGGTATTATCAAAATCTCTATCACCAAAAAGATACGAACCAGCAATGTCAAAATTTTCTTTTTCCTTATCTTTAAAACGGCTTATCATCCATTTTAATTTTATTTTTTTGTTTACATTTTGTAAAGCGGATAATCCAATTAAACTTGTAGAATAATTGTCTTTTTCTTGCCCTTCAAAAAAAACATCTAAGCCAAGGTTAGCGGTAAAAAAAGGAGAAAATACAGAAGTGGTTTTCTTTACAGATTCTGGAAAGTAAGTAAACCTTGCTACCGAAAAAATACCCAATACTTCTAATTG
>JAYVID010000155.1:0-6282 GCA_043770525.1 Ferruginibacter sp.
TTTTAAAGAAGAAAACACTTCGGATTCTGTAATAAATGAAAATAAGAATGATCTTCAAAAAGGGTTAAAAAAATTGAATGATTTGATTACGCTTATTAAAGCAAATAAAAGTGAGGTTGTTTTTATTTATCCTCCTAATATTAATTTTCAACAACATTATAAAGATAGCATTTCAAAAAATGTAGGAATTGAAGTAGAGAAAATAACATTAAAAAACAACATTCCTATTTGGCACTTTGAAAAAGATTCAAGTTTTATTAAAGAAATGTTTCAAGATCCGATCCATTTAAACATAAAAGGCTCTATTATTTTTTCAAAAAAAATTGGTCTTAAAATCAACGAAGTATTAAAAAAAAATTAAACTAGTTTTTCTTAAAAAAATAGTGACTCAATAATTTGAGCCACTATTTTTATATCTGTTATATTTTGAATAAAACAATTTTATCTCATCAAATACATTTTTCCATATCCTTTATCAAAATACTTATCTGTATCGTCGCCTTTTGTTTTATACTTATCTAAAGTATTACCATTTAAGTTTGTTATAACCCTGTAAATGTATACCCCATTTGCTAGTGCTTGTCCATACATATCTGTTCCATCCCATTTAAATTCAGTTATATTTCTACCTATATGTAATGGGCCTAGTTCATCTTTAGTAATTTCTCTAACTACTTTTCCAGTAATGGTGAGTACTTGAATTCTAATATTCTGTGGCACTTGGCTACCAGTAAGCGTAAATACAAATGCAGTAGAAGTTGTAAATGGATTAGGATAATTAAGCATTTGGCTTATCATAGGTTTATTTAAAACATTAAAAGCAATATGATAATCAATTGCACCAGCTTTGTTTCCGGATCTATCTTTACCTGTTACAATTAGTTCATAATCTCCATCTCTCAAAAGGTATGGTTTAAAGTTAATTTTTGCAGTATTTTCTCCTGTAGCAATATTGGCAGGTATAAAGCGCAATGTATCTGTATTAAAGTTATAAGTTACTGCAGGCTCATTTTTATGTTTCAATTTTACTGTAAGCAATGAATTATCTGTGAGCCCAAGGTATTTGCTATCATCATTTAACTTAATCAAAATATCTGGTTTAGCGGATACAATATCATTGTTTAAAATATGTACACCATCAAAAGTTACATCCAACATTGGATTTACTTTATCATCTTTCACAAAAAAGTTTTTAAACAAGAAATTGTTTGATAAATATTGTTCTCTTTGATCATTATTAGGATTAAACTCTATAAATAAAGTATTGTTTCCTAAGTAATTTTCTGTAGGGATTTTATAAGATGCTTTTAAAGTATCACCAGCTATTAATACTTTACCTCTAGGAATACTTATAATATTATCTACATTACTACTGTTTCTTATCCTCAAATTTATTTTCATTGAGGTGTCAAACTTTACATTACTCACATTTTTAAATGCCACAGAAAAATCAATTTGCTCACCAGCTTCTATAGTATCTTTCATTGTATAAGCTACGCTTGGAGCAATAGCACCCTCGGGTAATAAATCTGCATTTAATGTTATGTATCGTAATTGATGTGGAGTTACTTTTACAGAATCGCCAGATATTAAACGTATTTTCAATTTAGGATATATATTCGCATTTATCCAACTTAATGTAGTATCCCTTGAAGGATTAACGGATGTTAATGAATCTATAGAACCATTTATATTTAGACCTAGAATATCAATACGTGTTTTATCTAAAACTGTATTTTCTACATTATTACCTTTCCAATGCAATTCATTCCATTTTTTTGCTGGTCCAAATACGTCAGATGTAATAGAACCCTCAACAGAAGATCCATTAACTCCAAAATTTGCATCGATATTTTGTCCATATACACTTGCAATAGTTTGATTGATTGCAAAGCCAGTGCCTTTCCTCGAAACAAAAATAAAAGGATAATTATTTAGTACTAAATCTATATTTGAAAAGCCATAATTATTTTTAAGACTTTGATAAAGGTTAGAACCTGGATCTGTAGCCCAAAGAGAAGGAAGGTAATCAAATGTTCCTCCACCACCATTTACCATGGCCAATACTATACCATTAGGAATATCATCTAAAAATTGTTTTACAATTTGCCTTTTAGCAACGCTACTTATATCAAATTGAAAATACCCAGCTTTTTGAGATGCTGCAAATGGTGTGGGAATATTGCTACCATATAAGCCGGTAGTGCCAACAATTTGATTGAAAATAGGTTTTAAAGTTAGTGAATCTATCAAGTAAAATCTCAATGAATTATTGTTACTTGCCAATGGAGCTGCTAATCCGTTTTGCAAAGTTTGCCCACTTACTGTCAATGAAAATAATCCAGCACTTAGAGCAGGAGGAAAATTAGTTGTCCTTATCGTAACTTGAACAGAACGTGGCGTAAAAATAAATTTTCGATCGTTCTGAAGAGCAATATTCTTATAGTCTGCCTTTAAATATTGATAATAATGCGACTGATTGAAGCCAGCACTACTATTCGCTAAATATACAAATGATGATTTATTCCAAATAGTAGGCCCTGCTGTTGGTATTACAGCCGTTCTCCAATAATAAACAGTACTATCTGTAAAAGTTACATTGGTTGGTGTAAATTCTATCAAACCACCTGCACTTGTTTTATTGTATACTTTTTTGAAGGCAGAATTAAACAATTCGGTAGTATCTAGTTCCATTACAAAATTACTTTGTGGCAATAATGCATTTGCAGTGCTTGCAGAGAAAGTGATATTTTGTGCGTTAACTATGCCATAGTTGTAAGGCGTTATTGGATTTAGCGTATTATCAAAAATTACTACATCGGTTGTAAAATAATTGTTGGTTTCATACAACTCTGGTAATAGCTGTGTATCATCTAACTCTATCATTATTTTGTTTACACCAGCATCTGTATTGGCAAAAATTGGAATATTGTAAGTAAGACTATCAGCATACTTTATATTAATCATTCCTTGCCCTATTAATTCAGGTGTTGTAGTATTTGGCTTTAATCTCTTTACATAAAAATGAACAGAATCTTTTACAGCCCTACCCAAATTGTGCATTTTTATTTTTAATGTAAAAAAAGGTTCTGTTGTACTAATTATAGCAGGGGTTATTTTTACAAGCTGTGGCTCTATTGCATAATCTGGTTTATCAAAATTATTTATTTTTATTGCTGGGTCGCCATGCAAGTTTATTTCTTCTAAATGAACCCTACGTTGGTGCCAAAGGTTAGGATCATTTCCGTTTAATGAATTTCGTATTTCTTCAATTTGCTCACCAATGGTTTTTCCATACATAGCCTGAGAAAAATTGCGATACAACTTTGTATCAAATTCAAATAAGTCGCCTGGTATACCGAAGTGGGTATTTGCTAAAAAACCTATACTACCTCTTTGTGGGGTAAGCAAATATTTTTCTGATAAGGTAGATAAACTGGCTAATCTACCTGGGTCAAATGCATAATAGTTACCAGCATTACACCCACTAATATTAAAGAAAGGATATTTGCCAGCATTGTTATACAATTCAGGATTACCCAAATTAAATTCTAAAGAAGTAGCTGCAGAGTGACCAAAATATGAAATAAGACCTAGTCCTTGCTCAAAATTTCTTGTAACTTCTTCACTTTGTAGCTGTAACTCTGCAGATGATTGTGTATTACCAGCGTATGTTCTAAATTTAACTACTCTTGCTCCAAAAAAAGTATCGGAAGCAATAGTATTGTAACTATCCATATAATAATTAAAATCATTTTGCTCATAAATATCTCTACCTCCTGCTATTTGCATCACATGTTTCATCCATGCTTTATCAGATACAAAAGGACTTTGTCTTTTTTGCTCCGCTTCATATTCAGTTATTTTTTGAAGATATGATTTTACTTCAGCACCACTTATAGCACCCAATCTACCAACTGCTGCAAGTTGTATTGGATTTAAATTTGCAGATACCAACAAAACATCAGATGCTGGCCATCCAAAGGTTGGTACCAAATCTAACTTATTAGCTACAATTACATTAGCGGCAAAGCCAGTTGGCGATTGCAAATCTAATCTCCTTCTATCATCATAGGTTAAGCCTCTTCCAATAATAAAAACGAATTTTGGTTTTACTGGATATTGTGCATCCATCATTTTCACAAAGTCTTTTATAGCAGCTGGGTGAGAAGGAATTCCAAACGCAAACTGATCTCTCAATTCATTAATGTCATACACTTTTGCATTGTACCCACCACCATTTGCAGAACTTCTGTAAGTTTTATAAGCGTCTACAGGGTTTGCACCTGTTCCATCATTGTACAATACAGGATTGCTTATAATTACATAATCTCCTCTTGTATTTGCTGTGTTATAATCAATAAACGTTTTTGCTAATAAAGAATTAACTAAATTGAAATTAGAAGCTTCTTCATTTACCAAAGAAAATTTTCTTATAGGATCAGTAGATGCCGGTAAAACAAATTTCACTTTTCCTGGTGTTGAAGCAATATCTCCAATATATCTTTTCCCTGTATTTAAATCATATAATGCCGGAGCCGAAACACCATAGTTGAAATTATCAATTACCAAATAATTTCCAGCGGCAGAAGCTGCTAAAGAAAACTCAAATACTTTACTATTATTAAAATTAAAAGTTGCTGGATAAGTAAGTCCAACAGTTGCAATTACCATACGCTCATTAGGCACCAAATTAGGAGCTGTTGGGGGTACAGTTATAGGAGGTGGTACATAAACACCTAAATTTCTAATGGTAAAATTAAAATCTGCTGTGTTAGTGTTTGTTAAATAACTCAAAGGTAAATTGGTTCTTAAAACATTTACTGCATGCGTACCTGCCGATGTAGTATCGGCTAAAATTGTATTACCAAAAAGCTTTACTCCTAATCTTCTTGAATTATTGCCTGTATTCAAATACATTTTAGTTCTTACAGATAGTGAATTAGCAGGCCCAGCAGTATATACATTTAAACCAGACAAAGTTTCAGTATATTGCCCTAGTTCTAATACATTTGATGTATTTACAGTAGATGTTATTTCACCAGTTGTAAACCCCTCTCCATTATCATAAGACGAAGAATATACATATTCCCCTGCATACTGACCAAAGCCTCTATTTAAATTTGATTTATAAAAAACATCTACATCTCTCATAAAATAAGCATCTGGTGTAGCACTGCTCGGAGCTGCATTTATTGCATTTGTAAATCTTAAATTTGCGGATGCATTTGTATTTACAGTAAGAAAATAAACAGAGGTGTCTGTTTCTAAACTATATCTATCTGCCAATTGAAATTCTGGTTTTCTGTACAATTGTTTATCTGCTTCGCCATTATTCATTCGGCCATAAAACTGAATATAATCAGAAGATGTAAGTGGAGCACCACTTACAGAAGTATACAACCTTACTTGCTTTCCATTTCTCCAAAGCTGAAAGTGATCAGCATTGGTACTTCCTATTCCCGCTACTGAAAGTGTGGCCTGTGGTATCTTACACATTTCATCTTTATAAATTTTAAATTTATAGTAGGTTTTACTGTAGTCTATCCAGCTATTATTGAGCTGAGCATTTGCAGCAATGGTAATAAACAAAAAGAATGGTAATAATAACTTCTTCATAATAACTTTTTTTATTTTATTCTTCGTCTTTTTTACTCAAATTTATTCTTAAAGAAACAACATGAGTATATAATGGGTTTGATTGATTTGCCAAGTTTGTAAAAGCATAATCAACATGTATTTTTTTTATTTTAAAGCCTGCACCTAAACTTGGTTGATAAATCCAAACCTTTTTTTGATTTAATGTATCACCATCTGACAATGCTCTTTGAAAATTTGTAAGACCAGCTCTAACAAAAAAACCATCTTTAATAGAGGCTTCTAAACCAATATGAGGATCTATGCTTACAGCTTTACTACTCACAAGTGTATTTCTTTTTCCATCAAAAGTTAAGTCTAAATTAGCTTCGGTTTCCAAACTAAAATTTTCATTGATATCAAATTTGTATGCACCTCCTAAACTAACCCTTGGGGCTGTAAGCTCAGTTGAGGTTAAAGGGATTTCATTTTTGGCAAGGTACAATGCTTCTTTTTCTTTTTCAGTAAACTTAAATTTCCATGCATTAAAAGTAGTGGTTACATCTTTTGCCATTAAACCTACACTCCATTTTTTGCTACGCATTTGTATTCCGCCATCTAAACCAAAACCCCAAGCATTTGCGAATTTTCCAACTTTTCTATAAATTACTTTTGCATTTACACCTGCATTAATACTGTAATTAT
>JAYVID010000156.1:0-4356 GCA_043770525.1 Ferruginibacter sp.
GTTAGTTTTTTAAAGTTTGTTTTTTAAAGCGTTTGTAGTAGCTTTTCTATTAAACGTAGTAAATGGACTGTTTATTGTGTAGATGTAGTAATTTTTCTACTTTTTTCAAAAATACTTGTAAAAAGCCCCTACTTACATCGTAATTTTGCTTTATGAATGAATTGCTAGCGGTACGAGACTTATCTAAAACATTTGGTGATTTTAAAGCAGTTAAAAACCTATCGTTTACTGTAAATCAGGGAGATGTATATGGATTTTTGGGGCAAAATGGCGCAGGTAAATCTACTACTATGCGTATGCTATTAAAACTTATAAGACCAAACAAAGGGGAAATAAAGTTTTTTGGCAAAAAAATAGAATTGGATGATTACTCCATGCTACAAGAAACAGGTGCTATAATAGAAAGGCCTGATTTATATAAATATTTATCTGCTTACGATAATTTAAAGTTGTTTGCAAAAATGAGCGGTATAAAAGCCACAAAGCAAGTTTTAATGGATCAATTAGAAATGGTAGGCCTAGCAGATAGATATGATAGTAAAGCAAAAACCTTTAGCCAAGGAATGAAACAAAGGCTTGGAATTGCTATTGCATTGGTGCACCAACCAAAGCTTATTATATTAGATGAGCCTACCAATGGCTTAGACCCACAAGGCATTGCCGATATGAGAAACCTTATTTTAAGACTAAGCAGAGAAATGGGTAAAACGGTTATCGTTTCCTCTCATTTATTAAGCGAAATAGAAATGATAGCTAATAGAATGATTATTATTCACAAAGGTGAAAAAGTAGTAGAAGGAAATGTTTCCAACTTATTAGACCCTGCCAAAACATTGGTTGAAATAAATACTACCGACAATACAGATACACTATCAAAATTACAAAGTACAAAATGGGCTTCATTATTAGAGACAAGTAATAAATCTATACGTGTGCGCATGGATAGGAAAGCTGTACCTGAATTAATTACAACCCTATCTCAATTAAATGCGAATATACTTTCTGTAACACCTCGTCATTCTTTAGAAGATTATTTTTTATCACTTACCAACAACGATACACATGTGGAGCCTTTTACAAATTGAGTTATACAAAATATCTAAACGACCACGTACTTATATTGCCTTTGCCTCAATAGCCGCTATTATTTTTATTTTTCATGGTGCCTTTAAAGCAGATGGTAGTAGCTATTTAAACATGCTATTGCAAAGCGCTGGCGATACTTTTGATGTAGATAGAATAAAAATTATTAACGGTAATTTTATGTGTTACCTTATTCTGAACACATTATTATTACAAATACCAATTCTTGTAGCCCTCATAGCTGGAGATGCTATTAGCGGAGAAGCAAATATGGGCACACTTAGATTATTACTTACAAAACCAATTAGTAGAAGTAGAATTATAGGTATAAAATTTATTGCTTCTGTAATTTATACCATGGCGCTTTTAATTTTTATGGCTTTGCTAGGTTTATTTATGAGTAAAGTTATTTTTGGGTCTGATGATATGCTTATTTTTAGAGTGTACGGAGAATCTTCTGAAATAGCACAGATTACAAAAGATGATATAATGTGGCGTTATGTTTTAGCCTTTGGTTATGCTACTGTAGCACTTACTGTTATTGCTGCATTGGCTTTATTACTTTCTGTATTTGCAGAAAACTCTATAGGCCCTATCATTGCTACTGTATGTATTGTAATTGTATGTACTATTATATCAAATATGAATGTGCCTATTATTGATAGAACTGTAAAGCCATTTTTATTTACATCTTACTTAGTAGGCTGGAAAGGTTTTTTTTACATAGCAGTAGATGAAGAGAATATACCTATAAAAGGCAGTATCGAAAATTGGCCAGCTATCAGAAACAGCTTGTATGTTTTATTAGCACATATTGGTATTTTCTTTGGTGCTGCATTATTCTTTTTTAGAAGAAAAGATGTAATGAGTTAATTAAAACATTTACTAAAACAAACTACAAATAACATTACAACGTTTTTTACAACATGAAAAAAATACTTACCTTATTAGCTATTGCATGTAGCCATATTTGTTTTGCACAAACAGATATAAATATTATTTTAAACAAAGCAAAAGCTAAAATAGAAAGTGTAAATGATTATGAAGCCAAAGGAGTAATGAAAACAAATGTTGCTTTTTTAAAAGTGCCTATAGCCAAGGTGAAAATTTATTTTAAAAAACCCAATAAATTAAAACTGAAAAGCGAAAGTGGTATTTCTTTTATACCAAAAGGTGCAGTAAGCATAAACTTGAATAACCTTACTGGAGATAACAAATTTACCGTATTAGATGCTGGTACAGAAAAACTAGGAGGCGTAATGGTAAGGGTAGCAAAACTAATACCACAAGATGATAATAGTGATGTAGTGCTAAGTACTGTTTACATAGATGAAACAACTTTTTTAATTAAAAAGGCTAAAACTACTACTAAAGACAATGGTACGTATGAGTTAGAAATGACTTATGGGGAACATGCTGCTTTTGGCTTGCCTAGCAAAATTGTTTTTTCGTTTAATGCAAAAGACTATAAACTACCAAAAGGTGTAACGTTTGACTTTGATGATGGCAAAGCACCTACAGCTCCTAAAGATCCATTAAAAGGAAAGAAAGGCAAAGCACAAATTGTATTTAGCAATTACATTATAAATAAAGGGGTGGATGATGGGGTTTTTAGTGGGAAATAATTATTTGCTTTTTTTATTAAGCCAAATACAGAGGCTTTGAGAATTTTAAAAAAACCGTCACACTTTTTAAAAGTAACGGCTTTTTTATACTCTTATTAATAAAACACATATTGTAGCGAAGGTATATAGAGCATTCAATCAGATGGAGACTACTTCTTTTCCCTTGGCAAAATTGTGATTGTTGGATTTTCGTGTTCAGGTTCACTAATATGGATTTTTTCGGATTCTGAAACAGTAAGCATTGGTAATTTCGTATTTTTAGCATTTTTATTCCATTGTTTAAAAATACAATCCTCCTTTAAGTTTAATTTATCTCTAACAACATTTATTTCTCCCTTGATAATAAGTTTATTTGTTGAATCAAAAAAGTCAAGCTTCCTTGGTTTGCAATTAGGATACATTTCGCCTAATGTTCTGTTAAAATAAAACATATTTTGTTTAGCAGCACAATCAAAATAATATACGCTATAAGATTTTTCATACTCATAATATTTATATAATATTTTTATTCTTTTAAAAGTAGTATTACTTATTATTGTATCATTTAGTGGAAATAGGCCATGAAGAGTATCTGATTCTTTCTTTGGTGCAAAAAAAGCCCAAATTCCTGATGCATCATCTGGCTTAAGCGAGTAGTTACAAAATGGCAAAGCAGTATCCTGTAAATTAAGGTAGTCTTGACAAATCATAGTTCTCAAATCAAGATAAATATATTTCCAAACAGGATAACTTTTTTTAACTAAAGTTCCTTCATTTATAGATGTACTAGATTCAAGATGAATTCTTAATTCATAGATAACACAGCTATCTTTAAACCACATTTTCGTCTCATCTTTAATCATTGAATCTTTAGTATCTAATATTTTACTACTAAAATCAATAAAACTTGAGTTGGTAAGGCTTACTAAACCTTCTTTTTGATATTGACAGAATACATGAGAATGTATTAAAAGATTAAATATTAATAAGCCGATAAATTGCAGTTGCTTTTTTTTCATATATTAATGGTTTAAAATAAAGCTGTACTAGCTTGCCAAAAATGTGGCTCCTGATAATATTGTACTCGAGGAGTCGACCAATTAGGGAAATTCAACTTCCCTGTAACACTTGCAGATGCTGTAGTAGAACTTAATAATCCGCTACTATGACTTATTTCTGTGTAAACAATATAACCTGCCATATGTGGCAAACCACTATACGACGGCTGATAATTTAAAAAAGCAGAACAACCCGGTGTTCCATTAGCAGTTATTGAAGTAAAAACGTTGTTTGCAATATCAGTAAATTTTAAACCAGATATTGTAAAGGCTCCTACAATTCTCCAATGTTCAATACCACCTTGATATTCCCTTACAGTATAAGTTACATTTCTTGTAACACTTACCCCTGGATCAAGTTCAACACCTACGCCCCCGCCAGAGCTTCCATCATCACCAGCAGGGCATAACGAAGCATCATTTGGATTGGAAACATTACAGTCTCCAGGGCAAGTAGTATTTACATATTCCCATGTTTGCGAACCATCGCTGTAGGTAGTTACCCAATACCAATCTATACAACTTTGTAAGCTATTTGTATTACTACTTTGGCTAGTGGTTGTGTGTTGATTATTGGTTAGTTTTTTACCTAGATTCGTTGTTGATATATA
>JAYVID010000157.1:0-15240 GCA_043770525.1 Ferruginibacter sp.
TTTTGCAACCTTTCTCTGTGAACCGGATTGGATTCGAACCAATGACCCTCCCGATTGAAAATCGGGATGTACTATCCAGCTTTTTTTTTGTGTTCATTAAAAAAATAAAGGTCGTCCATTTCTGAACAACCTTTTTCTGTGAACCGGATTGGATTCGAACCAATGACCCTCAGCTTAGAAGGCTGATGCTCTATCCAGCTGAGCTACCGGTCCTCATACTGTATTTTGGGCTGCAAATATAGGGAATTATTTTTTGAATAAAAAAGGTTTGTAAATTTACCCACTTATGAACGTGAAAATAAATGATACTTGGAAAATTGCCTTAGCAGAAGAATTTAAAAAACCCTATTTTTTAGAAATCATACATTTCTTGAAAACAGAAAAAGCTTCAGGTAAGATTATTTATCCAGCAGGCTCATTAATATTTAACGCTTTTAACGAAACTACTTTTGATAAATTAAAAGTGGTTATACTTGGGCAAGACCCATATCATGGCCCTAACCAGGCACATGGCTTAAGTTTTTCTGTAAATGATGGAATAAAACCACCACCCTCTTTGGTTAATATTTTTAAAGAACTTAAAAATGATATAGGGTTGGACTTACCAGATGATTATGGAAACCTAACCACTTGGGCAAGACAAGGAGTTTTGCTTTTAAACGCAGCACTTACTGTACGTAATGGAGAACCTCTTAGCCATGCGAAATTTGGGTGGTCTCAATTTACAAATGCAGTAATAGAAAACATTTCTGATAAAAAAGAAAATATTGTTTTCCTTTTGTGGGGTAAGTTTGCGCAAGAAAAAGCTTATTTGATTGATGAAGGTAAACACCATATTTTACAAGCACCTCACCCTTCACCTTTTTCTGCACACAAAGGATTTTTAGGTTGTAAGCACTTTTCAAAAACAAACGAAATATTGGTAAAAAACGGTATAGAACCTATAGATTGGAAAATAAAAAAACAATGAAATGAATCTTATCAAAAATATTTTTGCAAGAATTTGGGCTACTTGGGGTTTAATAAGTTTTGTAATTACATTTCTTATTATTATTGGTCCTTCCATGTTATCTCATTTATTTAAAGATGAAAAAAAAGGGCAAGATTTTTTTATCAAAGTTTCAAGCTGCTGGATAAGGGTTTGGTTGTTTTTAATTGCTTGCCCTTTAAAAATTATTGGAAGAGAAAATTTTAAAGACGGAGAAAATTATATTGTTGTATATAATCACAATGCATTTTTAGACGTTCCACTTTCTGCACCATTTATACCTGGCGGTAATAAAACTATTGCCAAAAATAGTTTTTTAAAAGTGCCCATTTTTGCATGGTTTTATAAAAGAGGCGGTGTAATGGTTGATAGAAAAGATGAAAAAAGCAGGGTAAAAAGTTATGAAGCAATGAAAACTATTTTGGCTAAAGGCATGCACATGTGTTTGTACCCAGAAGGAACTAGAAATAGAACCGAATTGCCTTTAAAAGAATTTTACGATGGTGCTTTTAAACTTGCAGTAGATACAAAAAAAAATATTATTCCATGTGTAATTTTAGGCACAAAAAAAGCAATGCCAATAAATAAAACATTGTATTTATTACCAACTAAATTAACAATGATTTTTTTACCTGTGGTTTCTCCTTACGACATAACTGTAAAAGATTTAAACAAAAAAGTACATGCTATGATGTACAAAGTGTTTACAGAAAACACATAGTTTATACTAAATTAATTTTTAAAATAATTCAATAAAAATCTTTAGCTTTTGTATTTAAAGGGGTTTCGCAGATTCGATTGAACTATATAATTTGTAAAATTAGTATTACAATTGATTAAAAGATCTGCTTCTATTAATTTTAAGATCTCTAAGAATAGGAGACTTTGGGCTAATATTTATATTAAAAGAGTTGCTTCTATTTGACTGATTAATATTTATAGACATTTGCCAACAATGTAATTCTCTACTTAAATACATAGTAATGGCACCAAGCTTTTTGTTTGTAATATCATAAGTGCCATTGGCACCAATTTTCCAACGGGGTGTAAGATTTGCAGAGGCATTAAAAGTTGTACCTTGAGTAAAAGGCTTAACATCTTCAGTATTACCTTTTTTGAATTGTTTTGTATATGAAAAAGAATACGACAAATCAATACTCCAAGGAATTTCAAAATCTACAAACTCTGCTGGGTTGTTTTGTATATAATTTGCTTCTCTTTGAAATTCATCTTGCCCAGCCAGGTCTGCAGCATTAATACCATTTGGTTGGTTTAATCTTTCATTTACAGTTTTCTTATTTTTATCTCCGCCTTTAAAACTAGTTTGTAATGCAATGCTAGCGTTCAATAAATTTCCTAAAGATAACTTATTTCCAAAAGCCATTTTTTTTAATCTTACTCCTTCTGCTGTATAAGAATATGGATCAACATTTGCTTGTGCATTTATATTTATTTTATCAAACAGGTTTGTTCTAGCTGATAAATTAAAATTTTGCAACTGAAAAGAATCAGCTAAAAAATTGTATGCACTGGTTATGCTCAACCCATCAAGCAAAGTAATTTTTTTATCAGCAGTAGCACTTGTATCATTTTTATTTTTCACTTTTATGCTAATATTATTGTCTATACCAAACGATAATCCACCATTTCTAATATTACTATATGGTGTGCCAATTTTACTCCCTTGAAAATATGATTTAGATATTTTTTGAGTAGCACTAATTTGAGAAGTATAATAATTTTTTTCATTTACGTTGGGCGTGTAATACATATTTAAACTAGGTCTTACCTCATGCCTTAAAGCTTTTACTTTACTTTTTGGTTTAAACCCAATCATACCAAAAATACGAGTAGACATGCCAATACCAAATGATAAACTTCTTGCAGTATACAAACCTTGTTGTAAAGAAACTGTATCTATTTTATTAAAATTTACATTGTATTGTTCTTCTACTTTTTGCTGAAACCATGTTTCTTGATATGAAACAGAGGGTGCTATTTGCAGCGGCCCTAAAGGAGGTAATGAAAGTGTTATGGGAATAATATGTTGTGCACCATAACTAATATTTTTCAAAACCTGGTCACCAACATTACCCAGAGTATCAATAAAAGAAGTTATGCTTTTTGCACTGCCTTGGTAACCTATTCCTATATTTTCGTACCATTTACTTTCTCCCACTTGCTCTTTTTTGCGAAAGGGATATTGGGTAGTAATAGTAAAGGCTACAGTTGGTAAATCTAATTGTGTAAGCCCTGTTACATTATTTTGATTATGGTTGGCATTTAAAGTAATGTTGTAAGGTTTGTTTTTCCATTGCTTTGAGTAACTAATTGATGAACCCAATTGGTTGTTGAAATTTTGCTGTGGATTATTAGGTAATTGCCTATTATATTTGGTGCTTGATATATTTACATTTGCGCTAAAAGTAACGCCTGGCCTTGCTTTATTATCAGAAGAATGAGACCAAGATAATCTTTTGGTTAATGATTTTGGTAGTTCTAATGGGCGAAAATTTTGTAAATCAATCGTTAAATTTCCTTGATAACGATACCGTTTGTAATACCTTGGATTAACGCTTAAATTCCAACTACCATAAGAATATAAAGTACCTCTAGTAACTACATCCCAATTATCGTTTATAATACGATAATAACCTAAGTTTTCTAAAGCCAAGCCACGCTGTGCATCTGCAGTAAAACTAGGAGCAAGTAAACCACTACGCCTTCCTTGACTCAAAGGAAAAATACCAAATGGCAATGATATTGGAATAGGCACTCCTTCAAACTCTGGATGCACAGGGCCTGTATATGCCCACTTTTTATTTACAAATTTTGCCATGTTTGATACAAAGGCAAAATGAGGTGTATCTAAATTACAGGTAGTAAACCTTGTTTTTAAAGCATAAAAAACAGCTGTATCTACTTTTTTAATATTATCGCTATAAACAAAAAAATCTCCTTGCTTGGTATAGGTGCCTTTTGTAGAACCCTTACCATTTTTCATATTTACCCTTATTGTATCTGCTACTGTTTTGGTATCATCAGATTCATAATATGGATACGAAATGGCTTTTCCTGTACTATCCTTTTTTAAAAAAGCACTTACCAAATTGGTTTTATTGTCAAACTGTATTTCTGGTGCAGATAAATTGTTTCCAGAATATTTAATAGAAGATACCTTACCATATAAATACATTTTTTCGCCAGGTACATCTATCACCATACTATCATCAGCATGATAATTTATGGGTGCATCTAGTGCATCTTTTGATTTTTTAAAAGTAAATGTATCCGTATTAGGAATAAAACTACTATCTACAGGTTTCTGTTTTTCTTCACCAAAAGAAGGCCCACGTTTCTCTTCAGGCTTTTTCTTTAATTTTGGTAAAGTGGTATCTATATTTTTTAATACAGGAGGCGGAGTATCTATAACAGTATGAATATTATTAAATTGCCCATTACTATAAGTAGCAAAACTTTGTAAATGATACGTTAATAATACAAACAATGGCAAGTACCACCAAGCTGAAATATATTTTGCCTTACCTTTGTATAGATGCTTCATAAATGATAATGCACAAAAATAGCTATTAAAAATTTTATGTAAATCTGTTTATAAAAATTATAACAAAAACCCGTTAAATATATTATTATACTATGTTGAAAAAAGGAACACTATTTTTTGGCTGCTTACTGCTTATAGGTACTGTAAATAACAAAATAGCTGCACAGGGGAAAAAACTTAAAACAATTATTGTAGATGCTGGGCATGGGGGCAAAGACCCAGGTGCTGTTGGTAGATATGAAAATTCATTAAAGTCCAAAGAAAAAGATGTAACCTTAGCAATTTCTTTAAAACTAGTAGCTGAGTTAAAAAAGAAATTGCCAGATTTAAAAATTTTACCCACACGTACTACTGATGTTTATAATAATGTAAAAGAAAAAGCAACTATAGCAAATGAAGCCAAAGGAGATTTATTTATTTGCATACATGCAGATTCTGGTCCTGATAAAAAAATACGTAAGCAAGTAGGTACAAAGATGGTAACTAAAACTCGAGTTACTTACAGTGGTAAAGGAAAAAATAGGGTAAAAAATGTAGAGGAATATGAAGTAGAAGTTCCTGTTTATGAGACTTTTTATACATCTGGCAATAGAAATGGCACTTCCATTTATATTTTTGGTGCTAATAAAACTGGTGCTAAAGAAGAAGCTATAATGCATTCTTCTACTTCAGAGGATAGTTCTTTCAATAATTTTAACTTTAGCTCACCAGAAGGTAGACAACTTGCTCAAATTTATGCTAAATTATATCAAGAAAAAAGCGATAGAATTGCAACTTTGGTAAACGAAGAGATTGAAGAAACTGGTAGAAAAACGCTAGGTGTAAAGCAACGCCAAACTGGAATATGGGTTTTATCTGCAACCCAAATGCCTGCAATATTAATAGAAACAGGATTTATGAACAACCCAGAAGATGAACAATATTTAAACAGTGAAAAAGGACAACAAGAACTTGTTACTGCTATCACAAATGCTGTAATTAAATACAGAGCACAAATTGAAAATCCAAAACCTGTTGTTACAAAATAATTTAAAGTGAAAATATCAAACGAAACCAAGGTTGGTGCTATTTCTATTGTATCATTAACATTATTAATATTAGGCTTCAATTTTTTGAAAGGGAAAAAATTGTGGAGTGATGATACATTGATTACAGCAAGATATGGAAATGTGCAAGGGTTGCAAAACTCAAATCCTGTAATGATAAATGGGATGCAAGTAGGATCTGTTTTCAAAATAAATACAGATAAGAATATGCGAAATATTTTGGTAGATATGAATATTACCAAAGACATCAACATACCATCTAATTCTGTTGCTGTAATAAAAACAAATCCATTGGGCGGCCCAAGTATTGAAATTATACTAGGTAGTGCTACTAATTATCTAAAAAATAAAGACAGCATTATTACAGAAGCAAGCGCTGGCCTATTGGCAGACATGCTAGGAAAAGTAGATCCTGTTTTGAATGGTGTAAAAAAAGCTGTTGGCTCTGCCGATTCATTATTAAACAATTTTAACAGTGTATTAAATCCAGCTTCAAAAAATGATATTGCAGCGACCATTGCAAATCTTAATAAAGTAACGGCTTCTATGCTAAACTCTGCTGCTGCTTTAAACAGTTTTTTAAACTCACAAACTGGCACCATATCAAAATCGCTCAACAATGTAAGTGGCATTACTGGCAACTTTGCAGATAACAACGATAAGATAAATAGTATGATGAGCAACTTTGATAAAACTTCTAACAATGTTGCAAACCTCAATCTTAAAAAAACATTGGATACTTTAGATGTTGCTATAAATAATTTAAAAACAGTGATTGCAAGTTTTAACAATACAGATGGCACTTTGGGTAAATTGTTAAACGACCCTACGCTGTATAAAAATTTAGCATCTACAGGTAATAAACTAAATCTTTTGCTTGATGATGTACGTTTAAATCCTAAACGATACATAAACGTATCATTGTTTGGTAAGAAAAAAACTGGGGAAGTATTGCTTACGCCATTGCCAGATACCATTAACAGCCCTTATTATGTGGAGAAGCTGAAATAAAAAAGATAATTTGAAAATACAAATTTTGTTTTTCAAGCATATCTTATTGTACTTAAATTTACAAACTTTACAACTATTTTAAGATATTAATACTTCACTTTGTAGTCTCAAAAAATAATTGATGATAAAAATGCTACGCTTTAGTTTATTGTTTGTTCTACTCGTTGCATCCTCTCCTATTTTTGCACAAATAACTACGCTAGATAGTACCAACAAAATAATTATTATAAGCTTTAATAGCCTACGATCTATATCCTTAGACGACTCTACCAATTTGCGTACACTTGCAGGCAATGCAAAAGTGAGGCAGGGAAAAACCATACTCTCTGGTGATAGCATAGCAATAAATAGCAGAACAAACATTGCAGAAGTATTTGGCCATGTACATATAAATGATGCTGATACTGTAAATACTTATGCTGATTATCTTCGCTATGTAGGTAAAGAAAGGATTGCATACTTAAAAAGAAATGTAAGACTAAGTGATGGAAAAGCAAGCCTTGTAACCAACGACCTAGAGTACAATGTAACCACTGGCATAGCAAATTATACTGGAGGTGGAAAAGTGATAAATGGCAGCAGCGAACTTACCAGTACAGAAGCTATTTACTATTCTGATAGTAAAGATGTATATTTTAAAAAAGCAGTAAGATTAATAGATCCCAAATATGATATTAAGGCAGATAGTTTAAGGTACAATACCAATTTTAAAGTGGCTACGCTTATATCTCCAACAATAGTAAAAACAAAAGATGGTAAAGTGATACGATCTAAAAATGGTACTTATAATTTGCAAACAGGCGAAGCACAATTTTTTGATAGAACAATGATATCCGACAAAACATCTTCTGCAATTGGTAATGAAATGTTTTTTGATGAAAAAACAGGCGTATCCATTTTAAAAGGAAATGCAAAATATGTAGATAGTGTAAACAACATTATTGTAATTGGTGAATACATAGAAGCAAATAGAAAAACAAATTCATTTTTTGCAACAAAAAAACCTGTTGTAGTATTAGTAAAAGATAAAGACAGTACTTACATTACAGCAGACACTTTGTTTAGTGGATTGAGAATGTATGATGAAAGTTTAAAAAAAGTTATTGCCAAAAAAGAAGTATTAAAGAAAACGATTGTAATAAAAGATTCATTAAATAAAAATGAACTTATAAAAGATACTTCATTAGCATTACAAAAGATAGATACTACAAAAAATTACTACACCAAAGTAGATACAGTAAATAATAAGCAACTGTATAATAAATCTCCCAAAGATAGTATTCGCTATATCCTTGGATATTCTCATGTAAAAATATACAATGATAGTAGCCAAGCTGTATGTGATAGTATGTATTATAGCACAGAAGATTCAGTATTTAGAATGTTTAAAAACCCTGTGGTATGGAAAGAAAAAAGCCAGATTACAGGTGATACCATGTATTTGTTTACAGAAAAACAACAACCTAAAAGAATTTATGTATTTAATAATAGTATTGTAATAAACCAACAAAACCCAGCAATGTATAACCAAGCTGGAGGTCGTAATTTAAATGCATATTTTAAAGAAGGTAAAATACAATACGCCCGCATTAAAGGAAGCCAGGCTGAAACTGTTTTTTACCCTCAAAACGAAGACAGCTCATACACTGGTATGAATGTATGCAGTGGTGATGTAGCTGATGTTTATTTTGTAAATGATGAAATAAGAAAAATAAAATTTATAAACAATGTAAATGGCACCATGTTTCCATTAAACCAAATGCCTGCTGATAAAAAATATTTGAAAAATTTTAGCTGGCAAGATAAAAGAAGACCAAAGAATAAACTAGAACTTTTTGAATAGCTTTTACTGCATTAATATATTGTTTTACTGCTTCGAAATTTGCCTCTACCAAAATACTTGTTTTATCAAAAACAAGCTATAAATATTGTTTTACATTAAATTCCCATTCTAAATAAAGTATATAAATTAATTTTTTGTTATTAATAATTATGCTATTTTGAGCAACTAAAACGATTTTGCATTATGATATCATCAAGTACTGAGCATACTCAAACAAACAAAGCATTGATACCTACCAATTATGGAGCTTTAGGTACATTAATTACAGTATTTTTCTTTTGGGGGTTTATTGCAGCTGGAAACAGTGTATTTATACCTTTTTGTAAAAACTACTTTAGTCTTGATCAGTTTCAAAGCCAATTAGTAGATTTTGCTTTTTACTTAGCTTACTATATTGGTGCCTTAATACTTTTTATGTACGGCACATTAGCAGGTAAAGATCTACTAGGAACCTGGGGGTTTAAGAAAAGTATAGTTTATGGCTTATTATTTTCTGCCATTGGAGCAGCTGTAATGATTTTAGCTGTTTATGGAAAAACTTTTCCTGGAATGCTAATGGGATTATTTATTGTAGCCTTAGGTTTTTCGCTACAACAAACAGCGGCCCAACCATTTTCTATAAGTTTGGGAGATCCAACAACTGGTAACACAAGGGTAAACTTAGGAGGTGCTATCAATTCATTGGGTACTACTATTGGTCCATTGGTGGTGGCCATTGCATTATTTGGTTCTGCTGCTAGTGTTTGTGATGATGAAATAAATAAACTTCCTCTCATAAAAGTAATATTGCTTTACACTTGTGTAGGAATACTATTTGTAGGAGCTGCAGCTTTGTTTGCATTTTCGAAAAAAGTACCCGCAGGTACATCAGAAGATAAACCAGAAAAAGCGAACAAGGCTTTGCGTAGTTTATTAATATTAACAGGGCTTTTGATAATGGCATTTGTGCCTGTTTTTTCTAGTTACAGTGGCGAAAACATTAATAAAGTAGAGTCAATTAAGAAAACTTATGAAACCCAAAGCAAGGAAATATCAGCATTAGAATGTTCCATTACAGGTAAAACAAAAGAAGAAAAGGATGTTGTGTATTCGCAAATACAAACTATAAAAGATACTTACAAAACACAATCAGATGAGATTAGTGCTATAATGAAACCTGTTGAACAAAGCAGGTTGATGTGGCTATTGGTTGCATTAGCTTTGGTTGCTATTGGCTTGCCAGTTTTAAATTCTATAGCTAATAAGCAAAAAGAAGGATGGGGAGCAATGCAATACCCACAATTGGTATTAGGCATGCTTGCCATTTTTGTGTATGTAGGAGTAGAAGTAGCAATTGGAAGTAATCTTGGTGAACTTTTAAAACAAAAAGATTTTGGTGGATATCGCTCTTCAGAAATTGCTCCATTTATAGCAATGTATTGGGGAAGTTTGATGATTGGGAGATGGACTGGATCGGTAGCAGCATTTGATTTTAAAGGCAGTACTAAAACAATTTTAAAATTTATAGCTCCTTTTGTTGCATTTGGAATTGTAATAGCATTTACAGCTCTTGCAAAGCATGATGTTACACCACTATACTGGTATATTTTATGTGTAGCCATTCAAGCTGCTGCTGCTTATTTAAGTAATGACAACCCTATAAAAACATTGTTGTTTTTTGGAGTAATGGGAATTGTTGCAATGCTTATCGGATTATTTACAACTGGTACTACTTCTATCTACGCATTTTTAAGTGGTGGTTTGGCATGTTCTATAATGTGGCCATCCATTTTCACCTTATCTATTGCAGGTTTAGGGAAATATACAACCCAAGGTTCAGCTTTTTTAATCATGATGATTTTGGGTGGTGGTATCATTCCTCCTATTCAAGGAAAATTAGCTGATATTATTGGAATACACCAATCATTTTTTGTGCCTGTTTTGTGTTTTGCATATTTGGTTTTATTTGCAATACTAGCAAAAGGTATCTTAAGCAAACAAGGCGTAAATTATGATACAGCAACAAAAGGTGGTGGTCATTAAAAAAAACACAGTTAAATTCAACAATAGAAGAATAATGTTAGACTTATCAAAAGACCACACTATTGGGGTAGATATAGGTGGAACTAATACAAAATATGGCATTGTAAATCATCGTGGGCAAATAGTATTTGAAGGATCCATAAAAACAGATCACTACGAAGATGTAGCTGAATTTATTGACGCTTTGTACCAAAAATTACAACCAGAAATTGAAAGAATGAACGATATCAATTTTATTGGTATTGGAGTAGGTGCACCAAATGGAAATTTTTACACAGGTACTATTGATTATGCTCCTAACTTAAAATGGAAAGGTGTAATTCCTTTGGCAAAATTATTTAGTGAAAAATTTGGTATTCCTTCAAAACTTACCAACGATGCAAATGCAGCCGCAGTAGGTGAAATGATGTATGGTGCTGCCAGGGGAATGAAAGATTTTATAATGATTACCCTTGGTACGGGGGTAGGCAGTGGTATTTTTGCAAATGGTGAATTGATACTTGGGCATGATGGATTTGCAGGAGAACTTGGACATACCATTGTTGTACCTGGCGGTAGGCTACATCCAAATACAGGGGCTTTAGGTTCTTTAGAAGCCTACTGTAGTGCTACAGGGGTAACATTTACAGCTAAAGAATATTTAACAGGTACGGAAGAAGCAAGTACTCTTAGAGATATTGAAATAGAAGAACTAGATAGCAAGGCCGTATTTGACGCTGCTGTTTCTGGTGATTCATTGGCACAGAAAGTTTTTAAAACTACAGGAGATATTCTAGGGATGGCATTGGCAAATTTTGTAATGTTTTCATCGCCTGAGGCAATTATATTATTTGGTGGGCTCACAAAAGCAGGAGATATTTTAATGAACCCTATTAAAGAAAGTATGGAAAGAAACTTACTTCCTATTTTTAAAGATAAAGTAAAACTTATTTTTAGTGAGTTAAAGGAAAGTGATGCGGCAATACTAGGTGCCAGTGCTTTGGTGTGGGATAGAGGATAGAGATTTAAGATTGCTGATTTAAAGATTTAAGATTTAATCCTCCCTTTTCGGGGGGATTTTTTTATGGCGAATTTTAAAATTACAAAACCAAAACTACCAGCCAAGAGAGAAGAAATAATAATAACAAGCTTAGCATTGTTGATAATCATTTCATCATTAAACGCAAGCATAGTGATGAATACAGACATTGTAAAACCAATGCCTCCCAAAAAACTCACCCCAGCCAATTGTACATATTTTAGCTCTTTGGGCAAAGCACATATACCTAATTTGATTGCAAAAAAACAAAACGAAAAAATACCTATTGCTTTACCTAATACCAAACCAAACAAAATACCTAAGGCATATTTTTCAGTAAATACTTGAAATGGATTTGATGGAATAATGATGACTGTATTTACTAAAGCAAACAAAGGCAAAATAAAAAATGCTACAGGTTTATGCAAATACTTTTGCATTTTGTATGAAAGAGAAGTAGGCTCACCATTACCAAATGGTATAACAAATGCCATTATTATACCCGTTATACTTGCATGCACCCCTGCATGCAACATACAATACCACATAGCTACTCCACCAACTACATACGGTATAAAGTTGTACACTTTTAGCCTATTTAATACAAATAAAAAAGCCCAAATAACCAACACTAAAAGCAAATAAAACCAAGATAAATTTGTAGAATAAAAAATTGCAATGATTAAGATAGCCCCAATATCATCTATAACAGCAAGGGCAGCTAAAAATATTTTTAAAGCAGCTGGAATTCGATTGCCTAATAATGATAAAATAGCTAAAGCAAACGCTATATCGGTAGCCATAGGTATACCAACTCCTATTTGCAAATTTGTATTATATGTAAATAATAAATAAATAAGAGCAGGAACGATCATACCTCCCAATGCTCCAATGAAAGGAAGTAATGCATTTTTTTTATTTGATAATTCGCCATTGTACAATTCTCTCTCAAGCTCAAACCCAATGAGCAAAAAGAAAATACTCATGAGCCCTTCACTTACCCAATGTGTAAGCGTATTGCCTAAAAAAGAAACATGTAATAATGAAAAATAATTTTCTTGAAAACTACTATTTGCAAACATTAAAGAAACAGCTGTGCATATTAATAGTATAAGCCCCGAAGACTTTTCGCTTTCAAAAAAATCTTTAAAAAGTGTAGTAAGTTTCAAAATTAATAATGGCGAAGGTAATTAAATTTTGGATGGAGATTATAGAGACTGTATGCTTCATTCTATATTTTTTTATTGGTGAAGTTTTGAGTTTATTATGCTATCCATTTTTTTTGTTAGTTTTTCAGCACCTTTATCATTAAAATGATCTGCATCAAAAAAATCTTCTGCGTTAAAACTTTCATCAGCAAACAAATTAAAATAGAAAACATTCTTACTTTCTAAAACAATTTTATTTACCTCATTTATAGTTTTTGTAAGTTGTACTTCATCAATATTTAGTTGATATGACATGTATGCCGGGCATGTTAAAAAAACAACAGGAATTTTTTTTTTATTTCCAAAAGCAATAATATCTCTTAAATATTGAAGATTTTCATCTAAAAAAGGATTGTTCATCATAAAATGACGCTTTGCCGCAGTTACTCCTGTAGCTTCCAAATCTTGTGTTACTTTTAAATTATGACCACTACCAAAACCAAGATTTGTAACTCCAATGTTAGATATATGTTTGCGGTAATAATCCTTTAATCTTAAAATGTTTATTGGTACTTTATTGGCTGTAATTTCAAAATTGTTTGCAATATTTATTTGTGCACTCAATCCCCAGTAAATAGCATAATTCTTAGCTCTCCAAGATTCAATACCTTCTTCTAATTTATAAAAAAGAGAAAAATAATCAATTGGTATAACTATACACTTTAAGTTTTTCCAATTATTTCGATACTTGTATAGAATTTCTTTATCATAAAATAAAGATTGTGATACATAAGCGGCATTATAAGTTTTATATTTTGAAAAAACTGGATTTATACCATACAGTATATGTGAACTTCCTAAATACAACACTTCAACTGAATCTGCTTCATTATCTAAATATTCTTTTTTAATTTTATAATCATTTGGAATCTTTTGAAGCAATACTTCTGCACAAACCATAAATAATATTATGGGTATAAAAAAAAATAGTATCTTTTTATAAAAAGTTTTCATTCTTAAAATTGAAAATAAATAAATTGCTGTTCTGCTCCTGCATAATAAAAAATTAAAAATACAATTGCATAATACACAAACCACCTTTTAGGTTTACTCACATTATGGCTAATATTTTCTATAGCAAATTGATTATTTCTACCTAACCATTCTATTATAAAAAAAAGAACCAGTATTAAAATAAAAATAAAGCTAAAACTTAAATGCGCAGTTTTTTTTGTAGGAATGAATATTTTTAAAATAAACAAAAAAGCATCTGAAACACTGGAAGCTCTGAAAAATATCCAAGCAAACGTAACCAACATAAAAGTCGTTAATATGGAAAAAAATTCTTTAAAAGATGGAAAATATTTTCCTTTGGAAACAATATCGAGATTTCTTCTATTGGTATTAAATAAAATGGAAGGCATAATAAATAAGGCATGCAAAAAACCCCAAATTATAAAAGTCCAATTGGCCCCATGCCAAAAACCACTTACTAAAAAAATAATGAAAGTATTTCTTACTTTAATCCACTTGCCTACTTTACTTCCACCAAGGGGAATGTACAAATAATCTCTAAACCATGTAGAAAGTGAAATATGCCAACGTCTCCAAAACTCAGCTATATCTCTAGAGAAATATGGAAAAGCAAAATTTCGTAACAAATCGACCCCAAATAATTTTGCAGTACCAAGCGCTATATCTGAATAGCCAGAAAAATCACCATAAATCTGCACCGAAAAAAAGAATGCTCCTAGTAGATGACCACTAGACGAATAACTTGCAGAATCGTTAAAAACTTGATTAGCAAATTCTGCACATTTATCAGCAATTACAACTTTTTTAAACAAACCCCAAAGTATTTGCCTTAGACCACTAATTGATTTTTGTAAATCAAAATTTTTCTTCTCTTTTATTTGAGGTAATAAATGAGTAGCTCTTTCTATGGGCCCTGCAACCAATAATGGAAAAAAACTTACAAATAATGAATAATCAATAAAATCAGTTTCTGGTTTAATTCTTTTGTTGTATATATCAATTACATAAGATAAACCATGAAATGTATAAAATGAAATACCTACTGGCAATATCACTTTGATGGTCCATGGATTTATGTTTAACCCTACACTTGAAATAGCTTGTGCAAAACTTTCTGCAAAAAAATTGTAGTATTTAAAAACTCCTAAAAACCCGAGGTTAATAATTACGCTAGCCCAAAACCAATACTTGCGACTATTTTCAGAATTACTGTTGCTCATTTTTATTCCTGTAAAATAATCTAACAGGGTGGAAAAAATTAATAGAAATAGAAATCTCCAATCCCAGCAAGCGTAAAAAAAATAGCTTGCTATTAATAAAACTATATTTTTAAGCTTTACATTATTTGCATTTATAGACCAGTACAGTATAAAAACAATTGGTAAAAAAAAAGCAAAATTTAAAGAGTTAAAAAACATAAAGAAAATTATTCTGATCTAAAGTGAAACTAGTTAGTTTCAAAAGTAATGATTTAAAGCTAATTCAAGTTCTAAATACATCAAGATTTACACATAATTAGAATTCAAATTATAAGCCATGTTTGCAATTCTAAAAAGCAGCTGAT
>JAYVID010000158.1:0-8110 GCA_043770525.1 Ferruginibacter sp.
GTAATAGCATCCATTTCTTTATACTGCATTTGTGTGCCACCCTCATTCATGTATGCTTTATCTGTTCGATGGTCTGTAGCAATTTTCATTTTTACAGGCACATCTTCCGATGTATCTAGTAATGTTTTCCATAAATTTTTTGGAGGAATATTATCAAGAAAGGCGACATTTTCAGCCATTGGCCCATAAGCTGCACGCCATAATAAATGTTGGTTTTTTATACGATTGCTTTGTGGCATAATAGAAAATTTGTTTATATAAATTTATGACTTAATAAAGTTTAAAAAGTTTAACCAATTACAAATTCATAAAAAAAAAGCTATCCAAAAAGAATAGCTATGATAAAAATTAATTACAAAAATTTATTTTTTGGCATTGAATGATACATAAGCCAATACATTTTCTTTTTCTGCAGCATTTAATTTAGCTTTTGGAGCCATCCAATCTACAATTTTTACCCATTTTGGAGCATCATAAGTTTGAGGCTCTTTCAAGCTATGGCATTTACCACATTTTGCTGTGTAAGTTTGCTTACCCAAAGCTATCGTTTCCGATTCCTTTACAACCTCTGCTGGTTTAATTACAGGCGGGGTCACTGTTGGAGCTTCTGCATCCATTTTTGTTATTGCTGTTTTCTGCTCATCTGTTACAGAAACTTTTGCTGGCTTTGCAGCTTCTACAACTGTTTTTTCCGTTGCTGTACTTTTAGAAGGCCTCATGTTTTTTGAACAACTGTACATTGCAAAACCTGTAAAAAATATAAAAATTGCTTTTTTCATTGTTTAATATTTAAGTTTAAGTTATCAATATTTTACTAAATTTATACAAAATGTACAACATAAAAAAAGCCCATCATGTAGATGGGCTATAAATATAAAAAATTAAACTATCCTTTTTCGAAACGCTCTGCTACTTTACTCCAGTTTACCACATTCCAAAATGCTTCTAAATAGGCTGGGCGCTTATTTTGATATTTTAAGTAGTAAGCATGTTCCCATACATCACAACCTAATATTGGCATACCTTTTACTTCCGCAATATCCATCAATGGGTTATCTTGGTTTGGCGTAGAACTAACCGCCAACTTACCATCTTGTATAATTAACCATGCCCATCCACTACCAAAACGGGTTGTACCAGCTGCATTAAATTTTTCTTTAAACGTATCAAAACTTCCAAAAGATGCATCAATAGCCTCTGCTAATTTGCCAGTTGGTTTTGCGCCATTGTTATTTTGCAAAGAATCCCAAAAGAAAGTATGATTCCAATGCCCACCACCATTGTTACGAACCGCTGGGCTTATAGTACCCGCATTTGCTACCAATTCTTCTATCGTTTTATTTTCATGCTCTGTACCTGCTATTGCTTTGTTCACATTGTCTACATAAGCTTGGTGATGCTTATCGTGGTGTATGTGCATGGTTTCAGTATCAATATGTGGCTCCAATGCCTCATAAGCGTAAGGGAGCGGTGCTAGTGTAAATGCCATTTTATAAATTTTATTTGATTAAAAATATTTGTGTTGCAAATTTAATACTAAATTATTTCTTTGCTGCATTGTTTAATTGTTATTATGCTTTTTCATCGTTTATTTCCGTTTCTCATAAAGTGGTAACTTTTCTCTTTTTTATTCCAATAAAAAAATAAGTATAGCGGCTGCAAAACCCAACAAAGTGCTATAAAAATAACCTCCCATTTCTGCTTTTCCATTTCTAATTTCCAATATATCTTTATCAGCAGATAAATATTGTACCAGCATTGTATCACCAATATTAATAAAAGTGCAGTTGTTTGTTTTTAATTTTTTCGATATACCCTCGCTGACCAATTGCAATGTTACATAACCGTTGTTTTTCTTTTTTCTCATGCAAAAAACTTCGGTTACAATTCCATTAACTTGTTTTCCATTTTTTTCAATATTTTTTGCTTCCATATAATTTTTACCCGCATATATGGAAAAGAAAAAGGTAAGCAAGGATAGTAGTATAAATACAAGATGTACTTCATATTGCTTAAAATAAAATTGTGTTCTCATACTTTGATAATTTAACATCAATCTACAACATAATAAAAGATGCCAAAAGATATGCTGATGAACGGAGCGTCGCCAATGAAGTTGCTAAAAGCTACTTCTTTGTTAGTATAAAAAACTTCACCCCAACCCCTCTCCAAAGGAAAGGGAATTAGAAGATTGTAGCGAAAAAGGTTACTAGAGAAGAAAAGATATTATAATTCGACATTTACCTCTTCCCCCTAAAAAAATTCTTCATCAAAGCCGCACACTCTTCTTCCAATACACCACCAACCAATTCCGTTTTTGGGTGAAAAGGATTTGTATCGCCTGTATATTTTCGGTACCCATTTTTATCATCCGATGCACCAAAAACAATACGCCCAATTTTACTCCAATGCAAAGCGCCTGTGCACATAAGGCAAGGCTCTAATGTTACATACAAAGTAGCATCGGGCACATACTTGCTACCAAGTGCATTGTAAGCTGTGGTAAGGCTCAATATTTCTGCATGTGCCGTACTATCATTCAGCAGTTCTACTTGGTTGTGGCTGCGTGCAATTATTTTATTATTTAAAACCAGTATTGCTCCCACAGGTACTTCGTCTTTTTCGAAAGCTTTTTCAGCTTCCTGTATAGCAAGACGCATATATTGTTCATCAGTCATAATAGATTGCTTAACTTTATTACAAATTTAGATTAAATAATAATGGAGCAACTCAAAAAAATGCGGGCTTATTTTGAAAGTGGTGCAACACAATCGTACGAATTTAGAAAAATGCAATTGCAAAAATTAAAAGCAGCTATTGTAAAGCATGAAGAAGAAATTTACACAGCTTTACACAAAGATTTGCGTAAGAATAAAGAAGAGTGTTACATTACAGAGAATGGATTTGTACTTGCTGAGATAAGCAATACGATAAAAAAATTAAGTAGTTGGATGGAGAATGAAAGGGTAAGTACAAACTTGCTAAACATACCTTCTAAAAGTTATATAGTTAAAGAGCCATTGGGTGTTGTGCTAGTTATAAGCCCTTGGAATTACCCCTTTAATTTATTAATGACACCACTTGTAGGTGCGCTTGCAGCAGGCAATTGTGTAGTACTTAAACCAAGTGAGCTAAGCCCTGCTACCGAAGCTGTAATGAAAAAGATTATTGAAAGCACTTTTGAAAGTAATTATATATTTTATGCAGAAGGAAATGGTGCAACGGTAGTACCTGCATTGATGAATAACTTTATATTTGACCATGTGTTTTACACAGGCAGCACCATGGTGGGTAAAATAATTTATGAACTAGCCGCAAAAAATTTAGTACCAGTTACGCTAGAGCTTGGTGGCAAAAGCCCGTGTATAGTAGAAGCAGATGCAGATATAAAAGTAGCCGCCAAGCGGATAGCCATGCCTAAGTTTAACAATGCAGGGCAAATGTGTGTAGCTCCAGATTATGTGCTTGTACACAAAAATGTAAAAGATGAATTGGTAAGTGAAATTAAAAAAGCAATTATTCAATTTTTTGGAGTAGATGTACAAAAAAGTGATGCCTTTGGTAGGATTATAAATGAGCGACAATTTGATAGGCTTGAGAAATACTTGAGCAATGGAAAATTACTAATAGGTGGCAAAACCGACAAAGCAGATATGTACATAGAACCAACCTTACTTGAAATAAATAGTGCAGATGAGCCTATAATGAAAGAAGAAATTTTTGGACCGATTTTACCAATTATTTCTTTTGATGAAATGGAGGAAGCTGTAAAAATTATTGCCTTACACAAAAATCCGTTAGCGTTTTATTTATTTACGTCATCAAGTGCTAATGAAAAAAAATGGTTACAAAAAATACCAGCAGGTGGGGGCTGCATAAATAATGTAACCATGCATTTGTCTAATCATAATTTACCTTTTGGTGGGCGTGGTGCTAGTGGTACTGGTAGCTACCATGGTAAGTTTAGTTTTGATACTTTTAGCCATAAAAAATCAATATTGAAAACGCCTACGTGGATTGACCCTTCTATTAAATATCCACCATTTAAAGGAAAGCTCAGTATATTTAAAAAGATATTTAAATAGCATTATTAGAAATAAAATATATTTTAGTTATGTAATAAACTAAGGAAATATATTGGACTAAAATTTTGAATTGGTAGAAAAAAATACTGTGTAAAGCAGAAATAAATAAAACTTAACACAACATGACAGGAAAACAAAAATTTATAAAACTCATATACCCTGCTTTAGAAAAAATAACAGGGTTGTTTAAAGTAAATAGCAAAGTATTATCGTCTACAATTGCTGCTCCTATTTCGTTTTACGATTTAAAATCTGTAATGAATAATGGTAAGGAGTATGACTTTGCACAACTAAAAAATAAGAAAGTGTTGATTGTAAACACAGCATCTGACTGTGGGTACACACCACAATACGATGATTTGGAAAAGCTATATGGTACAGTAAAAGATAAACTAGAAATAATTGCTTTTCCTGCAAATGATTTTGGTGAGCAAGAAAAAGCAGACGATACGGCGATAGCTGAATTTTGCAAAGTAAATTTTGGGGTGACTTTTCCACTTATGCAAAAAGCAGTAGTGCTAAAAAAAGACGGACAAAATAATATTTTTAGTTGGCTTACCCAAACAGATAAAAATGGCTGGAACACAAACCCACCATCATGGAATTTTTGTAAATATTTAATAGACGAAAAAGGAAACCTTACTCATTTTTTTGAAGCTTCTGTACCACCATTGGGAAAGGAAATAGCAAATGCAATAAACAGTTAATATATGTTTACCAAAGCAACCATTGAACAATATTTTTTAAGCTTCAAGCATGAGCATCTTTTTTTATTGATGCTTGCTGTCGTATCTATTATTGTAGCTGTTTTATTTTTTTTCGCATTAAAAAAACATTTTTTCAAAGGTTTTGCTATTCCATTATTTAGTGCAGCTATGTTACTTTTTACCGTTGCCTTTAGCAATTTTAACAATGCAGATAGACTTCGCAAAATTTGTGTATACGATTATGATCTTCACCCTGAGTATTTAAAAACAAGAGAATTGGTAAGATTAGATTCTTTTTTATTGAATGCAAATATTATTTTTTATACCAGCCTATTTTTTGCCTTTGCAGCCATAATTATGTTTTTCTATTTTAGAAAAAAGTTAAACGCACAGTATATAAAAGGCGTTGCTGCTTCCATTTGTTTAATGGCTATTATTACTGCTATTACTTTTTTTACGATAAAAAAAGAAGCAAAAATATATAAAGATGGTATTGTTACATTTACAAAAGAAATTAGCTTAAAATAAGTTTATGCATTTTTTAAAATTGTTGCATCTAAATAGAAAACCTATTTATGATGAAGTACATTTTTATGATTGTAATAATATTATCAAGCATTATTACAACTGCACAACAAGACACCGCAAAGGCTAATGCCACAATGAATGAAGCGACAGTTTACTTTGGTTACGGTGCAGAGCTCACCCACAAAGCTAAAGTTAACATTACAAGAAATACCAAATACATAGTAATTGATAAACTGAGCACCCAAATAGATTTAAACAGTTTACAAATTAGTTGCCCAGAAAATGTATCATTGTTATCGCAACAATATAGTGTGTATTATCCAGTAGCTATTATAAAACCAGTAGTTGTAAATACACTTACCAATAAAATACAAGACAGCATAAAAAAAGCAAATAAAGAAATAACCATTCTGCAAAATAAAATAGCCATAGAAGAAGCTACTCTTGCAAAAACAGATAAATTGATAGAAGCTACCATTGCTACCAGTGCAAATAAAACCAATCTTACTGCAGAGGTATTAAAGTTAATAGAATTTAATAATGCTAAAATTGAGAAAAACAAAAATGCCATTTTTAATTTTCAGCAAGAGGTAGAATTGGTGCAGGAAAGATTAGAGGGGCTTAATACTAGATTGGCTATTGCTAATAATACGGTAAAAGGAAAACCAGATATAGTTGAAAAACCTTACGGCCGTATCACCATGCAAGTAGTATGTAGAAACGAGCAGCAGGCAGATTTATCTATGTCGTATTATACCAACAACGCAGGCTGGCAGCCTATATACGATATACGTGTAAACTCAAAAACCAATGCTATAAAACTTGTGTACAAAGCAAGTGTAATACAAAACACAGGCATCGATTGGGCAAAAACAAAACTTACACTAAGTACAGGCACTCCTAATTTTACTACTACTGCTCCCATTTTTAATCCTTGGTATTTGCAATATTATATACCGCAGTTGTATAATACATTAAGCGAAGTGGTGGTAACTGGTTATAGCAATTTGCGTAGAAATAGTATTCAAAGTTTTGATGATAAAAGGTTTAAAAAAGAATTAGCAGGTGAAGTATCAGGGGTAAATGTACAAACAACAACCCCCAGTACTTTAGATGAGTTTACTACTTTAAAACAAGGCTTGCTTAACACTAGTTTTGAAATAGACTTACCCTACGATATAGAAAGCAATGGCCAAGCGCACAGTATAAATATAAAAGAAGCTGAAATACAAAGCATACTAAAAAACTATGCCGTGCCCAAGCTAGATGCAGATGCTTATTTATTAGCAGAAATTACCAACTGGCAAACATTGGATTTAATACCAGGTAATGCAAACATAATTATGGATGATACCTATATAGGAAAATCATTTATAGATCCTAATAGCACAGCCGATACATTAAACCTTTCTTTAGGTAAAGACAAACGTGTGGGTGTAAAACGCACTTTGGTAAAGGATGCATCACTTAGCAAAACAAAAGATGCCAATACCAAACAAACTTTTACTTATGAGCTAGTGATAAAAAATAATAAGACAAAAGAAATAAATGTAATTCTTAAAGATCAATTCCCATTGAGTAATGTGAAAGAAATAGAAGTAGAATTGCTAGATGCTGATGGAGCTGCTATAAATACAGAAATAGGAGTGCTTACTTGGAAAGTAACTTTAAAACCTGGAGAAAGCATTAAGAAAAGATTTACTTACACTGTAAAATATCCTAAAGATAAAAAAATTGGAAATTTAAAATAACAAAATCATAAACCCCGAAAGTGCCTAAAAACCTTCGGGGTTAATTTTTTTAAATTAATACAATGATTTTTTAAAATGTACAAAACAGTATGCACAAATGGGAGCTATAAAAAATATAAGAATAGCCCATGCTGATTGTATAAATAAATAAATAACGGTGCTTATCAGCAAAAGATAAAAAGGATACAATAAAAATAACAACCCAACAACTACAGAATCATAATGATCTATTTTACTAAATCTTTTTTTAGCAAAATGCTTTATAGGTGCGTAAAGAGGCGCATTAATTATAAAACCTACCATTGCAGGTATAAAAAATAAAATACGTAATAGTGAATTTTTCTTTAATAAAAATTTACTTTCAATTTCTATTTTATTTGCTTTAGGTATTTCATAAACCAATTGCTCAAGTTCATGTTTCAATAAGTTGTTAAATGTTTTTACTGTAGTGCCAAAGCTATTATCAACTGCAATATCATTGTCTTTTATTGAAATTATATTACCAAAATTTAAGTTTATTATTTTTCCAAAATCTGAAAAGGAATGATAATTGATACCTAATGGAATTATTTGCAAAGGAATATTTTGCTCCCACGCATTCATTGCCAAACGGGCTGTACCTTTTTTCAATGCACGTAAGTGCCATTCATTTATACATTTGCCTTCACTAAAAATAAGTACAATGCCATTTTGTTTAAAAATATTTATACAATCATTAAACGTGCTATAATTTTCTTCCAAGTTTTCTACTCCTTCGCTCACACGGTATACAGGAAACATTTTTAGCGAACGCAAAATTTTTGCTACAAAATTATTTTTAAATGCATCTCCCCTTGCAAGAGAATATATAGGCTGCTTAAAAATAGTACAAAGCAAAATTGCATCTAAAAATGAATTTGGATGATTGGCAGCTATTAGCAATGGCCCATTTGCTTTTAAAATTTCTTTATTGTTTATACGTAAACATTTACACCAAATAAGGAGTGCAAGCTTTGCAGGAAAATGTAAAAAATTATAAAGCAACTATTCGAGTTTTTGG
>JAYVID010000159.1:0-3452 GCA_043770525.1 Ferruginibacter sp.
TATTTTGTATCTTGGGATACGTTAATTTTCATTTCATCGCAAATTCTAAAAAAATGATCAATCGTATTTCTACTGGTAAAAACAACAGCAGAAAAAGCAGTGATATCTATTTTTTGTTTGCGGAAATCTTTTGCTATAACGGCTTCGATTCTAATAAAAGGAAAATAATCTACTACAATATTGTGTTTAGTACAAACATCAGCATAAGGAGATTTTAAACCCTCAGGCTGTGGTTGGGCAATGAGTACCTTTTTAACTTTAGCAGCAGTTGAGTTAACAACTTTTTCTTCATTTTTTACCATGTAGTATTTACAATGAGGCAGCAAAATTACATATTTTTACCGAAATAGACCATTACTGTTTTGTAAATAAGTAAAAGTGGTAGTATTTCTAATGCAATAATGTACATAAAGAAGTGAAAACTAGATACTTTCAACCTTGGTTGCAATACCGAAAAAGAACGAAAAAATCGGATTAGAAATAAAACTGCAACGACTATAAATGAAAACAAAATTGTATAAGTAAGCACTTCGTTTTTATTAAATGCAAGGATTGCAATAATTGGTAGTAAAAAAACACCCAATACTTTATTAATTAAAAATATTAAGAAAATATAGGTTTTAGCTTCCGATTCATATTGTGTTATCCACCCAGTAAATTTGATAGTAAGATATTTTACCAAATAACTGATACCAATTGCTGCTATACAGGTAATCATTAACAACACATTGAAATGATTGGTTGCTTTGGTAAAATAATTTATAAGGAAATAAATATAAATGCCACTGGTAATTAAAAAGAAAAAATTAAAAATGAGTGAAGGTAACTTTGCTTGTTCTAACTGATCTGTAAGCTGATTTTGCCTTAGTGAAGTATTGAAGAAAACCCTAAAAAGTGTATTAAAATATCTGCTAAAAACTGTTCGTACAACACCTAATACTAAAAAAAGAAAGGCTATCAAATAAAAAAAAACTTCAATTTTAGATTTTTTCTTTTCTACAATTTTATAAGAAATAGGTATTGCTTTTGAATTTAAAAACAAATTGCTGTCTAATAGTTTTTGCAAAATGTTATGTTGCATTACAACAGAAATATCAACGGCAGTTGGAATATTTGTTGTACTATTTTGTTGCTGACAATAAGCAGTTTGTAGCATAACAACAATAAAAAATGAGAGTAATAACCCTTTCACACTTTGAGTAAAATTTATACGCAAAAATAAGTAGATGATTTGCTAAAAAGAATTTTAAAAATAATTTATATACCCAAAATGTATTTTTGACGCTTGGTTTAATTTAAATGGAACATCATTTCGTTTACCAATAGCCAAGCTAAGATTGAGTAAACCTGCTTTTGTTTCGAATAAAATACCTAAGCCTGCTGATGTGAAAAAATTATTCGTTTGTATATTTTGGTATTTAGTATCTGTAGCAGCAGCATCTATAAAAGTAAAAAAATACGAATTTAAACTAAGCAAAGCCCTGTATTCAGCAGTAATTACAGCATACTTTGTAGCATAAATACTTTCTTCATCAAAACCACGCAAAAGCCTATACCCTCCTATTTGGTAAACCTCGTTTCTAAAAATAGAAGGGCTATTATAAAGGCCAGTATTTAAAGATGTTTTTAAGGTACTTGTTTTTGATAAGGGGAAATAATGTGTAGCTGCTAGTTTTACTCTAAGCTGATAACTTTTTAGGGCAATATCGTTGTACAAGGTATTAAAATCAAAACCAGGAGAAAACAAAGCAACAATATCATTGTTTTTTTGAATATTTTTTATGCCAATAAAAGTAGTTAAGTTTACTTCGTTTCCTTTAATAGGATTAAACTTATAATTCGTTTTACTATATTCGTAAGAAAAGCCAATATTAGTGGATGCTACATCAATAATATCTGGTAACATTTTCTGTGCTTTTATTTTATTGGTATCAATGCCTTCTGGCAGTAAACTATTGTTTTGTATTTGAATTAGAAATTTAGCGGATTGATATTTAGATAAATTAATTTTAATATTTGCTTGCGCATTAATAAGCAAGAAAGTAGAATCTTTTTTAAATAACTCAAATAATACTCCTACCCCAAATGCTGAATTAAAAATGTAAGGTTTATCAAAACCCATATTAAGCCGAGGAGATTTAGGTTGCAATGCTTGGTATTTGAACAATAAACCTTCTCCCCCTCCAAATACATTTTTAAGATCTACGTTTACATCTCCCGTAATTTGTAGCTTGCCTGTATTATTTGCACTAGGTAAAAAACCGATAATTGCACTTCCTTCACTACTACGTTTATTATTTACATTTAAATTTAAAACGGCACCAGTACTGAGCATGTTTAATGAAGAAGGGCTTACTACTTCTACAAATGCTAGTTCCTGCATACGTCTATCTACATCTTTCAGTTTATCGATATTATAACTGCTGCCATTCTTGATACTTAAAAACCTTTGAATAAATTTATCATTCAGCTTTAATTTTCCAAAATTTTTTATACTGTCTATCTTATATAACATCAATTTATATACACTAAGTTTCGCAGAAATAGAATCATCTTTTATTTTTACACTATCTAAAAACACTTTGGCAAAAGGGTAACCTTCGTTTTCGTAAATTTTTAAGAGCTTTTCTTTTAGTATATCTATAGCCTCAATATTAAATGTTTTGTTTACAAAATCTTTTTGCTTGTAACCAATTCGTTCTAAAAGAATTTCATCTATTCCATTTTCAGTTAATGCTACCCAGTTATATTTTAGCCCTACAAACAATTTAATGTTTAAAGTGTCAGCAACTTGCCAAGTACTGTCAATAGATGCAAGCAAGTAGCCATTTGTAGATAATAATTGTGGAAGTGCATTTGCATAATCGTATAACTGCTTAAGATCTGCAAAGGTTTTTTTGATGGGTATAGATAATGTAACAATGCCAGTATCTTTGTAATGAACATTCATTGTAAAGATTGATGTATTGTTTGTTTGTGCGCTGCTATTGAAATACATCAATACCAGTAACAGCGTAATTTTAAACTTTACATTTATTTTCTTTTTACCAATGTTCATGAAAGCAATAATCGTTTTAAAAAAGTAAATCTACAAATCTTTGGCCGGTATTTATATTCATATTCCTTTTTGCAAGCAAGCCTGCCATTATTGCAACTTTCATTTCTCTACTTCATTAGAATTTAAAGATCAATTCCTTAGATCCTTGTTAAAAGAGATTGAAATGCAAAAGGACTACCTGCCTCTGGAAAATGGAAAACGGTCTGAAATACAGTCAATTTATTTTGGCGGAGGAACACCTTCACTTTTAACGGAAGGTGAAATTTCGACTATTTTAGAAACGCTTAATAACTTTCATAGCATTCGCGCTGATGCAGAAATTACTTTGGAAGCAAACCCGGATGATCTTTCATTAAAAACATTAAAGGCATTAAAAAATACGCCTGTAAATCGT
>JAYVID010000160.1:0-5939 GCA_043770525.1 Ferruginibacter sp.
CTACATAAATTGAAATCGTTTAAGAACCAAATTCAGCTGTAACGCTTTAATGTCAATATATTCAAAGAACTTAAAATTTCGTCTTTAGGACGCTAATGAAAGTTTATAAATTCTTTTGCAAAAGCTATGTTAGTGTTTTGTTGATCATTGTTTTGTTTTTGTGTGGCAAGTTATTAAACAAGTTTATGTTATGCAAAGTATAGATGCCCTCCGTAGCTTTTGGTATGCTGCATATTCGAGTTATTGAAACACACAAAATATATATTTGAATTTCTTGCAAGTATGCTTAAATTTTTAACCCAAAAAGCAAAAGCCACTTCAAAAAAAGAAGTGGCTTTTTGTAAAATTCATTTTTCCCAACTACATTTTCTTTATCATTATATTCCTATACCAAACCATATTGCCATGGTCTTGTAGCATAATATTTCCTTTTTTGTATGTGCCAAAGCCAGGAAATTCTTTAAACTTACTAGCAGCTATCATTGCTTTCCAAGCAGTATCCCACATGGTAGTGCTTACTACGTTTTCTCCGTTTAAATAAAAATCAAGTTTGCCATTTACCGATTTTATTTCCGCTGCATTCCATTCTCCCACTGGTTTTACAGTTTCTTTGCTTACAGTAATTAAATCGTACAAATCACCAGCCCTATGTTTTATAATTTTTCCATCTGCATGGCCAGCATTATCTAGCACTTGCATTTCTGGACCTGTCATCCAAGCATATTTATATTTTGTTGTGTCTTCATGCACATTAAAAATAATGCCGCTGTTACCATCTTTGGCAATTTTCCATTCTAGCTTCAAATGAAAATTTTCGTAGCTACTATCGCTTACAATATCGCCACCATCTTTTATTTGCCAATTTTCTTTTATGGTTGTGTCTAAATAAATAGTGCCATCGGCTACCTTCCAAGCTGAGCCTAGTTTTTTATTACCATATTTATGCCAGCCATTTGTGGTAGTACCATCAAATAATAATTGCCAGCCATCTTTTATCTGGTCTTCTTTAAGAGTATTTGCTACAGCGTTGTTTTCTTTAGGTACGTTATTGCATGCATATAAAGCTGCAACTGCAAATCCAATTAATACAAGTTTTCTCATGTGTTTATTCTTTTAAAAGGTAAATATATTTTACTAGTGCTATTGCATCTTCTTTACTTAAATTAGGGTGTGCAGTCATTGGCACTTCTCCCCATACGCCTTTGCCACCTTTAATTATTCTGCCTGCTAAAGTTGCTATCATAGCCGTATCTGCATTATATTTTACAGCTATTTCTGTATATGATGGGCCACTAAGTTTTACATTGTCCGCATGGCAAGTGCCACAATCGTTTTTGTAAAACAATTCCGTTCCTCTATGATAGTCGGGGTTGTTTGCAAGTTTATTTTCTGGTTTTGGTTTGTCGGTTTTGTTTTCTGTATTATCTGATTTTTTGCTTTCGCTACAGCTAAAAATTGTTACACATAATCCTAAAAAAATAATTTTCTTCATTTTGTTTTTATTTATAACCCTAAAATAGATTTATTTAAATTTTCATCAATGGCAGTTTTTGCAAAATCATCAAAAGCTTTATCTGTTACTTTTATAATTTTATTTTGTATAAAACCAGCACCTTCTTTTGCACCTTGCTCATAATGTTTTAAGCAGCATTCCCACTCCAATACTGCCCAGCCTTTGTAATCATATTCTGCTAATTTACTAAAAATAGTTTTAAAATCTACTTGTCCATCTCCAGGGCTACGATAACGGCCTGCTCTTTTTGTCCAATTTTGATAACCACCAAATGTGCCTTGCTTGCCGGTAGCATTAAACTCTGCATCTTTTACATGAAATGCTTTTATACGTTCATGATAAAAATCTATGTACTGCAAATAATCTAACTGCTGCAATACAAAATGTGATGGATCGTATAATAAACAAGCCCTTTCATGTGCATTTACTTTTTCTAAAAACATTTCATACGTTTCGCCATCAAAAATATCTTCGCCAGGGTGTATTTCGTAGCACACATCTACACCACAAGTATCAAAATTATTTAAAATAGGTAACCATCTTTTTGCTAGCTCTGTAAAACCATCATTTATTAAACCACTTGGCTGCTGTGGCCAAGGATGAAAATATGGCCATAACAAAGAACCACTAAATGTAGCATGAGCATTTAGCCCTAAATTTTGTGAGGCTTTTGCAGCATACATTAATTGTTGTGTAGCCCATTCCGTTCTTGCTTTGCTATTATTATGTACTTGTGCAGGTGCAAATGCATCGTACATTTTATCATAAGCAGGGTGTACTGCTATTAGCTGTCCTTGCAGGTGTGTACTTAATTCAGAAATTTGCAAACCATACGAATTTATTTTCCCTTTTAATTCATCTGCGTATGTTTTACTTTCTGCACACAATTGTAAGTTTATAAATCGTTCATCCAAAGTAGGAATTTGTAATGCTACATACCCTAAGTCTGCTGCCCATTTACAAATATTATCTATGTTATTATATGGTGCATTATCCGAAATAAATTGTGCTATAAATATTCCTGGGCCTTTAATTGTTGTCATAAGGTTGATGGTTCAAGGTTGAAAGTTACGAGTTGTTTTGTTACGAGTTGTCGAGTTTAGAAGTTTAGGGTTTAGAAGTTTAGAATTCTTTTCGTTTCTTATTAATAAATACAACATTTAAAATTCTACAGACTAATCTTTATACTAATATCTCAATACTAAATACTAGAATTGAATCCACTTCTCTGCACTCTTTCCACTTTTTATTACAGCATCAATAAATTGCATGCCACGTACACCATCTGTAATACTTGGATAATCCGTAAACTGTGGTAATATTTCTGTACCATTTTTTTCTGCAATTATATGCTGAGCAAAATTATTATAAATATTTGCAAAGGCTTCTATATAACCTTCGGGGTGGCCAGCTGGTGTTCTACAATTAGCAGCAGCTATAGGATGTAAATATGGAGTACCGCTTCTATAAATCTGCGAAGGTTTATCTGCCCAATTTACTTTTAACGAATTATTATTTTCATGTTCCCACTCTATACTTCCTTTATCGCCATATATTTTTATGGTAATATTATTTTCTGCACCTGTTGCTATTTGCGTAGCTACCAACATACCTGTAGCACCATTATTAAATTGTAAATGTGTAGCACCATCATCATCTAGTTTTCTATTAGGTACTACAATATTTATATGAGCACTAAGGGCAGTTACTTGTAAGCCACTTATATATTCTGCAAGGTTAAAAGCATGTGTGCCAATATCTCCCATTGCACCTGCAATGCCGCTCTGCTGTGGGTTTGTACGCCAAGCTGCTTGTTTTTGATCATCTGCTTCTAGCATTGAGTGTAGCCAACCTTGTACATAGTTTACATATATTTTTCTTACGGTTCCTATTTCGCCATTGGCAATCATCTGCTTGGCTTGCTTTATCATAGGGTAGCCTGTATAAGTATGTGTAAGGCAAAATTTTGCTGATGAATTTTCAACAATTTTTTTTAACTCCATTGCTTCATCAGCATTAAAACACAAAGGCTTATCTAATATTACATGAAAGCCATTTTGCAATGCAAGCTTAGTTGGTTCAAAATGCAAATGGTTTGGTGTAACAATGCTTACCACTTGCATTCTGTCATCTTCTTGTAATTTTAATTCTGCTTCAAACAGTTCGTTGTAATTATTATACACCCTGTTTTCTGCTAAGCCAAGTTGCATACCACTCTCTTTACTTTTTGCCGCAGTGCTACTAAAAGCGCCACACACCAAATCATATCTGCCATCCATACGGCTTGCAATGCGATGTATATTTCCTATAAAAGCACCAATGCCTCCACCAATCATTCCTAGTTTAAGTTTATTTTGCATGTATATAAAATGAAAATTATTTTTCTCAAATTTACAAAATCTTCAATTAATAATTTATATTTATAGCATTATAATAAAAAAATGATTCAGCTTATGCCTACTTCAACAAAAATCCAACTATGGATAATGATGTTTTTTAATTTTTTTATTTGGGGCATTTGGTTTGCTTCTATGGGTACCTATATTACACTTGGAAATATAGGAAGCTCTGGTGCACAAGCGGGTCAGGCTTATGGTACACAATGCTTGGGTGCTATTATTGCTCCATTTATTATTGGCCTTATTGCAGATAGATATTTTGCTGCACAAAAAATATTAGGCGTATTGCATATTGTAGGTGGCGTACTTTTATTTTTTATTTCTAAGCAAACTGACTTTGGTTCTTTTTATAGTTTGCTACTTCCATACATGATAATTTATATGCCAACATTAGCATTGGTAAATGCTATTTCTTTAAACCAAGTAACCAATGCCGAAAAAGAATTTGGGGGAATAAGACTTTGGGGCACATTGGGTTGGATAGCAGCAGGCTTACTTATTGGTGTAATGGGCTGGGCACCAGCAAAAGAAATTATTACAGCTGGCACAAGCGAAAGTGCAACAACAGAACAAGTGCAGGCATTAAAAAATGCAGCAAGTGCATTAAATATAACTTTTTTGGTAGGAGCAATTGCATCTATTGGCTTGGGTATTTTTAGTTTCTTTTTGCCAAATACAGCACCACCAAAAGCTGGTAAAGATGTTAGCTTTAAAGAAGTTATAGGATTAGATGCTCTTAATGTTTTAAAGGATAAAAATTATTTATTATTTTTTATTGCTTCTGTGTTAATATGTATTCCGCTTGCATTTTATTATGGTAGTGCAGGTACTTTTTTAACAGAAGTTGGCATGGCAAATGCTTTTAGTAAAATGACCATGGGGCAAATGAGTGAAACCATATTTTTATTTTTGCTGCCATTATTCTTTAAACGCTTTGGTATAAAACAAATGTTGCTAATAGGCATGTTAGCTTGGGTTGTACGATATTTATTGTTTGCTTATGGCAATAATGATGCAGGAGTATGGATGCTTTATGCTGGTATTATTTTGCATGGTATTTGTTACGATTTCTTTTTTGTTACAGGGCAAATTTATACTGATAATAAAGCAGGCGAAAGAGTACGTTCCTCTGCACAAGGATTAATTACATTAGCAACTTATGGTGTAGGTATGTACATTGGTTTTTGGATAGCAGGAGTTTACACCGATAAAAATGCAATTGTAAATGCAGCTGGCAAAACCATCAATCATAATTGGAATAACATTTGGATTTTCCCCTGCATATTTGCCGCAGGTGTAGCGTTATTATTTTTTATATTTTTTAAAAATGATAAAAAAGTAGCAGTAGCAGTTTAAATATTTTACAAAAAAAATGTATTAAATTTGAATAGAAGAAATACCATAAAATCAATAGCATTAGCAGCAGTAGGAATAGCAACTGGTAAAAATGTACTAGCAGCAGAAAGTGATAACGAATCCTTTTCTTTTAAAGGAAACATTAACCACTCTGTTTGCAGCTGGACGTACAATTTTTTATCCATAGAAGAAATGTGCAGCATGGTAAAAAAAATTGGTTTTAGTGCTATAGATTTAGTAGGCCCAAAAGATTGGAATACTTTAAAAAAATACAATGTAGATAGTAGCATGTGCAATGGTGCAGAAATAAGCCTTACCGAAGGTTTTAACGATACACAATACCACAGTACATTAATAAAAAATTATACAGAGCATATAAACCTTGTAGCAGATGCAGGCTATAAAAATTTAATTTGCTTTAGCGGAAATAAAAAAAATATTAGCAATGAAGACGGTTTAAAAAACTGTGCCGAAGGGTTAAAAAAAATATTGAGCCTTGCAGAAAAACGTGGCGTAACAATACAAATGGAATTGTTTAACAGCAAAGTAGATCATAAAGATTATATGTGCGACAATACAACTTGGGGAATAGAATTGTGCAAAAAAATTGGCAGCCCTAATTTTAAATTATTGTACGATATTTATCACATGCAAATAAACGAAGGCGATGT
>JAYVID010000161.1:0-10352 GCA_043770525.1 Ferruginibacter sp.
TGCGTATAAATGTTGTGGATTTAAATTAGTTGTTTCCAATAAACTTCCATCACCAAAATTCCAATAAAAATTTTGCGTAGCTGCAAACTGTGTTGTTTGGTTTGTAAACGATACCAGTTTAGGTCCACACCATTGCGTAGGAGTGTTTACATATTTTGTAACAATAGAATCTACAATAATTGGTTTTGTTACTTCATTATAGCAAAATTTGCTAGATAAGATTGCAAGTTTAATGTTATGATTGCCAGCAACTCGATAGTCATAATTAAAATTTGCTGTATTCACCACTTCAATATTATCTATGTACCATTTATAAGTCGTTATAGGGTCTACCGAAATAATACTACTGGTTAGTTGTATAGTAGTACTAGGTTTTAAACAAAAAACAGTATTGCCTAAAATTGTAGGAGTAGGAATGCTATCTATTTTTACTGCTGCATTTTTTGTTATAGAATCCTTACAACCATTTATCGTTTGCATAAACAACTTTACGTTGTACGCACCAGTGTATTGATAAAAATGTGCAGGGTTAAGTAATGTTGTTTCCAATGGAGTATTATCTCCATAAGTCCATGCAAAATTTTGTATTGCACCAAATTGCTTACTCAAATTTGAAAAATTGATCAACTTTGGTCCACAAACTTGAGTTGGAGCGTTGGAAAAGTTAGCAACAACTGAATCTATTATTATTGTTTTATCTACAGAATCTACACATCCAAAATTTGTTCTAACGATATATCGTAAAACATGTGTACCCGCTGTTCTAAAATTTACATTTAAGTTTTGAGTATTTGCAACACTATCGCCATTTATTTTCCATACATATTTTACAATTGGATTTGGGCTAACGGTAGTACCATTATAACTCAAAGTACTACTAGGTCGTAGGCAATATACATTATTTCCAATAATACTTGGCACCGGCTTAGCATTAATAACAATTGGTGTTGCCAACCTAAATGTATCTATACAACCATATTTAGATTTTGTGGCTAAGTAAGGATAAAATGTACCGTAACCAGCATAAGTATGCGATACCGAAGATGCGGTACTAGAAATTGAAATACCATCACCAAAATTCCAAGTGCTATTGAGTAAATTTGAAAAAGAAGGAAGGGTAGTAAGGTTTGTAAAATTTACAATTTGGTTTGTACTCGTTTGGCAAAAAGTATTTTGAGGAATGGTAAATTTTGCTTTTAAAGAATCTACAAAAACTGTATCAGCTACTTTTAAACTAAATGGGCATCCTTCAGGGCTTGTAAGTACAACATTGGGTAAATATTTTCCTGCAAAATTGTAAACATGGTTTATAGTTGCTCCAGTAGTGCTAGGTACAACAGGAGTACCATCACCAAAATCCCATGCATAAGTACTTATAAAATTACCTCCAGTAATATTTAATGGCAGTGTAAATGGCTTACAACCTTGCAACCCTCCAGTAGTTAAACTTCCAATGGGGCCTCTAACCCTAATGGTTTTTATTTTAATATCTGTACAGCCATTAGGACCGGTAACGGTAAGTTTTACATTATAAAAATCAGGTGTCCCATAAATATGTGGTGCAGGGTTTGGTCCACTTGCTGGGCCACTTCCATCACCAAAATCCCATAAATAAGTAGAAGCGTATTGGGAACTATCTGCAAAAATAATAGATGCAGGTGCACATTGCAATGTATCATTTATTTTAAAATCTGCTTTTGGTTTTACAATTTTTATGTACGAAGGCTTTGTTGTATCATCTATACAATTATTTTCATCTTTTACAATAAGTTTTACACTATAAATTCCATCTCCAGGAAAAGTGTGGAAAATATAATATGTAGGTGAGAAAGCTGTTACTGGTGTTCCATCTCCAAAGTCCCATGCATAAGTAGGGTTTTGCGCACTCGAAATATAACTATAAAATAAAAATTGATTGTTGTTGCATTGCAAAGTTGCTGTTGCAAAAAAATCTGCAACTGGTTTATAAATTTTTACATAACTAAGCCTTGTTGTATCAGACTCGCATCCAAGTGCATCTTTTACTTTTAATTTTACATCGTAAGCTTTATACGATAATGCACTATTGTAAGTATGTGGCACTAAAGTATCTTGAGTACTTGTTAATACACTGCCATCACCAAATGTCCATTGCCATTCAATTATAGGGTTGCTGCCATTGGGTATAGAAGCATTAGTAAATGTTGTTATCAAAGGAGAGGCACAACTGGTAAGAGGCCCACCAGTAAATCTAGCAATGGGCCCTGCTACTGTAATTGGAACAGGGTATTGTAAAGAATCTAAACAACCCAGTTTATCTTCTATAATTAATTTTACAAAGAAAACTCCATTTGTTATATATGTATGATTGGTATTTCCATTTAAATAAATACCATAATTTAAAAAGTATTGTGCATTGTTAATCGTAAATCTTGGTGAGCCATCACCATAGTCCCAAGTGTATTTTTTTATAAGTGAAGAATCTATTCCAATTGTTTTAAACAACACGTTTTTGTCTTTGCATATATCAAAAAGATTAGGAATAAAATCTGCTTTTTCATCTATAATTTTTATTCTTTTTTGAGACGATGTAATTGCACCTGTCGTATTATCAGTTCTTGTAACTGTTACTATAAATATTTTTTGTGGCCCCACATATAAATGAGTAATAGGGTTCAAAACACCCGTATTTACAATTGGTGATCCATCTCCAAAATCCCAACTGGTAACAGTTGTATTAGTTATTGTATCTGTAAATAATATGCTATATTTATCAGCGCAAGTTTTGCTTATTATAAAACCACCCCCACCAGCCCCGCCAGCCCCACCACTGCCATCATCATCGCATAAAGCTATTACAGAAACTGTTTTTATAAGAGAAGTATAACTACAACCTCCTTGCATATTAATTGTAACAGTTGCAGCAAAATTACCCGCTGTATTGTAAAGATTAAAATTGCTTGGCGTTAATGTATTGCTGATACCTAAGCCATCCCCAAAATCCCAATCATAACTTAGTATAGGAGTGCCAGAAGGATTGCTTACAGATGCAGTAAGATTAACTGGCAATGGTAAACATCCACTAGGTGGAATCACATTTAAAGTAACACTGGGTTGATAAATTCTGATGTAGTTATAAACAACGGATGCAGAACAGCCATCTGCTACACTGGTATCTTTTGCATAAAGTGTAACTATATAAGTTCCAAAATTATTATAAGTATGCATTGCAGGCAATGGACCATTAATCGTATCTATTGGAGTATCATCTCCATAATTCCAAGCAAATTTTAAATCATCTCCAGGAGTATTATTTGTAAAAGTAACAGTATGCGGCTTACAAGCTGCATTGGGTAAGTTTGGAGTAAAACTAATTGCTGGTCCAGGTTTTACTAATATAGTTCTACGAACAGTATCTTCACATCCAGGATAATTTCTAGCAATTAACATCAACTCATAAGAACCAGGTGTAGTAAATGTATGATTTGTATTTCCAGAAAATTGTGTTTGGTTATTATCAGGAAAATACCATCTTAAGTAATATGTGTTTGCTGTGCCAGTACCCACAAAATTAATAACGTTATTTACACATACTTCATTTGGAAAAACAGTTATAGTAGGCTTTGGTTTACCTACATAAATTGTATTTGTGTAAGTACTTACACAAGTATTGCCTAGCTTTACTTTAAAAGTTACAACATAATTTGTATCTCCAGTAAAAGTATGGGTTGCATTTGCTGTGGTTACAATAGGGCTTCCATCTCCAAAATTATATTCATACGTATTTCTTGTAGGATCCCCACCAGACGAAGCATTGGTAAAGTTTGCAGTAAAAGAATTGTTACAACTAAAGTAAGGATTTACAGTAAAATAAGCACTCGGCGGAGAAAAAACTTTTATGTACTGAGCTTTTGTTTCTGCATTGCTTGCGCAACCCCAATTGTTTTTTACAATTAAAGCTACTTGATACAAACCAGCCGAAGGGTAAGTAAAACTAGGAGTGGGGTTTGCACCATTAATTCCTCCTGCCCCAAAATCCCATTGATAATTTGTAATAGTACCAGTAGCAGTACTAGATAAACTGATAAAATTGGCAGTATGAGCTGCACATCCAATTGAATCTGTACTTCTAAAATCTGCTACTGGTTTTGGATGTACAACAATGGAATCTAATTTTATGCTTGTAACACCATTGGTAAAAAGTACAGTAAGGGTAATATAATATTTATTTGGTGTAAGATAATTTGAACCAACTGTAGCAGCAGCATTGGGTATTACAACTCCATTTCCTAAATCCCATGTACGTGAGGATACAGTGCCACCTGTAGAAATATCTGTAAAATTTATGCTTAATGGTGAGCAACCCTGTTTAGTTGGAATACTTACGGTAAAATTTGCTGTTTGCGCATAACTTTTGCTAATAAAAAATAACAAAACAATTAAAGCAACAAAATACTTTTTAAAATTTTGATACAAAAGCTTTTATTTAGGGTTTTTTGTAAAATTTAATACGATTAAATGGTTGTAGTGAAATCACTACAAAAATATAAAATTTGTTAAAATAAGTGTATTTATTTATACACCTTTTAAGTTTGATAAACATTGTATTACGAAATATACAAATAAATCTAAAATTTACTCAAAATTTATATATTCACTTTTGTTTAATTTATCAGGCTAGTACGAGGTTTTACACTAAAACTAAATTTATTGTGGTTACATGTATCAAAAAAAGTAAAAAATTAGCACGGTTTTTGTTTAGTAATATCCAATCAATTTACAAAATATTTTCCCCTTTATTTTTTTGAAAAGCAGTAATAAAAACGTACCTTTGCCGCTTAAATACCAATTCGTACTACATTCTTAAATTTTATACCACACAATGAGGCAGTTAAAGATAGCTACACAGATTACCAATAGAGATTCGCAAGCCGTTGAAAAGTATTTACAAGAAATTTCTAAAATATCGATGATAACTCCCGAGGAAGAAACCATTCTTGCTCAAAAAATAAAAATGGGAGATCAAAGAGCATTGGACAAATTGGTACAAGCAAACTTACGTTTTGTGGTATCAGTTGCCAAGCAATATCAACATCAAGGACTTTCATTATCAGATCTTATAAATGAAGGAAATTTAGGATTAATAAAAGCTGCTCAACGTTTCGATGAAACAAAGGGTTTTAAATTTATTTCTTATGCTGTATGGTGGATACGTCAATCTATTTTGCAAGCATTGGCAGAGCAAGGTCGTTTGGTACGTTTGCCTCAAAATAAAATTGGTACTTACAATAAAGCAAATAAAGCTTACATGGCTTTTGAGCAAGAGCATGAGCGTGAGCCTTCAACAGAAGAATTAGCTGAGTTGTTAGAAATGAGTGAGACTGAAATTAACAATATTTTCCAGAGCAATACACGGCATACATCATTAGATGCACCTGTACATGAGGCAGAAGATGTAGCAATGGGAGATTTGCTAAAAGGTAGTAGTGAAACTGATGAAGATGTAATGCATGATTCACTTAAAAGTGAAATACGCAGGGTACTTAAATCATTAAGCCCTAGAGAAGCTGAAATAGTAAACGCTTATTTTGGTTTGGATGGAGAAAACGGGGTAACAATTGAGCAAATTGGATATAAATATGATCTTACTAAAGAGCGTATTCGTCAAATAAAAGAGAGAGCAATTAAACGCTTACAAAAAGCACGCTACAGTGGTGCATTGAAAGCATATTTAGGTTAAAGATATTTCAACAAAGTATTTTCATTTTATAAACACAGTTAAAGCAAATTCGTTTTGTATTTTACTGTGTTTTTTTATTTTGTCTAAAGATCATTTAAAGACTTTAAAACCTTTTTTGCCCTACTTATAAAACCTGCTTTTTCATGCTCCATTTGTGTTTCTATTATTAATTGCAATTCCTCTTTTATAGCTGGGTATCTTTTTTGCAGTCTTTCTAAAATAATTAATGAAAAAACTTTTACAGCAGGTTTTTCAGCAATGTCTTGTATAAAATCAAAACATTTATTCATAATAATACCTTCGTACTTTTTTGGAATATCTAAAAATTGCAACATTCTTAAAGAGTGCCTTTTTACGGCTTCATGTTGAATTGGTTTATCAAGATTATTAATAAATGAATCAAAATGTTTTTTTATAATAAAAGGAAAAGCCTCTACACAATAACTCAAGGGCCACGAACTCCTTTGTACCAGCAGCTTGTCATTTCCTAAAAATATTTCAAATAATTCATCAAATTTTTTTTGATCATCATTCACCCATGCTACAATAAGATTGCAGTTTTCTTTTGTGTGTGCTTTACGTAGTTGATTTAGTAAATCCATGCTTAACTTTTAAAAATACCTACAACTTACTTAGTTCTTTTAACATCAATTTTACATCACCTTCATCTATACCTACGGTTTCTAATTTTTCGTTCATTGTTTCATTAAAAATATTCATTTTGCTCGGTTCTTTTTTTCTTGCACTGCTGTGAAATTCTATTGCATTGGTAGCTTTTGCAAGTTCTGCTATGTTTTCTCCTCTTACCCCACTGCCTGGCATAATAATAATTCTTTCATCAGCTTGTTTTATAAGTGAAGCTATGTTTTCCGCTCCATTTTTTGCAGAAGGGTATAGTCCAGAAGTAAGTATACGTTCACATCCAATTTCAATTACATCTTCTAACGCTTGTTGCATATTTGCAACCCTATCATAAGCTCGGTGAAAAGTAACCCCCATTGGATAAGCTAGATTTACAATTTCTGCACATCTTATTTTATCTATTGTAGCATCAGCGTTTAATATACCAATTACCACACCATCGCAACCAAGCTCTTTACACATCATTACATCTGCTTTTATTATTTCAAACTCTTCTTTTGAATATAAAAAATCACCCCCTCGGGGTCTAATAATAGGGTATAATTGTATTTTTAATGCAGCTCTTGCAGCTTTTATAAAACCATAAGATGGAGTAGTGCCGCCTTCTCCAGGATTATCGCATAGCTCTATACGATGAACGCCAGCTGCTTGTGCTATTTTACAACTTTCAATATTAAATGCAATCGTTTCTAAAATATAATTCATCATTAAAGATATAGAAATATAAAAAAGAATTGTTTGCTTTTTTAAAAATGATTTTATTAAAATAAATTACTTTCTTTAATATTTATAAAATGCTAAATATTAAAAATAAAAAAAGCTCCTCAATTGCTTAAGGAGCCTTCATTTTCAACCATCAATCAAACCAACCCAAACTATATTTATAGAATATTAATATCTTTTGCACCTGCATAAGCATTTTCTTTTTTGGGTAAATCAATTTGTAGAATACCATTTTCGTAGCGGGCCACAATGTTTTCGGTTTCAATTTTTTCGTTTAATGTAAAACTTCTTTTAAATGCTTTTGCAGCAAATTCTTTACGAATCGTTTTTTCATTTTCCAATACTGTTTCCTCTTTTTGCTCTGTGTTCACTGTAAGGATGTTATTGTCTAGCTTAATGTTAAAATCTGCTTTTACATAACCCGGTACACTTAACTCTACTAAGTAGGTTTCTTTTTTGTCTGTAATATTTACAGGTGGGTAATTGAGTACATCTTCCCTTACGGTTTTGCTAATTGCTGATGGAAACTCATTGAAAATTTCTTTCATTAATCCATCAAAAGAGCGATAATTGTTGTTTACTTTTACGTACGACATGTTTATTTGTTTTAAGTTTTTTAAAATTTTTGTTCTGTTTTAATTGTTCAAAAGCTATTCCATTTTAGTTTTAAAGCCATAATGGCAATTTATAAAACTATTTAATGCCATTATGGCGTATTAGTAATAACATCACTGTAAAACTTGCATGTAATAGTTTAATGAATAGGATGTAATTTTGCATTCTAAAAAAAAATAAATATGTATCCAGCAGAAATAGTAATTCCGATGAAAGAGGAATTGACAGAAAATGGTTTTTCAGAAATGCTAACAGCAGCAGACGTAACTACCAAACTTGCCGAAAAAGGGACCACATTGGTGATGATAAATTCGGTTTGTGGTTGTAGTGCAGGCACTGCACGCCCTGGTGCTTTAATGGCTGTAAATACCGCTGATAAAAAGCCAGATAACGTTGTTACCAGTTTTGCAGGTTTTGATGTAGAAGCTGTAAATGAAATTCGTAAGCATTTAATGCCTTATCCACCATCATCACCAGCTATTGCTTTATTTAAAGATGGAGAGCTTGTACATATTATAGAGCGCCATAACATAGAAGGTAGGAGTGCACAAATGATTGCTGATAATTTGAAAGGAGCATTTGCGGAACATTGTAACTAAGTTATAAAAAGTTATTGTACAAATTGATGTAAATTATTAGTTTTCTTACATTTTATTGTTCCATTGTTTTTTGTTATTTTGTTTCTAATTATTAATTCTAAACACAATCAATGTATCCTAATTTATATTATGTTTTTAAAGACTGGTTTGGGGTAGAATGGCAATTTCTAAAGGTATTAAATACTTTTGGTTTGTTTGTAGCAATAGCTTTTATGGTAGCTGCAGTAGTTATCAATTCAGAGCTAAAGCGTAGAGAAAAGTTAGGGCTTTTGTTTCCAAGAGAAGAAACGATTGAAGTAGGTAAACCAGCTACAATATTAGAATTGATTTTTAATGCTCTAGTAGGTTTTATATTTGGTGCAAAAGTTATAGGGCTTATTTTTACTAAGCCAGAGGGCCTGAGCCCTCAAGATTTTATTTTTTCTACAGAAGGAAATATACTAGGAGGTATTTGTTTTGGTATTTTTCTTGCTGCAATAAAATGGCAAGAAAAAAACAAACAAAAATTAAAAACGCCTGAGCAAAGAAATGTAAGAATTTGGCCACATGACAGGGTAGGAGATATTATCATTATTGGTTTAATTTTTGGTATTTTGGGAGCAAAATTGTTCGATAATTTTGAGCATTGGGATGAGTTTATGAAAGACCCAGTGGGGAAATTATTTTCTGTAAGTGGTCTTACATTTTACGGTGGTCTTATTCTAGCATCTATTGCAATTTGTTTTTATGGTTATAAAAAAGGTATTAAACTTTCTCATTTAGTAGATTCTGCAGCAGCTTGCCTTATGATAGCTTATGCTGTTGGTCGTATAGGTTGCCAAGTATCAGGCGATGGTGATTGGGGCATACCTAATAGTGCATATAAAAGTGATGCAATGGGAAATCTTTCTATAGCATCACCAGGAGATTTTGAAAAAACGTTACAAACACATTCAACTTACTTTTTAGAAGGGAAAGTTACAGATACTGCAACTGGTAAAAAAACGTATGTTACAGATAGAACATATCCATCTTTAGACCAAGTTCCTCATAAATCTATTAAAGGAGTATCGTACCTACCAAAATGGTTGTTTGCTTACAGTTACCCACAAAATGTAAATAATGATGGCATACCCATGCCTGCTGTAAAAGAAGAGCATTACAGTGTTTTACCTACTCCAGTTTTCCCTACACCGCTTTATGAAACAATTGTATGCACATTATTGTTTTTATTTTTATGGTCAATTAGAAGAAAAATAAAAACGCCTTTTGTTATGTTTGGTATTTATTTGATACTAAATGGCATTGAAAGATTTGTTATCGAAAATGTGAGGGTAAATATACAATACAGCGTAGGGGCTTCTTCCTTATCTCAAGCACAACAAATAGCTTTAATGTTAATAGCAGCGGGTGTTTTATTAATAATTTATGCAAAATTAATTGCACCTAAATTATTAAAAGCTAACGAAAAAACAATTACTGAATAATACTTATAGTTTTTATATTAACCTTTTTTACCTTTACAAAAATTTAAACACATGCCATCATTTGATATTACCAGCAAAGTAGATTTACAAACATTGGATAATGCTGTAAACGTAGTTAGTAAAGAAATAACCAATAGATTTGATTTTAAAGGTGCACATGTAGTAATTGAACTTAATAAAAAAGAATTTAAGTTAAGCCTAGAAGCAGATAGCGAAATGAAAATTGATCAAATTACGGATGTATTAATAAGCAGAAGTATTAAACAAGGGCTGGCTGCTGAAATTTATGATTTAAGCAAAGAAGCATACCCAAGTGGAAAAGTAACAAAAAAAGAAGTGATTGTAAGAAATGGAATAAAACAAGAAGATGCAAAGAAAATTGTGAAATTGATAAAAGATGCAGGTTTAAAAGTGCAAGCAGCCATAATGGATGACATAATAAGAGTAACGGGAAAAAAAATTGATGATTTACAAGAAGTTATACAAGCCAGTAAAACTTGGGATGTAGGTATAGCTCTACAGTTTGTAAATATGAAATAATTTTTTTAACTGTTTTGAAGAGAGGTAAATTACTTATCATATTAATTA
>JAYVID010000162.1:0-4432 GCA_043770525.1 Ferruginibacter sp.
CTCAAATACAAAAACAAATAGGACTTGTAATTATAAACTATAAATTGATTGGCAAGAAAATTTTTTTGAAAATAATATTTTCAAAATCAAATATGAAAGCCTAGATATAAAAGAATTAAAAAAGACTGGGCCAGCAATTAATATTTTTAAAAGAAAGTATGAGAATGTAAAATATGGAAATGAATTTACAAAAATGCATGGGATTGAGAAAGTGACTTCCAGTTTAAGCGTAATTAGAATTTTCAAAATTCTAAATAATATAACCGAAAGATATAAAGATGCTATTGACAGTCTAGAAGAAATTTTAAAAACACCAACATTTTATTTTTCTCATGTTGAACTTCTTAAAAGTGACAAAGAAAGAATAAATTCTTTTAATGGGAGAATAGTTTCTTTTGAATTAGAAGACGAAATTAAAAAACTTGGCGATGGAGAAAAATGGAACATTTTTAACAAAGCACTAGAAAATATTTTAAATATTGAAGAAGTTTCAATAATAAAACATGGTAGTGATAACTCTCTATTGAGAACTTATTTAATGTTTACTCATAATAATGCAAGTAAATCTCTGAAAGATTTTTCCGATGGAACTCTATTAATCATTGCAATTATCACAAAAATACTCAGCAATAAAAATAGTATTATATTTATTGAAGAGCCTGAAAACTCAACACACCCAAAGGCTTTAATAGATTTAATTTCTTTTCTAAAAAGCTTTTCAGAAAATACACAGTTTGTGATAACTTCACATTCACTAGCAATATTAAATAAAACAAGAATTGAAGATATAATTGTGAGCACTATTGAAGATGACGGTTTATCTGTATTGTATAATATTTCGGGCAGAAAAGATTTGAAAGACAGACTTAAAAAGTCTAGGGTAAATTTTAGTGATGAACTCTTTTTTAATATTGATGACAAAAATGAATTTGAATAAGATGGCAAAGCAAATCAATCCAAATTCAGTTTTAGTTTTATGCGAAGGAGAAACAGAACTTGAATTTTACAAAATGATTTTTGAGAAATTTGTAAACCCTACAAAACTTAGGAGAAATTATAGTAACTTAAAAGGAGTTTATAGTCTGAATGATAAAGTAAGAAGCAAGATAGAATCCTACTTACAAAATAGTGCATTTAATACTTGCAACAATATTCATGTATATATTGCCTACGATAGAGAAGGCACAAGAGAAACTGAAACATCATTAGATATTAAAGGATTACAAAAAACGTTTTTAAATAAAAATTCTAGAATAAAATCTATTAATGAGATAATTGCAACACAGGATTTAGAGAGTTGGTTTTTTCATGATTTGGAAGGTATTTATAAATTTTTAAAAGTTCCAGCAAGCAAAAGAAGTATGAATCTTTTTAAAAATACAGATAATACCAATAATAGAATTTTATCTGACTTTTTTTATAAACATAACAAGCTTTATTTAAAAGGCAAAAGTGTTAAAGGATTTTTAAATTGTTTAGATCTTGATAAAATTTATTCGAAAGCATCAGAACTAAAAGATGCTATAGAAGTAATTAAAAAACTCTATTAATCTAACATCAATCTCCTCCACCCATCTTCGCTACAATAAAAGATGATAGATGCACTACTGCTCAGCATAGCCTTGATGGGAACGGCACCGAGCCCGTGTTAGAAAACAAGGTGAGGAACGAGCCGTAGTTTTTGTTACACGGGTGAAGGTATAGTGGACAGCAAGAAACCAATGCTCATTTTACCCCAATGCTCATGCTCCTCTTGTCTTTAATATTAAAACATAGTTTTTTAAATTACCGTACATAAAAATAGAATTTGGATAACAAGTAACAAATTGTTAGATTTGCCTAACAATTATATTCGCATAAGCGAAGTTTTTATTTTTAATGACTAAGACAAATATTTCTGACAAATCGCTAAGCGAAGTACACAGCACGGTGGATACTACTTTGCCCAAAAAGGGCTGGCGAAAGATATTGTCGTTTTTAGGGCCAGCATACTTGGTGAGTGTGGGCTACATGGATCCTGGCAATTGGGCAACAGATATTGCAGGTGGTAGCAAATATGGGTATGCTCTTATTTGGGTATTGCTCATGAGCAATTTAATGGCGTTGTTGTTGCAAGGTTTATCTGCAAGATTGGGCATTGTAAGAGGCAGAGATTTGGCACAAGCAAATAGAGAAACCTACCCTAGAGCCATCAATTTTATTTTATACATTTTAGCAGAGGTAGCCATTGCAGCATGTGATTTAGCTGAGGTATTGGGCATGGCACTTGGCATACAACTCTTAACTGGCTTGCCTTTGGTGTGGGGTGTGGGTTTTACGGTACTAGATACTTTTTTATTATTGTACTTACAAAAATTAGGCATGCGAAAAATGGAAGCCTTTATTATTGCGCTAGTTGCTATTATTTTTATTGCATTTTTTATACAAATATATATTGCAGAACCATCTCTAATAAATGTTGTAAAGGGCATGGCACCAAGTATTCCAGATAAATTTGCATTGCCTATTATTATTGGTATTATTGGTGCTACCGTAATGCCGCATAATTTATACTTGCATTCTGCGCTTGTGCAATCTCGTAAAATAAATAGAACCGATGAGGGTATAAAAGAAGCTATAAAATTTAATAGAATTGATACAACGATTGCACTTAACCTTGCTTTTTTTGTGAATGCTGGAATTTTAATTTTAGCTGGTGCCATATTTTTTAACTCGGGCAACTCCGAAGTGGCTACTATAAAAGAAGCCCATAAACTACTACCCTCTTTTTTAGGCAATGCTGCCCCTGTATTATTTGCAATAGCCTTAATAGCTGCTGGGCAAAGTAGTACCATTACGGGTACACTTGCTGGGCAAATAATAATGGAAGGCTATTTGAGTATACGCATAAGCCCTACCCTGCGTAGGCTTGTAACAAGGCTTGTAGCCATTGTGCCTGCATTGATTGTATTTTTAATTTATGGCGAAAGTAAGCTAGAAGATTTATTGATTGGTAGCCAAATTGTATTGAGTTTGCAATTGGCTTTTGCTATTATACCACTCATATATTTTGTAAGCGATAAAAAGACTATGGGCAAGTTTGCCATAAAACCAATTGTACAAATTGCTGCTATTGTCATTGCAATTGTGTTGGTGTATCTAAATATAAAAATGATTGTAGGTGAGGTAACACCGTTTTTTGAGGCTGATGAATTGATGCCAAAAGTGTTACTAATACTAGCAGCAGTTTTTTTTGCAAGCATACTTTTATACATTTCTATTTTTCCTTTTGTGCAAAAGAAACAATTACTGCATAGCTCTATAGAAATGCACAATACCCTTGAGTTATTACCTGCACTTGATATACCAACGTATAAAACCATTGCCTTGGCGTTGGATTTTAGTAAAGATGATTATAAAATAATATCGTATGCACTCGGGCAAGGTACACACAACGCTCATTACATACTTATACATGTGGTAGAGAGTGCCAGCGCAAAACTACATGGAGCGGATAGTGATGATAATGAAACAAAAAATGATAAGGCACAACTAGAATCGTATGCCAAACAACTACAAGATAAAGGCTTGAAAGCTAAAGCTGTATTAGGTTTTAGAAACAGGGTAAAAGAAATTGTACGCATAACTACCGCTAACAATGCAGATATGCTGGTAATAGGCGCTCATGGCCATCGTGGCTTAAAAGATTTGCTTTATGGCGAAACAGTGAATGCTGTAAGGCATGATTTGAAGATACCGGTATTGGTGGTTAATTTGTAGAAAAACTTCGCCTACTAGAATCTACAACTAATAGACGAAGTTGATTATTGGCAACATTTTTTTATAAAAGTTTTTCTAAAAAGCCATTTAAAAAAAATAGTTAGCTTTTTCATTTTGTAACATTAAAAAAAGTATACTCTAGCTTTATCATAAATCCATTTGCTGCTGTACGTGTCATGGTGCTATACAATTGCTTTCGGTATGCAATATCTATTCTTGCTTGACTTTTTATTATAAATTGCAAAGAAGGTACTGCATCTAAATATGATTTTCCGTTTGCATTTAAACGCTGCCCTAAAAACTCACACATTACATTTATGTTTGTTTGTTGTAGACTAGTATATTTTTTAGGATAAACCAATTTACCAATAGAAAAAGTATAGTTGGTAGCATTGTTACTTTGCACAGCAGGAAATTTATAATTCGGCATGTTATTAAGTGCTTTTTCAAAACTTACCGTTGTGCTTAAAGCTACTTTATGTACCAACTGAGTAGCTACTGCTCCAAATTCATAGCCAGTATTATGCCCCATTGTTTCTATTTCTTCTTGGTGAATATCAGCCCTGTTTTTACTCAATCTTGTATATGCTGCTATTCTAAAATGCTTGTGCAAATCATCTATGCTATACAAACGATATTTTGCATAAAAACTAACTCCTTCTACAAACAAACC
>JAYVID010000163.1:0-14196 GCA_043770525.1 Ferruginibacter sp.
CTTTAAAATTCCGCTTCCCTTTAAAACCACCAACACTTCTTCGTTCAGTAACATTATACTCCGGCTGCTCACCTAACTCTTCTGGCACTGCACATTTGGTTACTTCTTTTTCTATCAATTTTTCAATATCAAAAAATTTACGTTGTTCTTTTTCATTAATAAGCGTATAAGCTGTACCATCAGCTTCTGCTCTTGCAGTTCTCCCTATTCTGTGTACATAATCTTCCCCATCATGTGGCACATCAAAATTTATTACAAGGTCTATATCATCAATATCAATACCACGGCTTAGAATATCGGTAGCTACCAACACTGGCATTCTACCACTTCTAAATTGTATGAGCATATCTTCTCGTTGGTCTTGGTCAAGATCGCTGTGTATTTCTCCTGCCACTACTTTATTGCGAACAAGATCTCTGGTAAGTTGTTTTACACTAAGCTTACTACTACAAAACACTACTACTTTTTTAAAGTTTTTAGTTTTAAGCAAATGTACAATCAGCGGAATTTTTTGTGTGTCATATACCACAAATGCAAACTGTTTTATTTTTTCTGCAGGTTTACTTATAGATATGCTTACCTCTTCAGGGTTATGCAAAATTGTTTTTGCAAGGCTGCGAATTTTTGGTGGCATCGTTGCAGAAAACAATAAATTTTGTCGCTGCTTTGGTAAGTGTTGTATTATAAAATCGATATCATCATAAAAACCCATATCTAGCATTCTATCCGCTTCATCAAGTACGAGGTATTTTAAGTTGTCTAGTTTTACATAACCCATTTTTATATGGCTCATCATTTTACCGGGTGTACATACTACAAAGTCTGCACCCATGGTAAGTGCCTTTTTTTCTTGCACAAATGCATTACCATCCCCACCACCATAAATAGGTATAGAGCTTATAGAAGTAAAATAAGAAAGCCCTTCTAAATGTTGTGCTATTTGTATAGCCAGCTCTCTGGTGGGCACAATTACCATTGCGGTTATGCTATGTGGATCGTGTACTTCTCCAAGCATTTTATGAATAAGGGGCAATAAAAAAGCGGCTGTTTTTCCTGTACCCGTTTGGGCAGATGCTATTATATCTTTACCTGCAAGTATATGCGGTATTACTTGCTCTTGTACGGGTGTTGCTGTGTCGTAGTTTGATGCTTCTATGCCTTCTTGTAGGCGTTCATCAAAGTTAAATTCTGTAAATTTCAAAAGTTTTTGCTGTAAAGATAAGTATTTGGCAGTAGTCATCAGCGTTTTTAGCTTTGCTAAGAAAACAACATCAAAGAAATATAAATTTAACTTTTGCCTTTAAAATTCAACATTAAAACTACTGTTTGCTTACTGTACCAGAACTATTTTCACTTTTATCCACCATTGTTACACCACCTGTATAAAAAATTTCAGCACTACTACTTGCCTTTGCTTTCAATGATACACTCGCAAACAAATGTATATCGCTACTACTACTTGCTTTTGCATCTACTATTTCTGCTTTCAAACCATTTGCAATTATTTTTGAACTGCTACTGGCATCTATTTTTACGTTTTTTGCTTTACCAGATGCTGTAATATTTGCACTTGAACTTGCATCTATGTCTACAAAGGGTGCATCCAATTCTATTTCTATATTTGAAGAACTACTTGCCTTTAAATTTATTTTTGTACTATTTGCAATTATATTTTTACTTGTAATGCTGGATGACGAAGATGCTGAAAACCCTGAATAAACAGAAGAAGTAACATGTACTTTTGTAGTTGCATTCGATATCCCATGATTGTTTTTAAGTTTAATTTTTAACACCCCGTTTTCAACATCAGTTTCTATAAATTTTATTATATTATCATCTGCTTCTACCACTACAGAAGTTTCTGCACCTTGTTGCACATCTACCTCCAAAGAGCTACTTACTTTAATTTCTGAAAAAACACCTGTGTTTCTTTTTTCAGAAACAATATTTCCGCTACCCCTCCTCATACCATTGCAGGCCGTAAATAAAACAATACTTGCTACAATAAATAGGTAATTTCTCATAATACATAATTTAATTAATTGAATAACCATTAAAATTCCAGTACACTAAAGTCCTTACTTGGGAGGGATTTAAGAAATTTTTTATTCATATCGAAGTGCCACTATAGGGTCTAGCTTACTTGCTTTTATAGCAGGTATAAGCCCTGCCAATAAACCAACTATGGTACATACAACTACTGCTATGAATATCCAAAGCCATGGTACTACAAAGCCAGATTTTAAAGCCAAGCCTACCACATTTCCTAATAAAACACCTACAATAATTCCTGCTACTGCTCCAAGCAAACTTATTATTACACTTTCAAATAAAAACTGAGATCGTATATCTTTTCTGGTACCTCCCAACGCCTTCGTTAATCCGATTTCTTTTGTACGTTCATTTACCGCTACTAACATAATATTCATTAACCCAATGGCTGCTCCAATGAGCGTAATTAGAGCAATGGCAATAGTACCATATTCTAAAAAAGCTAAATTCTTTAATAATGATTGTGCTATACTATCACTTTTATCTATGTAAAAATTTTCATCATCTGTTACTGCAAGTTTTCTTACAGGTCTAAATGTGGCAGTGGCTTCACCTACAGCCATTTCTAGTAATTTTAAATCTGTTACCATTACGGCAAGTGAGTAAGATGATATTTGCGAAGCGTATTGTCTTCTTAAACTATTTACTGTAGTAACTACAATCCTGCTGCTATTAAAAAAAGTGCCACTACCTTTTTCTTCCAACACGGCTATTATTCTATATGGAATGTGGTTTACATTTACAACTGCATCTACCGCCCTTGCATTGTTATCTGGAAAAAGCCTTTGTGCTACTGCACTGCTTATCATGCAAACATTTCTTCCAGCATCTACTTCTGTTGGTGAAAAATTTCTGCCATAAGCAATTTTAAAACCATTCAATTCTAAATAGTTTTCATCTCCGCCCAATACATTTACATCGGGGTTGGTTTTCTTTTGTGGTGAGTTTACTACGATATTATTTGCCCCTCTTATTGCCACACCTACTTTTGCACCTGGAAAAACAAAACGCTCTTTAAATTCTCTTGCTTCATCATAGCTTATTGGAATACCATCGTTTGATTTTTTTTCTATTTTTCCTGATTTTGATTTTTTAGAATCTTTCTTTCTTCCTCCACCAAAATTTATGTTTCGATCTTTATAACGTATACCAAATGAATTTGCTCCCATGCTACTAAATCCATTTGTGAGACCTACACTTGCCGCTTTTATGGCAGTAATAATAAGTATAAGTGCAAAAATACCCAAAGCCATTATGGTAATAGTAATGGCTGTGCGAAGCTTATTGCCTTTTACGTTTTTCCAAGAAAGTGCTAGTGAATCTTTGTAGGTCATTATTTTTTACTTGGTATAAAGATAATGCGTACTTATAGAATAACCTTAATAAGATTTTATAAACGGTAGATGAAGTATTTGATTGGTTGGGTGGTTTACTTTTAGGTGCTTTTTGAGAAATCTACAATCTCAAATTTAAAATCTTACATCCATCAATGATGTGCCCACCCGACTACAAACTCAGGGTAAATGCCAATAGCAATAATGAGTATAGCTGTTATTACCAAAACGACTTTAAATGCAGGCGTAATTTCATTTTCGTCTATTACATTTTCAGTAGGTTCTTTAAAATACATAGCTTGTATAACACGGAAATAATAATAAGCACTTATGGCAGCAAATAAAACTGCTACAATTACCAACCAAAATTTGTGGCCATTTTCCACAGCCGCCATAAGCATAAAAAACTTGCTTTGAAACCCTGCTGTAAGTGGAATACCTGTGAGAGATAATAAAAATATAGTAGCACACAAAGCCAACAATGGATTCGTTTTACCTAAGCCATTAAACCCTTCAATGGTGTAATCTTTCATTTTTATAAGTACGGCAAAAATGCCAATGGTAGCTAAACAATAAGCAGCGCTATAGATTATTAAACCTTCTTTCGCTCTTTCGTTTAATGCAAATACAGCAAACATCATAAATCCTGCTTGTGCTATGCTTGAGTATGCTAGCATACGTTTTACACTCTGCTGAAAAACGGCTGTTACATTTCCAATAAGTAATGTTGCTATCGTTATAAATACAATGATGGTTTGCCACTGCCCTTGTACTCTTCCAAAAGCAGTTTCAAACAAACGTACAAAAGCAAAGAAACCTGCTACTTTTACAATCGTACTCATAAAAGATGTAAACACTGTTGGTGCGCCATCATACACATCGGGTGTCCAAAAATGAAATGGAGCAGCAGATACTTTAAAGGATAATGCAATTACTAAAAACACCAAGCCTACTGCTATCATTGGAGGCATCATACCATCACCCATTTGCAAGTTGCCTATGTAAAAAGAACCATTGGCATTGCCACCATAAATAAATGCAATACCCATGAGTAAAATACCTGTAGAAAAAGCACCCATTAAAAAATATTTCAACGAAGCCTCATTACTTTTTAAATTTCGTTTATCACTACCCGTCAATATGTATAAAGGAATACTCATTATTTCAATTCCTAAAAACAACATCAATAAAGTATTGTAGGTAGCCACAATGCTTACACCGCATAACACAAAAAATATCAATGCAAAATATTCACCCACATGCTCTCCTACTTTTTCTATATCTCTAGCATTGAGTAAAAAATAAATAATGGTGCTTAAAAATACTATTCCTAAAAAAGCTAGGCTAAAGCTATCTACATGCAGCATCTCTCTAGTGTCAATATTTATTTGCAAAATAGTAGTTGCATTAAACACATTTAGCTCCAAAGCGTTTACCACAAACAAAAGTATAATGCCAAAAATAGCAAGGTACTTAGGCGTGGTTTTACTTTTAATAAATACACCTGAGAACATCATGATAATTCCCCAAATTGCCGATATAATAATTGCGTTCATATTCTTTTTAGACTTGAGATGTTAGATTTTAGACACAAGACAAATGCAGTCTTTAAATTTTAACATCACTATTTTTTATTTAATTCTTTTTATTTTTTAAATAACTTCCCATATTCTTCTTATTTCAATATCATCAAACGAAAAATATTTATGCTCTAACGATTTCCAAGAATACAATTTATTTTGAATTTGGTCCACGTATTTAATCCATAAATTTTCTACTAATTCCTCTTTCGTTTTACCAAAATTTTTTGCATTATCGGTTATATATAAAGTTTTAATATTAGCAGCATTTCTAAAGCTTATTTCGTTTGAGTAATTTTCTTCGCAAAATTTTTCACTTTCTACAGAAATAACATATTCATCAATATCCCCACAAAACATTAACACTAGTTTATTATTATCTATTGTTGAATTTATTAAATTATCAACCAATTGAATTAAAGTACTTTTATTAGATGGAAAATTAAACCTTACGTTTAAAGCACCAACCAAATAAGGTATAGTTAAACCATTAGTAATTACGCCTTTTTCTTTTAATTTTTCAATTAACGTATTCGCAAATGCATTCATTATTTTAGATTTTTTTACTCTTTTTATACCGCTTTTATTTCTATTCCAATTAAAATAAAAAATCAAAAGTAGAATTAAAGAATATGCTAAAAATTCGGAATAATCATACTGATTAAATAAACCATAAAACTTTATAGAACTTTTATCTGGTCCTTTATCATAAGAGCTAATATCGTCCCATTTACTCCAACTTGATTTAAAATCAACAAAGGGCCAAAATTTACTAGTACTTTCATCGTCATAACCTTGTGTAAATAAATCAATTCTTTTTGAAAAAGTTTTATAATAATTATCTTCCTCTCGTACATTCCCTTTTATTCCAAAAATATTGACAAATAAAGCAAAAGAATTAATCGCAGTAAATACAATAATTAAATTAAGTTTTGATTTTAGAAATTCTGTAAATGTCATAATAATTTTAAAAAATTAAATTCTCATTATTTAAAATCAAACTTCTATTCTTTCCTCAACCGCCGTCAAGGCTAAAAAGCCGCTGACGGGGTTTCGCACCCCAAACAACAAATAAACCAATCAACTATTCAACAATAAAACCATTCAACCCTTAAACAATATTCAACAACTTTCAACCTTCTCAGACTCCAAAAGTCCCCCTGTGGGGGATTTAGGGGGCTAAACTCTTCACCCCCTCCTTCGCCAAATCAATCATAGGCTGCGGAAAAACACCAAAAGTAAAAATCATTATTACTATTAATGCAAGCCCTAGTTTTTCGTTAAACGAAATATCTACCACATTTTCTACTGTTGCATTTGCATTACCATAGAAAACTTTTTGTATCATATTTAAAGTATATACAGCTGCTAAAACAATAGATATACCTGCTGCCACAGCCATCCATACATTGTGTTTGTAAATACCTGCAAACATCATAAACTCTCCTACAAATGCATTGGTAAGTGGTAGTGCAATATTTGCAAATGCAATTATTACTAAAAAGATAGTAAGTGTAGGTGCTTTGTGTGCAAGTCCGCCGAGTTGGCTCATGTGTTTTATACCTGTTTGTTTTTCTACTATGTCAAGCACTATCCACAAGCCAATAATATTTATACCATGGTTAAACATTTGCACCATTACGCCTTGCAAACTTATTTCGTTCATGGCAAAAATAGCTGCACACATTAAACCAATATGCGCAATAGATGAATAAGCTACAAGCTTCTTCAAATTGTCTTGCATCATAGCAATACAACTTGCATAAATAATTCCTATGATAGAAAGTATCATTACAATATTGGTAAACTTAGGCACTGCTAAAGGAAAAATTGGTATCAACCATTTGATAACTCCAAACAAACCCATTTTTACCATTATGCCTGAAAGTACCATCGTTACGGGTGTTGGCGATTGGTCATACGCATCGGGCTGCCAAGTATGAAAAGGAAAGATGGGCATTTTTATAGCAAAGGCTACAAAGAATAACCAAAACAACCAACCTTGTTCACTTGCAGTTAAAGTAGCATGATAAAAAGATTGTAAAGAAAATGAATGTGGCACAGTTAAACCTAACTCACTAAATGTTCTTGCTCCTGTGTGCATGTACACATATATGATGCCCACAAGCATAAGTAACGAACCTAAAAAAGTGTACACAAAAAATTTGAAGGTAGCTTGTATTCTTTTTTCGCCGCCCCACTTGCTACACAAAAAGTAAACAGGTATAAGCGCAAGCTCCCAAAAGAAATAAAATATTAAAGCATCTTTTGCTAAAAACACTCCCATCAATCCACATTGTGTAAGCAACATTAAACCAAAAAAAGCACCTGCATTTTTTACGCTGTTTTTGTATGTGGCAATAAAAATTATAGGAAAAGCTACAGCAGTTAATAAAGTTAATATTCTACCTGAACCTTCTAGCTGTACAAAAAAACTAGAACCAATATTGTTTAACCACAAATAATTTTGATAGTTATAGGAAACATATTTTGCATCCATAAAAGCAAACGTAGAAAGTGATACACCCAATACCACTAAAGATGCTAATAGCGAAACGAGCTTTACGGTGTTTTCAGATTTTACAGTAAAACAAAATATACCCGCCAATAGTGGCAGCCACATTAATAATTCAGGAAAAGTAATATAATTGCCCAAAGCCTAATTTTTTATAAAAAGTTGTATAATAAATAACAGTAACATTCCAATAACCATCAACAGTACATAAGCACCTACTTGTCCGCTTTGTAGCCAACGCAATTGTCGGCTGCCGTAGTTTACAAATTTACCTGTACCATTTACCATTCCATCTATTCCTTTTTTCTCTACAATATTTGTAAAAAATGCAGATATAGAACGCAATGGATTTGTAATAATAGTGGTGTACAATTCATCGAAGTACCATTTGTTTTCCAACACTTCGCCAATGCCTGATGATGCTACTTCGTTTTCTTTTTTGTAATTTTTATATTTTCTTAATGCTAAAGTGAAAGACAATGCAGCTAAGAATACAGACGCAGCCATTAGGAAAACTTCAGTTTTATGGCTCATTTCATGCTTTTCAGTTATTGCATTGCTTTGTGCAAATATTGGTTTTAAAAATTCTTCTAAATGATGTCCCCCTTTCATAAACACTTCGGGTATGCCAACCCAACCACCAACGATAGCAAGTATAGCTAACACAACTAATGGTATTGTAATTGCTTTAGGGCTTTCGTGCAAATGATGCTCTTGATCATGCGTACCTCTAAACGAACCTAGGAAAGTCATGGCATATAAACGGAACATATAAAACGCTGTCATTACTGCACCTGCTACACCAATTCCCCAAAGGATAGGATGCTTTGCAAAAGTAGCAGCTAGTATTTCATCTTTACTAAAAAACCCTGAAAACGGCGGCATACCTGCAATGGCAATACAACCAATTAAAAAGGTAAGATGTGTGGTAGGCATGTGTTTTTTTAATGCTCCCATATTGCGCATATCTTGCTCGCCACTCATAGCATGTATTACACTACCTGCTCCTAAGAATAATAGTGCTTTAAAAAATGCATGCGTCATTACATGAAAAACGGCTCCTGTGTATGCGCCTACACCGAGGCCTAAAAACATATAGCCTAATTGGCTTACGGTAGAGTATGCCAATACTTTTTTAATATCATTTTGTTTAATGGCAATGGTAGCAGCAACGATGGCTGTAGCCAAACCAAATAGAGCAATTATATTTTGCGTAGCAGGCGCCATGGTAAATAATATGTTGCTACGTGCTATCATATATATACCTGCCGTTACCATCGTGGCCGCATGTATAAGCGCACTCACGGGTGTTGGCCCTGCCATGGCATCGGGCAACCAAGTGTACAATGGTATTTGTGCACTCTTACCACATGCTCCTAAAAACAACAATGCAGTAATTCCTGTAATATCAAATGAAGATAATTTTGCTAGACTTGCTTGTGTAAATACTTCATCATATTGTACAGTGCCTACTTTATTTATTAACCAAAAAACGGCCAATAAAAAACCAAGGTCACCAATACGATTCATGATGAAGGCTTTTTTTGCTGCATTGGTGTAGTCGTTATTTTTAAACCAATAGCCTATCAATAAATAAGAGCAAAGTCCTACACCTTCCCAACCAAAAAACATAATTACATAGTTGCCACCCATTACCAACAGTAACATAGAAAACACAAATAAATTTAAGTAAGAAAAATATTTTGAAAAATCTTTGCTTGGTTCATCATGCATGTAAGATGTAGAATATACATGTATGAGAAAACCAACGCCTGCAATGATTAATAAAAACAAAGAAGACAATTGGTCTATTTTAAAATCAAAAGCAACTTTAAATGCTTCAATATTTATTAAATTGAAATAATGAACGTTTGTAACCGTACCAGCTTTTACTTGCAAAAAAGCCATTACACTTATGGCAAAAGCACCAAATATGGTGGCACTTGCTATAAAGCCCGCTGCAGATTTTGATAAAATATTTCTCCCTAGCCCTGTGATAAGAAAACCTATCAATGGCAATAAAGGAATGAGGCAAATTAATACATTATTCATAAAAGAGATAATAGACACAAGATATTAGACACAAGATTATTGTGCAATATCCATTGTCATATTTAATTTTTTAATCTGTTTAAAAAGTTTACATCAATACTATGTGTGTTTCTGTACAACATTACAATAATAGAGAGTCCCACACTTACTTCTGCCGCTGCTACTATCATTATAAAGAAAACAAAAATTTGTGCATCGCTTGCAAATGTTGGTAATGCCTTAGCCGCAGGGCTATACGAGTGCATATTTGAAAATGCTACCAACAACAAATTCACTGCGTTTAACATTAACTCCACACACATAAAAACAATAATGGCATTGCGGCGGGTAAGTACACCCACAATTCCTATTGTAAATAATGTTAATGATAATGCTATGTAATATTTAATATCCATTTTAAAGAATTTCACGCAAAGCAAATAAGATTGCTAAGTGCGCTAAGTTTAATTACTATTTTATTTATTTTTTCACTCAAAGCAAATAAGATTGCTTAGTGTGCCAAATTAATTTGTTTTTTTATCATTTTCACGCAAAGCAAATAAGATTGCTAAGTGCGCTAAGTTTAATTACTATTTATTATTAATTATTTTCTTAAAAAAAGTTAAGTTGCTCAAAGAAATCCTTATGCTTCTTTGCATACTTTACTGCTTTGGGTGAAACTACAATTTTACATACAAGCCCACTCCCACTCCACTAGATGATGCACCTATATTAAAAATATCTTTTACTTTTTTCTTTACTACGCCGTTGAAAATATCTACGGCTTTGTATGATGCTTTTTTGGTTAATAATTTTGTTACTACACCTGTAAGTATAGAAGTGATTGCAGGGGTTAATAATTGTTTTACCTCTGTGTTGGTTAATCCTCCTTGTTTTGTAGCTCCTTTTACAGCACTGTAAGTAGAAACAACTGTACCTGCGCCTGCCAAAATTTTATATACAACCAAACCTGTTTTATATGTTTTGTACAATTTTGTAATATCTGCTGCACGTTTGCTATTGAAAATTGTACCCAATACTTTTATTCCTTTTAATTGCTCTCCAAGAATACCTACTTTATTTAGCTGTAATTTCCCAAAAGAAAATTTTGGACTAAATCCTTTCTTTACATTCAGTAATTCTTTCTTACCCAACAAATCAGTTACTGTACCAAGAATATCATCCAACTTTACTTGTGCATTTATATTACTTGCAAATGCAAGGCAAAAAATGAATGCTGTGATTAATGTTTTTTTCATTGGTTTCTTTTTATCATTATTTAACCACGGGTTGCACCCATGGCGACTAAATGGAAACCCCTTCGGGGTTGTACAACCTTTTGTAGCACTTCCAAAAACTATTACAAATCTTTTATCTAAAATCTCTTGTCTTAATACTCAATACTAAGTACTCAATACTGTTACTCCTTCTTCCCAATAACAACCGCACCTACCATGGCACTTAAAAACAACACACTACTTATTTCAAAAGGCAATACATAATCTGTAAATAAAACCTTGCCCAATGTTTTTATTAATCCTGCATTGCCGCCTGTCATCATTACAGGGTTTGCTTTCATAGTCATAAATGCGGATAATAATACAAGCAATAAACTACCGCCCGATATCACAGCTATAAACTGCATGCGTTGATTTTTTGCAGGTTCGCTTTCTGCATTCAAATTCATGAGCATTACCACAAATAAAAACAATACCATTATAGCACCTGCATAAACGATTATATTTACGATGGCCAAAAATTGTGCGTTTAATAAAATATAATGCCCCGATATAGCAAAAAATACTACGATGAGCCACAAAATACTGTTTACAGGACTTTTGCTAGTAATCATCATAATAGCGCTACCCACTGCCATTAGCGATAATAAAATAAATGAAATTGTAAGTGTGATTCCCATTGCTATTAATTAACCTTTTCTCTTTTTACCCTGTTACCTGCTGCCTTTTCGTATCCTTCTTTATCTGTAATGGGATTTGGTATTAGTAATTCTTGTTTGTTATAAATAAATTGTTTTCTCTGATAATCTGCCGGTGTAAATGTTTCGCTCAAATATATGGCATCCTTTGGACATGCCTCTTCGCACAAGCCACAAAATATACAACGCAACATATTTATTTCATACTTGGCAGCATATTTTTCTTCTCTGTATAAATGTTCCTCACCCTCTTGTCTTTCTGCTGCTTCCATGGTTATGGCTTCCGCAGGGCAAGCTACTGCACACAAGCCGCAGGCGGTGCAGTTTTCACGCCCTTCTTCGTCTCTATTTAATATTTGTAAGCCTCTAAAGACAGGACTAAACTCCCTCTTTTGTTCAGGATAATGTATAGTTGGGTTTCTTGTAAATATGTGCCTAAGTGTTATAAACATACCTTTCGCAATTGCGGGTAAGTACAACTTTTCCATAAAGCTCATGGGCCTTCTATCTACACTTTGTGCTCTGTTGGTTAATGACTGCATTTTATAATTCTGTTTTTATTTGTTCAATTATATATGAACAATAATTTTTTATTTTTTCGAAATCGATTTCTCTTTTTACAGAAGCCCACACAAGCGGCCATTGTATTTTAAAGTATTCATGAATATAGAAATTTCTAGCCCTTATCATTTGCTGCCATTCTATTTCAACGAAATTTATTTTAGTTTCTTTACTTATTTGCGTTGCCGCTTCGCCAATAATTTCTAAAGATTTCATTACTGCTAATTTCAATACTTCTTCTCTATAAAAATCATCTTCATTGATATTGGTATGCCTAACGATAAAGTTACACTGCTCAATTATATCAAGCAATCTATCTAAATCTCTAATTTGCTCTTTCATAAATAATTTTCTTTTGCTTATTTACAAATTGAGTAAAATATCTATCAGGTCTTAAAGCTCCGATTGGAACAACATCAATTTTCTTTTTCATTAATTCTTTCAACCCATCCATTTGCATATCAAATTTCAAAAACAAAAAATCTTCTGTTGGTTCTATCAACAAATCAATATCACTTTCTTCGGTTGCATCGCCATCTGCATAAGAGCCAAACAGATACACTTTCTTCACAGGTTTATCCTGAAAGAAGGTACTAATTTGTGCTAATTGTTGTTGGCTTAAATACAATTTCCTTTAATTTTATTTTTCGCAAAAATAATGGTTTAATGTGCTTTTTGCGAATGTTTAGTTTTAATTATTTCACGCAAAATTGCAAAAATTGCAAAAGTGAGCTAAGTTTTTTTGTTTCACGCAAAGCTCGCTAAGGAGCAAAGACGCAAAAGTTTTTGTTTACTTCAATCTTCGTTTTCAATCTTCGTTTCGTTCTACACTTTGGTAAAAGCTGAATAAAGATTTTCTGTTCAACGGCTGCGGGATAGAAGCGGAAATCCTTTTTTTGCCTGCCTTTGAGGCAAAAAAAGATTGCAGAGAATAGCCCGAACAAATGTTGAAAAGAGGTTTGTTGTTGAAAGCCCCAAAAAACCTAACACCCAATCCCCCTAGCCCCCTAAATCCCCCGAAGGGGGACTTGGAAGTCCCTAATACTTTAAAGACTTTTCTTTTTATCGAACTCCCAACTTTGAACCTTGAACCTTGAACTTTCAACCCCTTACCACCACAACAAATGATTCGCCTTTGCTAAAATCAAGCCGCCTGTGGCTAGCATATTAAACAATGCCAATGGTATTAATATTCTCCAACCTAAATGCATGAGTTGGTCGTAGCGAAACCTTGGTATTGTCCAACGCACCCACATGAAAATGAATATAAAAAATACTACTTTTATTAATAACATTCCTATGCCTATTAATGCAAGCCAATTGCCCATATCAGCATGTGCGGCTTCGTCAAAAAATGGCACATCGTACCCACCAAAATAAAGCGTAGCCATTACTGCACTACTGATAAACATATTAATGTATTCTGCAAAAAGATAGAAACCCAATTTCATAGATGAATACTCGGTATGGTAACCGCCAATTAATTCACTCTCTGCCTCGGCAAGGTCGAAGGGGGTGCGATTACACTCTGCAAAGGCACAAATGATAAATATTAAAAAACCTAGAGGTTGATACCAAATATTCCAATGCCCTGCTTGCTGTTGTAGCACCATTTGTTTTAAGCTTAAAGTGTCGCCGGTAACAAAAAGCAATGCAATCATAGATATGCCCATGGCCAATTCGTAACTAATAATTTGTGATGCTGCACGCAAGCCGCCCATGAGTGCGAACTTATTGTTGCTTGCCCAAGAGCCAATCATGATGCCATACACGCCTAAACTTAGCACACCAAATACAAATAAAATTCCAATATCAGGGTTCGCAATTTGTAAATCAATTGTATGCTCAACTCCTTTAAAATTCATTAATATTTTATCGCCCCATGGTATAACGGCACTTGTCATGATAGCGGTCATCATAGCCAATGCAGGGCCCATTACAAATAATAGTTTGGAAGAAAAGTTGGGTATAATTTCTTCTTTAAAAAATAATTTTAATCCATCTGCCAATGGCTGAAACATACCGAATGGTCCTGCACGATTTGGCCCGGGTCTATCTTGCAACCAACCTGCTACTTTACGCTCCGCAAATGTGGTGTACATGGCTATTACAAGGCTGCCCATTACTACTATTGTAATGAGTATGAGTTTTTCTATGATGGTAAAAAGTTCTATTGCTAAAAACATA
>JAYVID010000164.1:0-13268 GCA_043770525.1 Ferruginibacter sp.
AGTATACTTGGTAAAAAAATCTGAAATTATCATAGCTAATTATTTTAGTCAAATATACTAAAATAATTAGTTTAAACCAAATAACGGACAGTCATTAGATATTTATAAATTAATAGTGTACGATGATAAAAAAAAAGCAATAAATACAGATGCCGTATTCTACACTGATAGAGGTGATAGCACAAAGCCAATATATAATTATTTTTATTCGAGCACCGAAATTTTAAACTATCTATCAAAAAAAGGATTTACACTGGTTACAATTTACAATAATATTTTTTCTAATTACATATATGAAAACAATGGCAAGGGAGAGTCAGTTCCCATAACTACCGTAGGCTCTAGGCCTGTTTTTTGTTTTAAAAAGTAATCAATACAACCTCAATAAAATTTCTGTAAACGCCTCTTTATTTTTCCAAGGTATTTGATGCCCCGCACCAAATAATGTATCAGCAGAAATTGAACTTGCATTTACCATCATCTTTTTGCCATAAGCAATATTTTCTATAGGCACCCAAGTATCTTTAACGCCATGCACAAATAATACATTGCATGTTACTTTTGCAAAATCATTTTGTAGTGGTATCAAATCTTTTTTAAGATATAGCAACTCTGTATTACTTGGCCCAAACGCACCGGGCAAGCACCAGTAAAACGGTTTTACATTCATTATTCTTCTCCAATTTTCTTTTTTCTCTTGGTTTACATCTATAGCACCTGCTACTAGTACAATGGTTTTAAATAATGTAGGATTATCAGCCGCTAATTTTACAGCCACAGGGCCACCCATGCTGTGCCCTACCAAAAACATGGGCTTATTGGTTTTTAATTTTTCTAATACAGGTAAAATTATTGTACACTGCTCTTGTAAATGCATGGCTTTCCCAAAATCGCTATACCCAAAACCAGGTCTATCTATGGCTATGATTCTATATTTTTTTTGCATTGCAGTATCCCACATAAACTGCATATAGTTCATCCAACTGCCGGGGCTGCCATGTATAAAAACGAGTGTGGGTAAAGTATCTGAGCCAGATATTGCACAGTGTAAATGATGGGTACCAATAAGTGTATCCTTTATTTTTAAAGGTACTTTTTTTGATTCAAATACGTTGTAAGCTTTTTTATCGCTCCATCTATTTCGCATAAGCAAGCATTGTGCTAGCATTACCCATAAAGTAAGTAACCCCATTGTATAAATAATAAATTTTCCCATATACTTTTTTAAACGAAGCATAAAATGCATTTGTTACAAAGAAACATAAAGTTTTGCCCTTTAAATCTTAAATAATCCCCCTTATCTTTGCGGCGCAACAAATTCATACACTTTTTGTGAAGAAAAATTGGTGGAAAATATTATCCTTTCTTTTGCTTATTTACACAATTGTAGCAGGCTTTTTATTTAAAGTTCCACGCCTTCCTATTTTAAATGAAACCATACGCAATATGTATTTTCATGTATGCATGTGGTTTGCTATGATGATACTTTATATTATAAGCGTAGTTTACAGTATTAAATACTTACATAAACAAGATCACAAATTTGATATTTATGCATCCACTTATGCAGCACTAGGTTGTTTATTTGGTGCATTGGGTTATATTACAGGTACAGAGTGGGTTTCTGTAACTTGGGTAACCGACCAAGGACAATCTTTTGTAAGTGTATTAAAAGAACCTAAATTAATAGGGGCAGCTATTGCACTACTTATTTATGGAGCATACTTTGTATTGCGTGGTTCGTTTACTGATATTGATAAACGTAGCAGGGTAAGTGCTGTATACAACATTTTTGCATTTGCTATGCTTTTCCCTTCTATTTGGATAATTCCAAGATTAGTAGGTAGCCTTCACCCTGGTGCACCAGGTAGCGACAGCGGTAATCCTGCATTAGATAAAAATGATATGGACATGGGCATGAGAGCAATTTTTTACCCTGCTGTTATTGGATGGACATTGCTTGGCGTATGGATAGCCACCTTAAAAATAAGAATGCAATTAATAATAGATAAAAGCCTCATAAATGATTATAAAATTAAATAAATTAAAAGTATTTTTTCGGTTTATGATGCTTTTTGTTTGCCTATCAATTAGCAATTTAGCTTTTGCAAACGAAGAAGTAGGCATGGCTGATGTAATGCGCAGCAATGGTAAAATTTATATAGTGGTAGCCGTTTGCCTCACTATTTTGGTAGGATTATTCCTCTACGTTTTTATGATTGACAGAAAAATTTCTAAAATAGAAAAAGAACAATAATAAATATTAATTTTATAAAATAATACTTAAAAATTAAAACAATTTTATGAGTGCAAACCAACAATATAGTTTCTTTCAAAGTGTAGAAAGAAGTTTTGATAAAGCTGCAAAATTTACAACTGTTAGCCATGGTCTTTTAGAACAAATAAAAGCATGTAACAGCGTATTGCAAATGCGCTTTCCTATTAAAAGAGATGATGGCACCATTGAGGTAATAGAAGCTTACCGTGTTCAACATAGCCATCACAAAGCACCATGCAAAGGGGGTATTCGTTTTAGTGATGAAGTAAATCAAGATGAAGTAATGGCATTGGCTTCTTTAATGACATATAAATGTGCTATTGTAAATGTGCCATTTGGTGGTGGTAAAGGTGGTATCAAAATAAACCCTCGCAACTATTCTGAATATGAGTTGGAGAAAATAACCCGCCGTTATACTGCAGAGTTGGTAAAGAAAAATTTTATAGGGCCAGGTATAGATGTGCCAGCACCAGACTATGGAACGGGCTCTAGAGAAATGGCTTGGATAGTAGATACTTACCAATCATTAAAACCAGGAGAGATAGATGCAGCTGGTTGTGTAACGGGTAAGCCTGTATCGCAAGGTGGTGTGCGTGGTCGTACAGAAGCTACAGGCTTAGGTGTATTTTTTGGATTAAGAGAAGTATGTAACATGCCTAAAGTAATGGAAAAGCTTGGATTGGAATTGGGCGTAAAAGATAAAACTGTTGTTGTGCAAGGTTTGGGAAATGTAGGTTATCATTGTGCAAAATTTTTTAGAGAAAGTGGTGCAAAAGTGGTTGGCCTTGCAGAGTATGAAGGGGCTATTTACAATGCTGCTGGTTTAAATGAAGAAGAAGTTTTTCAACATAGAAAAACGACTGGTTCTATCTTAAATTTTCCTGGTGCTACTAACCTAGAAAAAAATACTGATGCTTTGGAATTGGAGTGTGATATATTAATTCCTGCTGCTTTGGAAAATGTAATTAATGCAGAAAATGCACCTAAGATAAAAGCAAAAATAATAGGCGAAGCAGCAAACGGACCTTGTACACCTGAGGCTGATGAAGAGTTTCAAAAAAGAGGTATTCTTTGTGTGCCAGATATGTATTTAAATGCAGGTGGTGTAACCGTAAGTTATTTTGAGTGGTTGAAAAACTTAAGTCACGTACGTTATGGTAGAATGGAAAAACGTTTTACAGAAAATTTAAATACACATATTCTTTCTCAAATAGAAACCCTTACTGGCAAAACGGTAGAAGCAGGGGAAAGAGCATTTATTATGCATGGACCAGAAGAAGTAGACTTGGTACATAGTGGATTGGAAGAATCTATGATAACTGCTACTAGAGAGATAATGGAAATATGGAACGCAAACGCTGCAATACCAGATATGCGTACAGCAGCCTATGTAAATGCAATAAATAAAGTTGCAACTAGTTATGGTGAATTAGGAATTTTCCCTTAATAATATTTGATTTATAAAAAAGCCTCGATTTACGAGGCTTTTTTTATGAATCTTATTTTTACTTTCTTAATTTAGCTTATACTTTATTAGAATGGTAAATGTAAAAAACCTTTTTCAATCTCTAACACACTTATTTTACCCACATATATGCACGGGCTGCTGCAGCGATTTATTAAAAGCCGAAGATTTACTTTGCCTGCAATGCATACACGAACTGCCGCATACTGAATTTGAAAAATATGCCAACAACCCCATTGAAAGAATATTTTATGGTAGAATAAATGTAGAAGCTGCACATGCAGGATTTTATTTTAGCAAAGGAGAATTGATGCAGACACTCGTGCATGATTTTAAGTACAAGGGCAATAAAGACATTGGTATTTACCTTAGTAAAATGATGGCAGAAAAAATGATGGATAGCGGCCGTTTTAAAAATATAGATTACTTAATTCCATTACCACTATTTGCAGATAAAGAATTTAAACGAGGCTTTAACCAAGCAAAAATAATATGCGATGGTATGAGCGAAGTAATGAATATACCTGTGCTTGCCAATAATGTAACCCGTATTCGATTTACAGAAACACAAACCAAAAAACATAGAACAGAACGGTGGGATAATGTAGCAGAAAGTTTTATGGTACAAAACCCTGAACCACTGCAAAACAAACACATTATGTTGGTAGATGATGTAATAACCACAGGTGCCACATTGGAAGCTTGCACACAAAAAATAGCAGCCATACAAGGTACAAAAATTAGTATTGTAACTTTAACCACCGCAACTAAATAATTTCACTGTAGATTTGTTTTAATGAAATACATAATAACCATTTTCGTTTTTAGCTGTTTTTTTATTTCTTGCAAAAAAGACAGTTTTATTACCAGTGCAGATGCACGCCTTAGCACATCTGTAGATAGTTTAAAATTTGATACCGTTTTTACAACCACAGGTTCAATTACAAAATCGTTTAAAATTTTTAACAACAATGAGCAAAAGCTTTTATTGAGCAAAATAAAACTTGGTGGTGGGGCTACATCAGCTTTTAAAATGAATGTAAATGGAATAGCCACTTCAGAATTAAACAACGTAGAGTTAGCGGCAAACGATAGCATTTATGTATTTGTAACGGTAACCGTAAACCCAACAACAGCAAACCTTCCATTCATTATTAGTGATAGTGTTTTAATAGATTTTAATGGTAGAAACGCTAAAGTAAACCTAGAAGCTTTTGGGCAAAATGCCAATTTTATTCGCAATGGATTGATTGTAGGAAATGTAAATTTTACAAACGCTTTACCTTATGTTATACTAGGTGGCTTGCAAGTGGCAAGTACAGGTACACTCACCATTAATGCAGGCACAAAAATATATTGCCATGCAGATGCCCCATTAATTATAGATGGTACACTTATATGTAATGGTACAAAACTACAACCCATTGTTTTTGCAGGCGATAGATTAGATGACCCATACAATGGATTTCCTGCAAGTTGGCCAGGTATTTATTTTAGAAGTACTAGTAAGGATAATGTGTTACAATTTACCAGTGTAAAAAATGCTTATCAAGCAGTAGTGGTAGATGCTCCTGCTACAAATGCAAACCCTAAATTATTATTAAAACAATGTATAATTGACAATGCTTTTGACGCAGGTTTATTATTTACCAATACAAAAGTAGCTGCAGAAAATTGTTTGGTAAGCAATTGCGGAAGGGCTGTAGATGCTAGCTATGGCGGCAATTATTCTTTTATACATTGCACCTTTGCATCGTACTCTAATAATTATGTATTGCACAAAAAGCCATCTGTGTTTTTAACAGATGCCAATGGCAATAATCAAACAAGCCCTTTAAATACCTTACTACAAAATTGTATTGTATATGGCGATGCAGGTTTTGTGCAAAACGAAATACAAACAACAAAAGTAGGCGGTAGTTTTGTGGTGAATATTGATCATTGTTTGTATCGTTCAGTTACAGATCCTACCAACGCTACTATAAATGTATCTATAAAAAATATCGACCCGTCTTTTGATAGTGTAGATAATAGCAGAAGAATTTACGACTTTAGAATTACAAAAAATGCTACTGCCGCAGGAATAAATAAAGGGGTAGCAACAGCTCCTCTTTTATTGAAAGACTTGGATGATAAAAATAGAAATATAGGTTTGCCAGATATTGGCGCTTACGAAAAACCTTAAAAACAATTACAACGTAACTTTACAAAAAATGAAACAAATGATAACTTTAATTTTAGCGGCTGCATTAGCAAGTTGTGCAGGGCCAAATCATGATAACAAAACTACCAATATGGAAACTACCACCCCAAAAGATAGCGTAACATCTATTCATAGCTTTTCTGTAAAAGCATTGGATGGCAATACTATCAACTTTGCTGATTTTAAAGGTAAAAAAATATTGATTGTAAACACTGCATCTAAATGTGGTTATACAGGGCAGTACAAAGATTTACAAGCTTTATATGAAAAATACAAAGAGAAATTAGTAATCGTAGGCTTTCCTGCAAATAACTTTATGAGCCAAGAGCCAGGCACAAGTACAGAAATACAAGAATTTTGTACCAAAAACTATGGCGTTAGTTTCCCAATGGCAGAAAAAATTTCTGTAAAAGGCGATGACATGGCACCAATATATCAGTGGCTTACTAGCAAAGCTAAAAACGGAGTATTGGATGCAAGTATAAAATGGAATTTCAATAAATTTTTGCTAAACGAAAAAGGAGAAGTAATAGCAAAATTTGATAGTGGTACAAAGCCAATGGATGAGGATATTGTAGGGAAGTTGTAAGAAACTATAATTTTTTAAAAGGCGAATACAACTTTTTTGTTGTGTTCGTCTTTTTTTATTACTTTTATACAACCAAATTGATTGTTGATGATTCCAAATTTTACTAAGTCAGGTGAATTGCCTAAAGGGGTATATTATCCTACTTGGGAAGAGTTTGTTATTAAATATGGGTTTAATGAACATCGTCAAAAGCTTTTGGGTGGACTTGCAAAAGGATTAAAAATATTAATGGATTGTGGTTGCGAAGATATTTTTATAGGTGGTAGTTTTATAACCAATAAAATAAAACCAAAAGATATTGATGTAAGTTATAATGCAACGTACTTAAATTTTGAAAAATTGAACAAATGTTGTCCTGAGTTTTTCGATCCCCAAAAAGGAAAATATTTGCAAAACAAAAAATATGGTTGTGATTTTATAATGTTCAACAATTATGAAACAGACATAATAGATTTTTTAAGTTACAATAGAAATAATGAAGCTATAGGTATTTTAAAATTTTTCTTAAAAGAAATAATGCCATGATACAAAACGAAAAACAACATAAGATATCAGTAAAGAAATTAAATCATTTTACTACATTGGCAAATGAAGTAAAACCATTTATTGATAACTCTTTAGAAAAGAAATTGCAGTATGCATCTTATTGCCAAATAAAAAATAAATTAGCAGCAGATGTAAAAGCATATTCCAAAACCAAACAAAATGGTGTTACTTTAAAAAGGCAAATATCAATAACACAATTACCAGATGTTTTAATTAAATATAAAATTTCTAAAAAACTTTCGCAAAAAGATTTTTCTGCAATACTAGGTATAAAAGAACAACAGTTACAGCGATACGAAGCAGACAAATATGCATCTGTAAGTTTTAAAAGATTATTATCATTTGTAGAAAAAACAGATTTGGAGATAATGTTATCAGTTAAAAGCACATAGATTTTCCCTAATTTGCACACTTGCACATTTTCTCATTTTCACATTTCAAAAAATGCAATTCTCCCAAGTAATAGGCCAACAAGACCTAAAAACGCAGCTCACCCAAATGATACAGCAAAACAGGCTTAGCCATGCCTTGTTGTTTTTGGGCAAAGAAGGCAGTGGCGGTTTACCATTGGCACTTGCGTTTGCACAATACATTACTTGCGAATACAATCCCTTGCAAGCCAGCCGAAAAAAAGCTGCAGCACCCATAGCCGAGGTGTCTTTATTTGGCGAAGAACCCGCAACAGAAATTCAGGAAAAAGATTTTCTCGATGCCTGTGGCGTATGCTCCGCATGTACAAAAGCTACCAAACTTATTCACCCAGATATTCATTATTGCTACCCCGTTATTCCACGCAAAAGTGGCGACAAACCCATAAGCACCGATTATATTGTGGAGTGGCGTGAGTTCATCAACAAAACGCCTTATGGCAATGCATTTGATTGGTTGCAAAGTATCAATGCCGAAAATAAACAAGGCAATATCACTTCCGATGAGTGCAACGATATCATCCGAAAAATGAGTTTAAAAAGTTTTGAAAGTGCCTATAAAATCCTCATTATTTGGATGCCAGAAATGCTCGGCAAAAACGGTAATAAATTATTAAAACTAATTGAAGAGCCGCCGCCAGATACTTTATTTATACTCGTTGCAGAAAACGATGCATTGATTTTACCAACCATCATTTCTCGTACACAATTGGTAAAAATTCCTATTTTATCGCCTGCAGATATTGCCAGTGCTTTGTCAAATAATGAAGGCACACCAAGCCATAAAGCAGCACAAATTGCCGCCACTTCCGAGGGCAATTATCATGAAGCCTTGCAACAATTGCAACATGCCGAAGACGATTATGAGGTTTTGCTAAGGGATTGGCTCAATAGCATCATAAAAAGTGGGCCCGCCGCACAGGTAAAATGGATTGAAGAAGTCGCCAAGCTTGGGCGTGAAAAACAGAAACAATTTTTAAAATATTTCACCCATATTTTGCAGCAGAGTATTCGCCTAAGCATAATACCATCGCAGGATACAGAGGCTGCCAATGTGGATTTTGCCATACGTTTCAATAAGTTGTGCAGCATAGAGCAGCAGGAGGCCATAGCCGAAGAATTGGACAAAGCCGCCTACTATATTGAGCGAAATGCCAACGCAAAAATGCTTTTTCACGCCCTCACCATCCGATTATATCATATTATTAGCAACAAATCGCTAATTTTGATACAATAGGTACATTCGAAAATTTATTGATAGAATGTTTTTTGTTGTCCAAGCAAAGAAGCAGCTATGTGCATCTTCATTGGCGACGCTCCGTTCACATTCAGTAATTCTATTGGGCTTTTTCCACGTAGTATGGCAAATTCAAACCGCTACAAGAAATAGGAAAATGCTTTTTAGTGGAGAATGATTACCTCTTAAATTTTTAGAATAAAATTATTTATGAAAACTTCAATAACTGAATCATTATCTAAATCAAAAGAAATTATTTCTACATTGAAAGAGCATGAAACAATAAAAGCAGCAATTGTAAAAAACAAAAACAAAGCATTTGCAAAGTATTTGTAAAAATATTTTTGCAAAAAAGAAAAGAAATTTATTTTTTAACAATCATCTCACTCAAAAACAGTGAGATTTAAAATATATAAAATGGCTTGTGGAAGTTGCGGAACAGGAACACCAGGCGGTTGCCAAAGCAAGGGCAGTTGCAGTACAGGTGCTTGTAATAGAATGAATGTACACGATTGGTTGGCAAACCTACCCTTTTCGGACCCCGAAAGTAATTGCCGAATTGTAGAAATAAGTTTCAACAATGGCAGCCGAAAAGATTACTTTAAAAACACTACCCTACACTATTTTGAAAAAGGCGAAATGGTAGCCCTAGAAGGCGTGAATGGTTTTGATGTAGGTATGGTAAATCTTACGGGAGAGTTGGTGCGTTTGCAATTAAAGAAAAATAATATCGACGAAAAAAGTCCCGATATAAAAAAGATACTACGCCGTGCTACCGAAAGCGACCTTGCCAAAATGCAAGAAAGCAAAGCCCGTGAAGCGCAGGTACTCATACGCAGTCGTGCTATGGCTCGTGTACTAAACTTAGAACTTAAAATGGCAGAAGTAGAAGTACAAGCTGATGGCAGAAAAGCCACGTTTTTTTACATTGCTGATGATAGAGTAGATTTTCGTGAACTTATAAAACTATACGCAGGCGAGTTTAAAGTGAAAGTAGAAATGCGCCAGATAGGTGCACGTCAAGAAGCAGGAAAAGTAGGCGGCATAGGCTCTTGCGGGCGTGAACTTTGTTGCGCTACATGGCTTACTGATTTTAAAAGCGTAAATACAAATGCAGCCCGTTATCAAAATTTAAGCATCAACCAAACAAAATTGAGTGGCCAATGCGGACGCTTAAAATGTTGTTTAAATTTTGAGCTAGATACGTATATGGATGCGCTACAATTTTTCCCAACAGATGCTGATACTTTGGAAACTGCAAAAGGCAGGGCATTTTTGGTAAAGAAAGATATTTTTAAAAACCTGATGTGGTACTCTATGGCAGGTGGTGGTAACCATTACCCATTATCGCTTGAAACCGTAAAGAAAATAAAAGCACAAAACCGTGATGGCATAAAACCAGAAGAACTAGAAGTAGCAGAAGTAGCCACCAGCAAGCCAAAAGAAATAGAACCAGAATATGCAGATATTGTAGGGCAAATAAGTTTGAAGAGTTTGGAAAAAACCACTCGTAAGCGTAGAGATAAAGAGCGTAGCCAACAACAAAACCAACAAAGACCACAGCAGCAAAACCAACAACAGCGCAGACCACAGCAAGGTGGCGCACAGGGTGGAAACCCAAATGAACAGCGACCTGCGCAACAACAACAGCAGCGACCGCCACAAAACAAAGGACCACAACAGCAAGGACCACGCCCACCACAACAAAACCAAGAGGGTAGGCCACCACAAAATAGAAACAACAATAACAATAGAAACCGACCACAAGGTCCAAGGCCGCCACAGCAAAACCGTGGTCCACAGCAACCGAAGAAGGATGAGGGTGGAAGTAAAGAATAAAATTTTAGACCATTTTGCCGGTATAGGTAAAATGGTTTTTTAAATACAAGTTCAAGATAACTAGAAATAAATGTATTAAAATCATGTTAGTAGAAAGAACAAAAAAAGAGGTAATAATCAGATTGCCAGCTTCTGTAGATACAGATGACTTGCAAGATTTTCTAAACTATGCTAGATACAAGGAGTTAACCTCATCATTTAGTGTTTCTCAAAAAGACGTAGATAAAATTGCAAGCGATATCAATGCTAGTTGGTGGAAAAAAAACGGCAATAAAATTAGCAAGTGAGAATTGTTGTAGATACAAATATTGTATTTAGTGGAATGCTAAATTCTTCAAGTAAAATTGGTAAAATTCTTATTAATGCAAATTCGCATTTTCAATTTTATTCTTGCGAGTATTTAACAAAGGAAATTAGAAAACATAAAGCGAAATTACTCAAGCTTACAAAATTAAACGAGGATTCTCTCAATGAGCTAGAAGGAATTATTACAAAAAATATAACTTTTATCAATGAGGCGTTGTTGCCTCCATCACTTGTTAAATCTACAGAAATACTTTTAAAAAATATTGATATTAATGACACTCCATTTGTTGCACTTGCAAAACATTTAGATGCAAAACTTTGGACAGGAGACATGGAATTGTATAACGGATTAAAATCAAAACGATTTAAAGATATTATAACAACAGCTGAACTTTCCTATTTACTTGATGAATTGGAAAATGGATAACCTTTAAAAATTAACATTAAAAATATCATAATAAAAAGCAGTAAATTTATTATTATAAAAAAATAAAATAATCTATACAATAGCATTGAAAATTTCACCCCCATATAAACATTGGCTAAAAGAAATTAAAGATATTGTAGCACTTGCAAAATCAAAAGCTGCATTATCTGTAAACGAACATTTGCTATTAATGTATTGGCAATTGGGGCAAATGATTGTAGAAAAACAAAAACAACACTTATGGGGAGATGCAGTAATAGAGCAGCTTTCGTCAGATTTACAGAAAGCCTTTCCAGAGATGAAAGGTTTTTCTAGAACGAATCTTTTTAACTGCAAAAAAATATTTTTATTTTATTCCAATACAAAAGTCCAACAGCCTGTTGGACTTTTAGAAAACTCAAAAAAGGGTAACATTACAAAAGTCCAGCCAGTGGTTGGACAATTGAAATATTCAAAAAATAACAAGATTACAAAAGTCCAGCCAGTGGTTGGACAATTGAAAATAACAATTCCAAGGGCACTAAAATTAATAACACAAATTCCTTGGAGTCATAATATTGTTATCATAGAAAAGACTAGCTCACTTGCAGAAGCCATGTTCTACATAAATCAAACCATTGAAAATAATTGGAGTAAAAATTTATTATTAAACCAGCTAGCACTCGATTTATATAAAAGAAAAGGCAAAGCCATTACAAACTTTACCAAAGTAATGCCTGCAAAGCTTTCCAGTAATGCTATGCAGGTATTAAAAGACCCTTACATTTTCGATTTTCTTTCTGTGCAAAAAATTGTAAGTGAAAAAAATCTTGAAGACCAACTTATCAACCACATCACAAAATTTTTATTAGAACTAGGCAAAGGTTTTGCTTTTGTAGGTAAGCAATACCATGTAGAAGTAAGTAAAAAAGATTATTACATCGACTTATTATTTTACCATTTACATTTAAGATGCTATGTAGTTATTGAGTTAAAAATGGGAGAATTTAAACCTGAGTATACAGGTAAGTTGAGTTTTTATTTGTCAGCCATAGACGACTTGGTAGCCAATAAGAAAAATGATAATGCTACCATAGGAATAATTTTATGCAAAGAAAAAGATAATGTAACCGCAGAGTATGCTGTAAGAGGATTAACAAAACCAATAGGTATTGCACAATACGATTTTATAAAATCCATCCCAAAAAATTTAAAGTCGGATTTGCCAAGCATTGCACAACTAGAAAAAGAATTAAAAAATATATAGAAATAAATCTTGTGTCTAAAATCTAACATCTCATGTCTATAAATATCACCAACCTTACCAAAACATACGGCACACAAAAAGCTGTAAATAATATTTCGTTTAATGTAGCTAAAGGAGAAATTGTAGGTTTTCTTGGGCCAAATGGTGCAGGCAAAAGTACCACCATGAAAATGATTACGGGATATTTAGATGCAGATGCAGGAAGCATAAATGTATCGGGCATACAAGTGAGCAAAGAAAATATAGAGAGCAAGAAAAAAATAGGTTATTTGCCTGAAGCAAACCCCTTGTATTTTGAAATGTATGTAAGAGAGTATTTACATTTTGTAGCAGGTGTACACCAAATAAAAAATGTAATAGAAAGAACAGAAGAAATTATAAAAACCGTAGGCTTATCCTTAGAAGCCAATAAAAAAATTGGGCAACTAAGCAAAGGTTACAAGCAGCGTGTAGGGCTTGCGGCTGCACTCATACATGAGCCCGAGGTATTAATTTTAGATGAACCAACATCAGGACTCGACCCCAACCAAATTATAGAAATAAGAAACGTAATAAAAGATTTATCAAAAGACAAAACGGTTTTATTCTCCTCTCATATTTTGCAAGAAGTAGAAGCTATATGCGATAGAGTAATCATTATCAACAAAGGAAATATTGTAGCAGATGATAGCTTGCATAACCTACAAAAAAATAACGGGCAGCAG
>JAYVID010000165.1:0-22411 GCA_043770525.1 Ferruginibacter sp.
TTGTATGCTCACTTATACGAAATGAATCCAATTATTTCCTTCAATGGTATAGCGTTTCAGTACACGATTATTTGTATGCTCACTTATACTGATATTCCAGATTCATTAATGATATGTATTAAGTTTCAGTACACGATTTTTTGTATGCTCACTTATACTTTTACGAGCCAAGGTGAAACTTTTGAGTTTGAGTTTCAGTACACGATTATTTGTATGCTCACTTATACATGAAAAAAGTATCTTTAGTAGAATTTAAAAAAGTTTCAGTACACGATTTTTTGTATGCTCACTTATACTTTAAAAAATTAATAATGTGAGAACATATGTAGGTTTCAGTACACGATTATTTGTATTCTCACTTATACCACTATTTTTTTGGACAAGCAACAATTAAGGACGCAGTTTCAGTACATGATTATTTGTATGCTCACTTATACTATTATTTGAAGCAAATATAATTAAAGCAAAAGAAGTTTCAGTACACGATTTTTTGTATGCTCACTTATACAGAGTATCTAAAAGAAGTTTCTAAGGATTACGCAGTTTCAGTACACGATTATTTGTATGCTCACTTATACGGATTCCCACCAATGTACTACGACCGTAATTTGTTTCAGTACACGATTATTTGTATGCTCACTTATACATTACTAGTAATCTCTGCTATTATTGGTTTATCAGTTTCAGTACACGATTATTTGTATGCTCACTTATACGAAGATGGTAATCATTATCTTATTATACGTAGGATGTTTCAGTACACGATTATTTGTATGCTCACTTATACAAAATGGAATGGAACACAATAAATATCAATACCGTTTCAGTACACTATTATATGCACGTTCACTTACACTGCTTAATTACGATACATACGAAAAGGATTTACAGTTTAAGTACACGATTTTTTGTATGCTCACTTAAACAAACGTACAGAAAAGTACAATAAGGAAGTAAAAGTTTCAGTACACGATTATTTGTATGCTCACTTATACCGTACAATGAATAAGGCTTGTAGGGCAGTGTATCAGTTTCAGTACACGATTTTTTGTATGCTCACTTATACGAATGGAAACTAGATTACGAAAAAGTTTGCTTGTTTCAGTACACGATTATTTGTATGCTCACTTATACAAGAAAGCCAATCCAGATGATTGCTGGCTTTATCAGTTTCAGTACACGATTTTTTGTATGCTCACTTATACTCATTGTACGAACTTCAAGCCACAATAACGCAAAAGTTTCAGTACACGATTATTTATATGCTCACTTATACCCCTGTTTACGGGGTAAACATTTTTCCAAAAGAGTTTCAGTACACGATTATTTGTATGCTCACTTATACAGTTTTGAAGATGGCACTGGTGTAAAAATTGAAAGTTTCAGTACATGATTATTTGTATGCTCACTTATACCAATTTGGCAGCTGGTATGACTCCAACGGAATAGTTCCAGTACACGAATATTTGTATGCTCACTGATACTTAACTAAGAATGGAAGACATTGTTTTACATTTAAAAAGTTTCAGTACACGATTATTTGTATGCTCACTTATACAATTTATACCGACTTAAATCGGTGGATCAAAATGTTTCAGTACACGATTATTTGAATGCTCACTTATACCTAAAAAGCCAACAAGTTGGGTTTGCAATAAATGTTTCAGTACACGATTTTTTGTATGCTCACTTATACTCTTTTACCCATACAATAATATAGACTTATTAGTTTCAGTACACGATTTTTATATGCTCACTTATACAATACACAGAAACATTCAACTTAGTCCCTTTTAGTTTCAGTACACGATTATTTGTATGCTCACTTATACGAGAAATGGTTAAATGGAGAACGTACAATAAAAGTTTCAGTACACGATTATTTGTATGCTCACTTATACCTAAGCAGGGGAAAACAATTATGAATATTCCACTGTTTCAGTACACGATTATTTGTATGCTCACTTATACACAGGAAGTGGCTATCAATACTTAATCCCTTTTAGGTTTCAGTACACGATTATTTATATGCTCACTTATACACAGCGTTTTGTATAGAAGCAATGTTTCACAACCGTTTCAGTACACGATTATTTGTATGCTCACTTATACTCCTTATCTACTAACTCCGAACTACAAATAGATAGTTTCAGTACACGATTATTTGTATGCTCACTTATACCCGTTTCTGGTATTGGCTTTAGGATTGGTGCTATAGTTTCAGTACACGATTATTTGTATGCTCACTCAAATAAAAACCTATAAAGCAAATGCCTTATAGGTTTTATGTTTGTTTTTTTAGTATGTTGTATAAGTGGCATATTTTTCAATATGTCAAAGAGCTATTTTTTTTGTTGCTTATGTATCCAGCCTTTGCCAAAAGCCATATCGTTGCCTATGGCTATACGATCGGGCAGTAGAGCGTTAGTGTAAAATACCAAATCTATGGCAATAAAATTATTGTGGTGCTCTCTTATTTTTTCAAAGCGGTCTATATCGTCTATGGTTACAAGTAGCTGCTGCTCGTTTTTGTTCCACTTCCACTCCATAGCAGCGGCTAGCCCCATAAGGTGTAGTGTAAGCATGCGTTCTAAAAATGCTACTTTGTTTAAGTACGTGGGCAGGTTTTTATATACTTCGTAGTTGGCATTATTAAAGGGTACGTACTGCATAATGCGGTAGCGGTATATTACTTGCTCTTGCGCAGGCACTAGGCGCAGGTATTGCTTGGGCTTGTCGTACGCATCTATGTGTAAGGCTATGCCTTTTTCTGCATAATATTTTTGTATAGCTCCACTCTTCCACAATGCCATTAGTGCATCTCTGCCTTGGTTTATGGCATATATGTATGGCTTGCCATTATAGCTGCGGTACTGTATAAGTGGGTAGCGTTGCAGCAGCTTGCTTTGCACACCACTATTATCGTGGTTATGAAACAAATCGTTGCCCCACCCACCTAGTTGTGCTATTACACCTCTAAATAATTTTACCTCCTGTGGTAGGCAGGGTATATCAAACTCAAGGGTAAGGGTGGAGATAGTGGTTTGCATATTATGTATTACTTTCTTTAAATTGTCCGTAACCTACATTTGTTTTTGCACCTATGCCTATGGTGAGGAGTATTTTTTTAAATAATTTTGCTTTATTTTCTTTTGTTAAAAGTTTACCATCTTTCAAATCAAACTGAAACAAAAAACCAACATTTGGTAATACTTTTAAAAACTTTATAGGTACAGGGTTTTTTAATGGTTCTAAATGTGGTGTTATATAATCTGTTCCTAAAAATTCATCCTCGGCATTTGCTCCACATATTTGTGCATCTATAAAAATATCTCTATGGTAAATACTTAAGAAATCTACGCCTACTTTCCCTTCAAATATTTCATTCTCTAAATTTTCTATAATTTCCTTTTCAGCTTTTGTAACAATATTGTTTGGTTCATAATATTCGTATAAAAAATTAGGCGAGTCTATGTTTTCAATTTGCTTTAAAAGCCAACTTGCTTTCACATTTTTTACTTCATCATTAGTATTGGTATGCTTATCAAAATTAGGAAACATACTTCGCAAACAACCTTTTACCGACGAACCAGATATTATTGGTAACCCTGTAGTATGGTCAAACGAAAAACCAATTTTAAAATCTTTATCATCTTTATTTACTCCATGTGCCAATCCCGAACCTACCAGCAAGCCTGGGTAAGTTGTATCCAAAAAAAAGTGCTGTATATCTTCCTTTATCAATTCTGGAGCATCATAAACACTCAATTTAGTCTTTAGCAAACTTGCAATTCTATTTTCATTAGAAGATATAGTTGTGCCAATATCATAAATACCTGTATAAAATTGAAATCCTATATTTTGGTTCATAATAAAACTATTTAATTAGTATTAAAATTATAAGTTCTTATCATCATTTTAAGTGCTAAAGACGCATCTAAAATCTTCTCCCTCCAAGTATTTAATTGCAAATTGTTTGTATGGTTATTCAAGCAAAGCTCTAGTAATTGTGCGCCAGTAGTAGCGCTTACATTGTTATGTTCAATGGTAGATACAGTGGCTATGGCATTTAATACCATTTTTCTATTTTTATCTGCTTCATATACGGCAAGAGTTTGTATTAAGCCAGATATAATAACGGTAGCCCCAAAGCTTGCAAGGTATCCATCAAACACATCATCTAAAATATTATTATCATCTACCAATCGATGTGTTAAAAGTGCAGCATCTGCTTTTTTTAATAATTTATCTATTCTATTCATCGTAAATAAAGTTTAGTTTATTTTTGAAATTGTACAATTACCATAACCAATAGTAGCATTTGCACCTATTTGCACTTGCTTTTCAGTTTCAAACTCATTAAAAAAATCATCACAGTTTTGGTTGGGCATTTCACTTATAGCAAAAAAGAATTTAGATTCTCTTGGTATTATTTGCTCATACCAAAGATTTTTACTTTGTCCATTTTCTAAATTATTACGTGCTATTACAGGCAGTTTATAATCGCTGCATGCTTCAATAAAATTTTCATCATCTACAAGTACAATACTTTGCCCAAATAGATGTAGAATAGCATCGGGTATTTTGTAATCAACAATATTTTCAACCGCATTTACTTCAAAATCTTCTATGCGTAAATTTTGATTATTTGTATTAAATACTACAGCTTTACCATTTATTGCTTTAGCTTTAAAAATACCAAGGTCATTTATTAGTATGGCGTGCTTTTCAGCGTCTAGTAGCTGTAGTTGGTTTATAAATTCCTGAATAACTACAGGAGCAGTAAGCGATAAAAAAGGAAACTTATTGCTTCTTACAGGTAGGCTTAATAAAAAGCCTTGATGAAAAATAATTTTACTTTTTAGGTCTTTCCCAAAAATATCTTCTGTAATGGCTTCTCCAATAAAATGCTTGGAGTATTCTCTAAATGCTCCCTTTAAGCTACTAGAAAAAATGCAGGGTATTTGATTGCTTGGGTCTCTTTGTATAAGTTTATCAATAATACCATAATTGCTATCGCCACTACCTATATGCATGTGCGACTTGCAGCCAATTGAAAAAAAATGCGTCATAATATTATGTATTTATAATGTTGTAAAATGGTTATAGCCTATGCGTTTAAATGCAGGTTTATTAAGTTTATTAAAATCAAATAATTTGCTAGGGTATAATATGGAGCCTTGTTTTAATAAGCTATATTTTTTTTGGCTTTTTGCAGGGCTATAGTATTTACTAGTGTTGGTTTCTATATATCTAAAATCAGAAAATTGAGTAATTCCAAAATCAATATGTTGAAACAAATCTTCCTCTACCCATGTATCACTCAGCAAAATAATTTCTTTACAAGAGTAATCTTCTTTTATAGCTTCGCTTATTTCAAATGGGTTTGGTATATCAGTTTTAAACTTAAGTTTAAACAAACCTTGGTCTGCACCAAAAGGCATTAATATATCTTTAAGCTTCGTACCATCTAAACTATTTGAAAATGAAACCCAAACCCCAAAAGAAAAATTTTCTTTTAATCCGTAAAATGTTTGTTTATAAAAAGCTTCGTCTGGCTTATTTTTATCTACCCCTACTTTTGTAATAGTTTTAAAAATATCGTCATTAGAATATTTTTTGTTGTTCTTATCTTTCCAAATAGTTTCAACGTATTCTTTATATTCAAAATTAGAAAGTGTAGGACTTGTTATTTTTAATTGGTTACTATATACAACTTCCTCCGCTGCTTGGTAAACCAAGTCTACACTTACATTGTTGTATTGTTGTTGATTAAACCCTGCTGGCATTAAATAATTGTCAGCACTGTTTTTTAAAATAACAAGTGGTGAAATTGCTTCTATCAATCCATAATTACTGTCTTTATGTAAACTAAAATGTTCTTGCCCTATTATTTCATTTTTTAATTCATTAGCCACATCTAGCCTATTGTATAATGCCAATAAAGTATGGCGCAATAAACCCAATACAGCAGTTTGCTGTGGTAATGAATTACTTTCTGCAAAATAATTGGTAACGGCTTCGCCATATTTATCTTGCTGGTTTGTTTTAAAAGTGCGTTCGCTTCCAAAAAAATAATAACCCGTGGGTATTATTTCAACTAGGTACTTTTTATTATTATTCTGTGTCATTATCTAAACCTTTTATGAATCTAATCGTTTTTAATACTGAATATAAATTTATAGTAGCTAAGTACATTGATGCAGTTTCTTTATTCTCCAATCCCTCCTTTTGTAATTTATATTTACTGAATAAGAAAATAATATAATTTTTTATTGCAAAGAGGTATTTGTATTTATCCGTATCGCTTTTATTTTCTTTAGCTTCATCAAAATTATTTTGAAAAAATGCCCAAAGTCTTCCTCTTTTATTAGATATATCACAAATCAATTCTTCATTTGCTCTGAGTTTATACATTACAGAAGTCAAAAAGCTTTTTTCTTTGCTATCAAATTGCATAGCATTGGCTATTGGTTTTATATACAAATCATATTCGCTATCAAAAGAATAAATAAATTCGTGTGGCTGTCCACTATGTTTATCGAAACTAACGCAACAGCTATTTGCATTAGGTGCAGCTTTTGCTTTTTTAAGTAGCGCATGCGAATCTGAGTATGCCTTATACATGGGAGATTTATAATAAACCAATTTTACGGCAATACTTAAAGTTGATTTGCCTTTTAGCGATGGCATGTTATTGTAACTTTCATTAAGCATATTTACAAAATCAAGTATGTTTTGCTTTTTACCAATGCCAGCTTCTGTGTTATTATTTACTGGTGCGAAACAAAATAAATCATCACCACCAATATAAATAGGTAATGCGCCATAGTCTGTTAATTGCTTTAATGCATTTGTACCCCATTGAATCAAATCAGTTGATATGTTCGTAATATTTGCTGCATTTGCTTTTAAAAGTGTTGTCCCAAGCTTATCCCCATCTGCTTGTATTACGCAAAAATATTTGTGATGGTTATGTAATTCATCTCCGTAACTTTCTTTAAGTTTTGCAAACAACTCATTTTCTAATGGCTTCTTTTTCCAGATGGTTTTATTTAATATTTCTTTGTAGTATGGTTTTTTGTCTAATGTTGGTTTATAGCGAAGTGCTGCCGTACTTATTTCTACAATAGAAGGTATTCGAATATTATTATTAAAATCCTTCAAATCATAGTATGTTTCTAAAAATGTGCTTTGTACAACTTTATTTTCATCATCATACTCTGTGTTTACATTTTCTATAAAATCTTTTATTTTATTATCAACATCTGCACTATCAGATATTGTTGTATCAAAAAGCTCTAATAGATTTAACTGCGGGGATATTTTAAGCAAGGGAATTACATCGGATACTTCTTTACAAACTGCATAAATATTAAAATACTGTTTTAATTCAATTACTGTAAAATCTAACTGCCTTCCATTGCCTAATGTTACTGTATTAAAAATTACTTTTAATTCATTTAATGCAGGAATAATAATATCTTTCTCAATATCTTCAAATTTTAAGTTTGCAGGCAATTCACAAATAATTCTATCTAAGTATAAGCCCACATTTAGTATATTTCTTGAAAATACATTCTTTGATGGCACAAGAAAGTCATCTTCTTTGCATCCACTTTTTATTAATTGCAAACACAATTCTTTTGCTAACAAAGAAAACATAATACTAGCAGCCCAAAACTCTCTTGTTTTTCGAGCCATTTGCATGGTTTTGTAAATGGGGCCAATTGTAATAGCTAAGTACTTTTTCATATTAGTTGAGATTTTAATTGTTCATAAATACTTACTACTATCTCTTTTTCTTTTATTTCTTTAAATGCAGGATTTAAAACAAATTTTGTTTCATCAAAATGTAAAATAGCAAATTGTAAAAATTTAGCTAAATTAAAATTCGGATAAACCTCCAATTTTGTAGAGCTTTTGGAGTTAGAAACTTTTACATTAGCACCTAAGAAATCTTGAGCTATGTCATTTAAAATTATATATACTCTCCAAATATTTGAAGAATGAATAAAAACTGGCTTAAAAGTAATTGGAGATTTGAATCTATCAATAGAATAATTAGTAGAATCTTGCAATACTTTATTAACTTCTTTTTTAATATTTTTATCTTTATAAAATTGCCATTCCTGCTCAGTTGAAAGACCTAACAAATCTCTAAAATCAAAATAGTCTCTATCGTCTGATTTGTTAGTATTAAAATGAACAGTCCCATCTTTATCTGTTCTACTATAAATTACCCCTCTCTTATTTCTTTCATCTTTATATTTAATATCATTAATATAAAGTACATGCCTAATAGTTCTTTTATCCCATTGTTCAGGTACTGGAAGACTTTTAGCATAATGAAACATCATTGATTTAAAATATAGTTTATCAACCAAAGGACCATCCCTATCAGTTTTCCCTTTTATATTCAATCCACTTTTTAAAGTTCTAAAAAATAAATCAATCGAATTAAAAAGATCATAAAAGCTGTTTTCCCCCAATCCATCTATATCAAAATAATAATCCTTACTTTCAAAATGATTGGTAGAGAAAGAACCAAATCCTTTAGATTGCCTAGTTCCAAAGTTATTTTCAATAAAAAAGTTGGGGATATTATTATTTAGTTCATCTAATAACATTTTTTTTGCACTTGAAAACTCTATTAATATTGTATCATAAAATGAAACTTTTTTGTACTCTTTGTGCTTTTTAAACTCTTCTAATTGTACTAAATTCCCAAAAAAGGTTGGCAAATTTTTATACACAACTTTTTCCTCTTTATTTCCAGTTCGATTATCTGTTTTAAATTCTGTATTTACTTTCAACAAATCTTCATGTAGATTTCTTCCTTTTGGTGTAATAATGATTTTATAATCTAAGGCTAAATGTTGTTTACCTTCATTTATAAACCAGTTTTTATAAGCTTCCCTTGGAATTATCGATGTTTCTCCATTTCTAGTTACTGTTTCAGTTAAGTTTAATTTCTCAATTAAATAAGCATCCAACTTCGGCTTCACCTCCGTAGCACGCAATGTAGCACCCTCCTGCTCATGCTGAAAATGTATAAGTGGTGTATGTTGTTTGAGGGTAAAAGATATTTTGTACATAATTATTCTTTTATTATTGAGTCTGCAATAAGTGTATTTAGTTTTTGATTAATAGTATCATAATTACTCTCTTTCTTTTTTATTGTGTCTTGTAATTCTTTAATTTTATTTTCTACATCTGTATTAAATTTCTCCATATTGAAAGAAATTTTTTCTTTATAGTTATGTTCGCTTAATTTGTTTTTCACTGTCTCGTACGTTAGTAGGTATTCATACTCTTTTTTCTTCAACTTATTATTTGAAATAACTGTCATAAGTTTTACAACACATATAGCAATACAAATCGTAATTACACATGCTAAAACACATATTTCCCAAGTCATATTTCTATTTTTTATTTGTAATAAGATTTATAAATTTTTTCAGATGTTTAAATTTAAACAATGCTTCTGCCACTAGTAAACTCAATATAGCGGTAAAACCAATCCATGTCCACACCTCCCATTTTGCAGGGTATCCCCATTTCATATTTTCTTTTCCAAACGCATTCATACCCATTACCCCCACAATTACCCCCGCTGGTAAAAACCAAGTGGCTATATTAGTAAGCCTTTGCGATTCGCTTTGCTGCTGCTCTTGCCTTATCATACTGGCATAGTTAAACAACTCTTTTATTTCGCTATCCAAGTCTTTTACATCATTTACCATATTCATTACGGTTTGAAATTTTTGATAAACTTCAATACCCTGTATTTGGCTCGATACTTCTCTAAAATAAATTTTATTAATAAACTCAATATAATTTAGGTGCAGTTTTTCTATTAGTTCTACTGCTTTTGTTTTATTGGCTTTACCAAGGTCTGCCAGTGTAGATACCTCTGCTGAAAAACGCAGTACCGATGCTCGCTGTGCCAAGCTTAAAACTGCCATTTGGTAGTACATGGTTTTCATGTGTGTGTGCACTGGTATTGAAAATTCATTTAAGGTTTCTGTTATACACACAAAAGAATCTTTAGAAAAACCAAATACTGTACCACAGCCTTGCCACCTATTGTAGGTAATTTTTTCTAAATCCTCATTCATCATAGTATCATTAGCAATACTTGGCCATTTTGGGTCTTTATCACCATATATAAAGGCATACAAATATTTAGCAATGTTGTTATTTTTTATATTTGTTGCTGTTTTATCATCTCCATACCAGCATTGAAAAAACATTCGTTCATCTGCCAGTACGTTAAACCGTACTTTATTTTCTGCTTGATGCTTTGCATTAAAAACAAAAGCATCCCCAAACAAAACGCTTATATGCTTAGGTAATTTTACAATTAAGCCATGCACATATTTATTATTTATTACTTGGTGGGTTTCCATTGCCGCCAAGTCATCATAATGGCTAAAATCTTCTAGCACTGGTGCAGCATTGTTTATTTTACTACAGCATATTCCAATACTTTTTGGGTGGGCAAACTCTTTTGCTTTTTTACCTGCCATTAAATCATTAGTAAGAAATGGCGTATACACCCTTCTACCAAATTCATTTATCTTTAAAATATCTTCTGGCTGTTGGTATTCATAATTTTCAAGATTATAAGTGAGTATGGCTACCCCAGTATTATAACAATGCAGTGATATTCCTTTTAAACTAAGCGTATAATTTCCAACGCTTGTTTCAATCCTATAATAAGCATCTTCATCATCTAGTGGTTCTATTTCATAATAAGTCATTACTTTATTATCATCTACTTTTTCAATAGTATCTTCACTCGGTTGTTGTAAATCAAAAATAGTTTTGGTTACAAATCCATGAAAATAAGTAAGCTCATTGTAATTTTCTGCTTGGTTATTTATCCTATAAAATTTTCGCTCCCAGCCACTCTTCAATAAAAAACTATTCATTACCTGCATATCTGTTCTTTCATCAAAACTAAATTGCAGCATATCCTTATCACCCTTTTGTGTACCATACCCCTCGGGTAAATAATCCCACCGTAGTGGCATCATAAAACTGTGGGTACTTATTAAATATTTCCCATCCTTATTTTTCATTCATCAATTTTTTATAACAAGCCAGTTCCACCCTTGCATCTGCCAGTGCATTGTGTTGCTCTGGTTTGTTGCCATTGCCATATTCAAAGCGTACAATATCTTTATCGTATTTGCTTACGGGTACTATTATATTTTTTACTCTAAAAAAAGTAGCTAAATCAAACGGGGCATAAAATATATTTTCTGGTATGCCAAATGCACCGCCAAATAGTTCGCAAAAAAGAACCCAATCGTACGCTAATACATCAGCCCATATTTCTACAAACGAAAATTGCGCTATCCATTGTTGCAATGCTGCTTTTACAGTTTCACTATTGCCCACTACATAAACCAAATCATTATTTTCTTCAATGGCATCTTTATTATTCACCCACAGCTTTGCCAGCACATGCTCCCTGTGCCAATCACTCACCTGCTCCTCATCATAATCTGTAAACTCAGCATAAAAAGCTTCCCCCGTATCGGCTACCATGGCTAGAGAAATAAGCGTAGTTTTTTGATGAAGCCCTGTAAATTCTGTATCTAAAAATAGTTTTGTCATTGTTACTGCTTTACTTTTAATAATCCTTAAAACTATCAATAATAAACTACACCATAAAATAATCTACCTACAGCCAATTTCTATAACATTTTTAGGCTATATTTGGAGCAATACAAAAACCCAACATCCACGAAAAAGTAGAAAACGATTTTCTCATTAATAGCAATTGTTTTTAGCAAATACAAAGCTAAAAAAGGAATTTTATAAAACAACTGTGTAAATACACAGGTACCCGTACCAAAAAAAAACGATTATTTATTAGATGGAAACAGATGTACAGCTGGGAGAATATTCAAAATCACTGATTTCAAATATTCCTGCTAAATTAAATACAGAAAGAGCTACTTTTTACAAAAAAACATTAAAACGTTTTCCAGATCAAGCGCTGTACATCTATTCTTTTAAGGAAAACCAAATGATATATGCAGACGGATGGGAAGAGGTATTGGGCTATAGGGATGATGAAATAAGTATGCTCACCATTGTAATGACATCTTCTAAAGCGTTTGCTCCTTTTTCCAACGATTTAAATGATAAGGCACTAAAATTTATTTTAAATAAAAGAAAAAATTTAGAAGCATACAGCTTTAGTATAGAGCTAAAAAAAATTCATAAAAATGGCCACGAAGTACCCATGGTAGCCAAAGTGGGTGTTTTTGAATCTGAAAATGGAAAAGTAACTTCTATTATTGGCAACTTTACCATAAACCATAGCATAACTTTTGGCAAAATAATGCGCTATGCTGCTTATGGCCCCGAAAAAACCGAGTTTGAAGAAGAATTAAGGAAATCTTTTTTATTTAAACATTTGGCTATATCAGACAAAGAAAAAGAAGCGCTTGCAATGGCTTCAAAGGGCTTAACTTTTAAAGAAATTGGTAAAACATTGAATGTTTCAGCTTCAGCCATTCAAAAAAGAATTATACCGCTTTACAAACGATTTAAAGTAAAAAGCATAGCACATTTGGTAAATTTTGCTAAGGACAATCATATTTTAGAATAACCTTTATTCACTTTTCTTTTTTTACAAGGTTTATTACAATAATGTTTTTTTGTGCTACGCCTATTTCTAGCAACAACTGTATCCACCCTTTTTGTATAGATGCTGTGGCATCGTCTTTACCAAAAATCCAAATTATTTTTTTTTCTTTTAATACATTCATGTTTCTTTCTGCAAAATTTTCATTCAACAAATTTTTCTTAAATTCATTGGGCGAAATAGGTGTAGTGGTAGGATTAGACACAGCCACATCATCAATAATGATGTAGTTTGCATTGTCCCAATTCCACGAAGGGGCAGGTTTAAAAAAACTCAAATTTGGTGTTTTTAACGCAAACAAATTGCACAATTTTATTACAGTTGTGTACGTGCATTTATGATGTTTAAAAGATTTTTCGGTGGCTATGCCTATGCCTAGCATGGTATTCATATGGGTATCTTCTCCAAACACCATCAAATGTGTGCCCGAAAATTCGGCATTCATAAAATTGTATACCCCCAGTTTTACATCATCTTCTACTGCTATTTGCCATTGGCTTAATCGATATTGTACTGGGTAGCCAGGCATTTGTAAAAACATACGAGTTATGTACCAATAAAAATAAGGTATAACCATTAGCACAAAAGGTAATACATACATTAAAGAATGAAAAAGATCCATCACATAAAAAGCGCCTGCAAAAAAAGCACCAAACCAAAAGAAACCAACATCAGTAATAAAATCATAAAACAAATTGCCCCACGATGGTTTAAAAGGAAAACGCTTCAATTTAAATTTTACAAATGCATGGTCAGGGTGTTTAAAAATATTAAGGTAACTATTTAATATTTCAAAAAGTGTCCAAAGAACACCTACCGAAATAAAAACCCAATGCTCGCCTTTTATATCGTAATTAAATTTTTGTAGAAATAAATAAATTAAAACAGTAGGAATAAAGCCAAGCGAAAAATGTCCAAATTGATTGGCCAAAAAAGCATAGGTAAGCGAAGTACCTCTGTAGGCATCCTTACCTATTAAGTCTTCGTGCCGTTGTTCTTTAATGGTTTTTTTGGAAATGTGGCCCATAGTAAAATAGTGTTGGTAATGGTAAGTACTTATGCAAAATATAAAAAAGGAAAAATAGGGAAAAAGTTTTACATTTTTACCTGAGTAAATTCACAGGCTAGGTTGTTTGCAAAGGCATCTGTAATATGTATTTTTTAAGCTCCCTTCTGTTTATATACTAAAATATTTATACATGTCTACCTGTGTATTTACTCAGTTGTTTGTTATCATTTTTGCTTTTAATTTTGAATGCTTAAATCTATACCAACATAAAAGATTTAAATGAACCCTGCCTTTGTGATTGCGCTTAGTTAGTAGAGGTGTTAGCTATTTTGCATTCACGTTGGCTTGGGTTTTAAAATTGATTCTATTGCTTAGTAGATAAACATGCTATAACCAAGGTTAACGATACATAAAAAACTGCTCCTTAAATCATAATAAGATTGTGAACTTTATATAAATGACCAGCATAAAAACGCTGCAATTTTTAATTTTTACTATACCAAAACAGCAAAAAATAGCAAATGCAAGAAAAAATTTCTACCCAAATAAAGAAAAAGAAAATCTACATTACACCAAAAAATAAACAGCTAATAGCAGATTGTGTGGATGATTTTGTAACATGGCTGAGCGAACTAAAACTAAAACCAATTGATAAAACAGTCGTATCATTTGAGTTTTTTGAAATGGATGAAACAATGATTGTAGGTAACAAAAAAGATGTACATTTTAATTTAGATTATCTAAAAAAATGTTCTATAGATTACTACATTACAATTGTTTTGCACGAAGCATACCATTACTTCGTAAATAAAATTCCAAACAAAAGAGATGCAAAAAGAGTAAAAGATTTTTATTATCATCAAATGATGAACCATATTGACATAGAAGCAGATTTATATGTTTCGAAATTTTTTAAAGAAAAATATGGGTTTACTTTAGACACTTACTTGGCACTCTACTTTAGTGGTGCAAGTGCATTTGCCGATGATGAAATTAGGCCTCCAAAATTTGAAAGATATGTATGTTCTATGCTTTCTATAGCTCATTTATTTTATCACAACGAATTTGCAATTTTTAAATTGAATATAGAGGCCGTAAGATTACTAGCTAAGCCAAGGGTAATTTTACACAAGGGATTTTACTCTGAGTCTAAAATTATAAACCTGTCAACTTCTAATCTAAATAAACTTCAACATCTTTATCAATTTCCTTCAGCTTATGATGAAGATAATTATGTAGATTGCTTAATTCCTATTTTATTGAAAGCTGTGGATGGTAATAAAAGAAAAACAACAAAAACAAAAATTAGCTTTAGTAAAAGAAAAAATAACTAAGTTTAAAAAATCTGTTATACAATAAAATAGTGGCGAATAAATATCCGCCGCTATTTACTTTTTGATAAAAACGATCCTACCGTATCGTATCCCTCCCCACTGTAAAACTACTAAATATGCCATATCCATTGTTTACATTTGAGTAAACCAATACGGGTTCAGAAAAAGGATTGTCTTCATTATCTCTATAGGTTTGTATACTTCTTCTATAGTTGTAATAATTTTTAGAAATATTATTTATTTCTACAATTGCTTTATACTTTCTCTGATTAATAGGATTTGTAAATTCTGCTAAATTGTAGCTATCTATAAAAAGTGTAATCGTTTTTGTGCTACCATTAAAGTTTTTATCTGTCATTAAAAACTCTCTGTCAATACAACTGTTTACATCTGTAGGGTCACCATTACTCGTTCTATCAATATCTACATCACTGCTTTTAATACAAAAAATAGTTTGGTACTCTAATTGTGATCCAGTAAAATTAACGGGTCTTTTTACTTTAAATAAATAATTATTGGTTTCACTACCATTGTCAATAAATTTTATTTTTACTTCATCTTGTGTACCACCATTTGCATCTGTTCGTGCATTTACAACCCTGGTTATACTTTGTATTGCAATGTTAGAAGGGGTTACCATTTCTGCATCTACCGATGTAAAACCATTTAAGGCGGCCGTAAGTTTGTACGTTTTACCTATTTGTGCAGTTGTACCATTTTTTACTACGTAATTATTATTTGCATTATTGTATAAAAAAGTATCTTTTAAAATTCCATTTTCATACAATTGTACAATTGCATTGTTTACTTTAAAACTATTTGCAGCATTGCTTGTAAGCACTGGTTCACTCTTACTTACATTTACTGCAAATATATTGTTTGCTTGCACTACTCCATTTACAACTAATTTAGACGGTGCTACAGGCACATTTACAATTACCGTTTTTTCGCAACTTATAAATGCTGTTATTATTGCTATTGCTAATATTATCTTTTTCATAATGCTTTTTTTAAAATTTAATTTGAAAAGTTACAGAAGGCAGAATAGGAAACAAGGATACTTGTTTATAAGCAGGTTTTCTGGTTACATTATCTTCTCCTAAATAAATATAAAATGGATTTCTACGGTCGTATACATTATACACACTCCATATCCAACTTCTTTGGTAATGCTTTTTTTGTTTTGTAAAACTAATACCTATATCCATTCTATGATAAGGTGCCATTCTATATCCATTTCGTTTTTCAAAAGCTTGTATTTCTCTACCTTCTGCATCAAGGTATCTTGCAGAAGGCAGTGTAATAGCTTGGCCAGACCCTAATACAAAATCTGCACTCAGCTCTATATGTTTTCTTATTTTATGCACTATAGCCATTTTAAAATCATGCCTTCTATCATACCTGTATGGAAATTTATTTCCAAAATTAATGGCTGCAAATTGTCTGTTTGTCCAGCTTAAAGTATAACCTAACAAACCTGTTGTTCTGCCTACTTTTTTCTGTAAAAATAATTCTGCACCATAACTCCAGCCTTTTCCTACTACTACTTTATCTTCCCAGTTGCTAGTAGGGTTTAAGTAGCTTGCACCTTCTGCATATTCTATAATATTATTCATTTTTTTATAGTAGCCTTCTACACTTATTTCATATTTCTTTTTATATGTATAAGCTAAACCTGCCGCTACTTGCTTAGATCGTTGTGCAGGTATGCGCTCTGTAACAGGCACCCACAAGTCTGTAGGTAAGCCTATACTAGCATTGGTAAGCAAATGTATGTATTGGTCCATTTGTGCATAAGATGCTTTTACACTTAGGTCTTTATTTAGTAAATATCTAGCGGCTACCCTTGGTTGTAAAGAAGTATAGGTTTTGCTGCCAATACTAAATGTGGCAAAATGCAATCCTATATTTGTTTTAAATTTATTATTTATTTTTATATCGTCTTCGATATATGTATCGGTTTCTTTAGCTGTAAGAAATTTATATTTCAACAATGTATCTACTGGCACCCCGCCGCCATTATCAGGTATTTTAAATTGTATTGCTCCAGGTTTATAACTATGAAAAGTAATACCTGTACCCATTTTTATGAAATGATTGGGGCTTGGCAAAAAATCAAAATCATATTTTACATTTACGTCTTCTATTCCTGAAAAATAATTCAGGCTAAAATAATCGTTTGGATTGGTTCTTGATTTTTCTTGGCTACCTACATCAAATTTATACTTGCTATAATGCGTACTTAGGTTTCCAAAAAGTTTGTTACTAAACTCATGGTTCCATCTTACTACTGCTGTAGTATTACCCCATTTTACGCCAGACTTTGCTTCAAATGTATTGGCTTTTTCGTTTGCATAAAATTTATCATCACCAGTATAGCCACTTAAGTAAAGGTGATCTTTGTTGGTTAATTTAAAGTTTACTTTTGCGTTTAAATCATAAAAATAATATCCTGTTCTCAACCCACCTACTTGAGACCGTATGATTGGTTGTGCCAACACATCAATATAAGTTCTTCTTCCACTTACCATAAAAGATGATTCTTTTCCTTTTTTAAATGGCCCTTCAAGTGTAAGTCTAGATGCTATTAATCCAATGCCTGCTTCACCGTGTATTCCATTTTTATTCCCTTCTTTCATTTGTATATCAAGTACAGATGATAGACGCCCACCATACCTTGCAGGAAAACCACCTTTCACCAATTCTACATTCTTTACTGCATCAGCATTAAACACACTAAAAAAACCAAACAAATGTGATACATTGTATACAGGTACACCATCTAACAAAATTAAATTTTGATCTGGTCCACCACCACGTACATAAATACCACTCTGCCCTTCCCCACCCGCTTGCACGCCAGGCAGGAGTTGTATGGCTTTTATAATATCTACTTCTCCTAAAAACCTTGGCAAGCTTTTTATTGTTTCAATGGGTAGGTCTATACTACTCATTTGAGTTTTGTTTTGTATAGAAGGTTTTTTTGTAGCACTTACTACTACTTCATCTAAATTTTTTTGTACTTCCAATGCCACATCCAATTTAATATCTTCATTTAAGAAAATTGTTTTTTCAAAAGTAGCATAGCCAGCATAACTCACAATTAAATCCATAGAGTCGGTAGGCAGCGTAAGGGAGTAAAACCCATAGTTATTACTGGTAGTTCCTGCATTTTTATTTACAATAAAGATGGATGCATTGCGCAATTTCTCTCCTGTTTTTTTATCAGAAATATAGCCGCTAATACTGTATTTTTGGCACACAGCAGTGAGGCATAGTAGCCATGCTACTGATGCAAATAAGATTTTTTTCATGTTTTTAGTTTTAAATTTTACCAGACAATATAGAGTGAATCCGTTTTTTTAATTTCTACTTTTGAATCTACTTTTTGGTTTTTATTGGTAGTTGTATTTTTTAATTTATCTGCAATTTCTTCTCCAGTATTTTTAAACAGATGTGTAGCATTTAAAGCAATTGAATCTTTATTAAAATCTTTATCCAATTGATTCTTGGTATCTAACACAATCGTTTTTTTTACTTTTAATATACTACTTTTTGCTTTATTTTCGTTTTTAAATGACTCATTATTATTTAACGCTACATCATTTTTACTTTCATAACTCAATTTATTAGAATTATTTTTAATTACAGTTACAGTATTTAATAAATTAATGTTACCATTTGTTTCCTTTGCTTTTTCGGCTTGTTCCACTATTGTATTACTTTTTACAACATCATCATTATTATTATTATTATTATTAGTTGATGCGTTGTTTTCAATAATAGTTTCTTTTAAACCTGTTTCATTATTACTATTTATATTTTTATTAACAAATAAAAATGATATAACACCTACACTAAAAAGTAAAACCAATAACCATAATTTATTTTTAAGCTGAGCAAAGAAAGATATAGGCTGCACGGGTATTACAGGCACAGGCAAGTGCATATTAGCAAAATATTTATCTGCCATATCATTGTCTATTTCCAGCTCGTTTAACCTTTGCTCCAAAAAATCATCAAAGGCTTCCCTGCTCCCTTCATGCATTTTTACGATTTTCATTATAGTTCGTATTTTTAATTTTTTCTTTTAAAATTGTTCTTGCATTGTTTAAATGCCATTTACTTGTACCAGTAGAAATATTGAGTGCAGTTGCTATTTGCTCATGCGTAAAACCTTCCATTACATACATATTAAAAACCATGGCTGTATTGTTTGGCAGCGTTTGTACCATTTTTAGCAAATCCCTACTTTCTATATTTGAGTACACTTCTGGCACTATTAAAAAACTATTGTATTCTCTATCCGTAATTTCTTTTGTTTCAAATTTTACACTCGCTTTTAAATCATTCAAACAAGTATTTACCATTATTCGTTGTACCCACCCCATAAACGCTCCTTTATTTTGATACTGGTTTATTTTGGTAAGCACATTGTGCATGGCAGCGTTATAACTTGCGGCTGCATCATCCATATTTTTATGATAACGCAAGCACACTTTCATCATTGGTTGAAAACAATAGCGGTACAATTGCAGTTGGTGTGCAGCATTGCCTAGTTTGCAACCTTCAATAAAATTTTCTAATAACTGTTCCATTTTTTATTTAAAATGATATCCTAATCCAAATCCAAAAAAGGGTACAAAATAATTATTTAATAATAAAGGCGTAAATGCAATTCTATACATAAAACCAGCTCTATATGGCACATGCCTATATCCAATATTGAATGAGCCAATTACACTGCCAAAATTATCTTTAAATGTTTCTTCTTTATATGACTCTATTATATCAATACTTGTTGTATTACTGCTAAAATTAAAATAGGTAGCACCTACTCCCAATTCTAAAAATCCCTTTTTCTTTCCAAATAAATAATTTAAAACCAAGGGTATTGCTGTAAAACTAATTCTACTTTTTTCACTTGGTACTATAACTCCAGGACCACCTGATATTCCATTAGCAGTATCTGTATAGGTAGTTACAATTTTTTCTATACCAATTCTAAATCCCCAACCATCTCTCCTTCCTTTAGCTGTTCGCATATCATAATTTATAGAATACAAACCTCCTGCACCAAGCAGTTCTACAAAAGCTACTTTATCATATTTTAGCTTTTTAATTTGCAAGCCCGTTTTTAATACTGGTTTTGATACACTATCTACTACATAAATTTTAGTAAGTTTTAAAACATCTGTAAGAGGAACGGTAATAGTATCTTTTTCTATTAGCCTATATATTTTTACATATTTAGCAGGGGCTTGTTCTATTACATATCCTTCATAAAAAGTAATACTATCTTTTAAATATACTCGTTCTTTAAACTGTTGTGCATTACAAAATACAGTAACAAAAGAAAGAATTACAATAAGAAAATGCTTTTTTGATAATATCATACTAAAGGTTTCAATTATAATGACAATAGGTTTATAGGAAAGGTTGGGTTAGATTAAAGAATAATTTTATAATTCCTAATAATCTACATTTTTTAAACAAAATGGGATTTAGCTAATCTAATATAAAGAAGCTGTATTGAGCTTATTTAATCAAAATACTGATTGTACAAAAAACAGGCAATTATTAGTACTTGTTTATCAACTTTAATACTGATTCTGCTTTTATCTAACGTTAGCTTAAAATACCTTTTATTAGTAGTATATTTTTCAATGCCTTTAACTTCTGTTGGACTATCAACAATTTTTAACTGTTGATATATTTTTCTAAATTCTTTTTGAAATTCTATTGGGCATTTGTCAAACTGTTCAAAAAATAATTTTGAAATAATTATTTCCATTTCATTAATTTTTCAAATTCAGAAGAAGTTAGCATTTCGCCTGTTAGTTTTTCTTCTGCAAAAGAAATTTCAGTAGTTTCTTTTAAAAATAGCTCTACCTCTCCCGCATTGGTAGTGAGCGTTTTAATTAATAAATCAAGTTCATCTTCATTCCAATTTGAACGCTGTTTTTTTACAGAGAAATTTGCAGCCTTCATTCCTAATTTCTTGGCTATATAATCATTCCTATAACCACTCATTTCTATCAATTGTGGTATGGCTGATTTTATTTTCTTATAACTTTCAATAACCGAATTCATATTTATGTTGATTTTAATTGATTAAAATACAATTTCACATAACAAAAATACTAATTATTTTCAAAAAAAAACATACTTTATTGTATAAAACCACTTCTTTTCCTCATTCTAGCTAGTATTGGTTACTTTTGCACAAAATTTCAAAAAATGTTATTAGGATTACAGAATCTTACGTTTGAATTTGGGGCAAGAACAATTGTGGAAGATGCTACATGGCATATACAGCCAGGTGAACGTATTGGGCTTATTGGGTATAATGGTACGGGTAAGTCTACTTTACTTAAAGTGCTTACGGGGCAGTATTCTCCTGCAAAAGGTACTGTAGAAAAAGGCAGAGAAACCACCATTGGTTTTTTAAACCAAGATTTGCTGGGTTTTGAAACCGATGAATCTATATTGGAAGTAGCCATGGGCGCTTTTGAAAGGGTGAAAGCCATTGAAAAAGAAATGGAACTGGTAGGTGCAGAACTAGAAAAAACAGGCGATGAAAAACTAGCCGAAAAATATGCTGATTTATTGCATGAAATGGATGTATTGGATGGTTACAGTATTCACCACAGAACAGAATCTATTTTACAAGGCCTTGGTTTTGCTAATGAAGACTTAGGTAAGCAATACAAAATGTTTAGTGGAGGTTGGCGTATGCGGGTGTTGTTGTCAAAAATGATTTTGATGAACCCCGATGTATTGCTACTGGATGAGCCTACGAACCATTTGGATTTACCAAGTATTGAGTGGTTGGAAAAATATTTATCAAACTATCCTGGTGCAGTTGTTATTGTGAGCCATGATCGTTTTTTCTTAGATAGAATGGTAAATAAAATTGTGGAATTGTATCAGCGTGAATTGCACTTTTATACAGGTAACTACTCTTACTATATGGAGGAGAAAGACATTCGTATAGACATGCAGAAAAAAGCGTTTGACAACCAACAAGATTATATACGCCAGCAAGAAAGATTTGTGGAGCGTTTTAAGGCAAAAGCTAGTAAAGCCGCAGCAGCACAGAGTATCGTAAAGCGTTTAGATAAAATTGAAAGAATAGAAGACGTAAATATTGAGCGTCCAAATATGAAAATAAATTTTATACTAAATAAAACACCAGGCAAAGTGGTAACGGCTTTAAAAGGTATTAGCAAAAGTTTTGGCGATTTAAAAATATTAGAAAATACAGGAGCAGAAATAGATAGAGGTGATAAAATAGCATTGATAGGTGCAAACGGAAAAGGAAAATCAACATTGTTACGGATTGTTGCGGGTACAGAAACTTATGAAGGTGAAAGGATCTGGGGACATAATGTGGAAGAT
>JAYVID010000166.1:0-8857 GCA_043770525.1 Ferruginibacter sp.
AATGCAAAATTATTTAGTGTACCCGTATTTCCATTTCCGCCAGCATCTATCAAAGTTGTTTCTGAAAAATTGTTAGCTGCACTTATGCCTTGGTTAAAATGATAGGCTGCAAGTAAACCAGGTCGGGCTTGAATTTCGCAATTCAATCCTGCCTGAATTTGTGTTTGGGTTCTAGCTGTATTCCAAACCCTCAGTTCATCCATGCTGCCATCAAATGCGTTTCCAGGGAATGTAACACCATACGATGCGTCGCCAATATACATTTTATAATCGCTACCAAAACCAATAAAACCAATATTAGCTGTATTCTGGCCAACTAAAACGCCATCTTTATAAACTTTTTTAGCCTTGGTTACAAAATCATAGGTACATGCCCAGTGGTGCCAGTTGCCATCATATACATCTGGCACATACAAGTCATCATTATAAAAATTAAATATAAAATCATTGCCTGAAGTAAAGCCAATATGCAGTGCCGTATTGTTTGCAGGATTTCCCGGATCTCCCTGCCCAAATGCAATGTCATAAGTAGTGGTTGAGTTACGCTTTAGCCACATTTCTACCGAAAACGACCTGTTAGCAAGATTAACATTTGAAGTGGTTACAACGACCCTGTCATCTGCCCCATCAAAATTCAAAGCAGTTGCAGGTGCATTTAAAGGGCAGGTAATGCTGTAAGTAGCTGTGGCATCTTTACCTGCGCTCCAGTTGGTATTCATGTAAGCTACATTATCTACTTTTATACAAGTTAATAAAGGATTATTTAATGTACTAAAGGCTCCAAGATTTGTGTTGTTACCATTTTGAATATTTAAACTTGTGAGTTGATTAATATTACAAAAAAGATTATTCAGAAGGATGTTCTGGCTTAAATCTAAATTTGTAATGGCATTGTTTGTACAAGTTAAATTTGTTAAGTTAGGGTTAGCCGTTACATTTATTGCTGTAAGATTGTTATTGGGGCAATTAATTACACCCAACGTATTTGTTGCAGGTAATTGCACACTTGTAATTTGGTTGTTACCAAAATTTACATTTACTAAATTGGTACAAGCAGTAAGGTTTAAAGTACCCGAGAGTTGATTTGCAAAAATCTGTAAACTGGTAATATTTGCATTGGGTGTAAAGTTTAGATTATTTATGTTATTCGAAGAACAATCAATTGATGTTAAACTTGTATTTGCAGTTATATCAAGAATAGTTAAATTATTATTGGAGCAATTTAAAGAAGTAATTAATGGAAAAGCTGCTATACCAGTTAAATTAGCAATACCTAAACCACTAACAATAATAGCACCATTAAAAGCAGCTGCCTCTGTACATTGTATTTCACCATCCGCATTTGTATTAATAGCAGCATTGGCTAACAGTGCCGTTTTAAATGCAGCATCTGGAATGTTTACAGTACATACTACTTCTCCTACTTGAAAATCCCCCAACCCTGATAAAGGGGTAGCAGTTACAGAGGTTGAATTTTGGAATGTAGTTACAGGATACGTCCAAGTACCTCCAGTAAATCTTCCTACTTTAAATAAAGTAGGGGTTGTACCAGCATCGGCATTAGCACTAGGCCATGTAAAAGTTGTAGAGGCATTTGTAAAAACCATTCCATTATTTACAACACTCCAAAAACGATTTACTGTACTAGCGGTTATAAAATTAGAAGTGCCAATATTTGGATGGTCGGTATTGGTTGTAGATACTGTTATACTTCCTGAAGTAGAGGCTCCAACTAATGTTACTAATACAGGTGCATAACCACCAGCATCACCCACTAAAAAATTCTTATTGTTTAAACCAGTTACACACTGCATTTCTAAATTACCATTTACATAATAATTGGTTGCTGAAAGATTTTGCACAATGGCGTTGCTGGTAAGAATAACTTTATTAGCTCCTGTTACCAAATTTCCAAAATCAAATTGCAAAGCATTTGTAATAGTTTGGTTGCCTGCTAAAAAACAGTTACCGTTATTTGCTGTTTTCAAAATATAAATATTACCTACGCCACTTATAGTTGTATTAGCCACATCGGGCCTAGGGTTAAACGTTGCATTAATAGTACCATTATTTATTACAGTTAAACCTCTATAAGCCATGCTCGAACTTATACCATCTATTAAAGCACCACTAGTTACATTAAGCAAATGGTTGTTTGCCCACACCGTTGCAGAAAAACTATTTAGTTCCAAATCTGTTCCTACACCATTATTTATAGTAAGTGTAGCACCTGCGGTATTTGGTTGTATGGTGGCTCCATTTTCTATAATAGTTTGGTCTATGGTTAAATCGCCATTAATACGCACATAGGTTGGGCTACGCACTGTAATTACACCATCATTAAAATCTGGTGTTGCTACAGCCGCTACCCAAGCTGCGCCATCATATCTTTCCCATGTGCTAGCATCGCCCCAAAAAACAGTTGCAGGTAAACCTCCGTTAATTATACTTCTATAATCACCTGCAGTTTGTGCGCTTGCAGTATTGGAAGTAAACGATAACAGGCTAATTAAAAGTGCAAAAGCTGATAATGCTTTTTTTGTTTTTTTAATAGCTAAAAATGTAAAAGCCCCTTTTTTTGAAATGCTGTTAAGCAATGTAAAATGATACATGGTAGTATGTTTTAAAAAATGATTTACTAAAACTGATATTTCTAATACCGAAGGGGCGGTAATTTTTTAATGCGGGGGAGCATGTTTCAATAATAGGGGATAAATTTTCTAAGAGATAGATTGGTCTTCAAAAGGTATTGAGTAAATATTATTGGTTTTAAATTATCACTTGTAGCTACCATAAATCTCACCCCCGTAAAATGTGGCAGCTACAAATGATAATGCAAATATCCATTCATATAAAAAATATATTGCATACATTTCAACCATTAATTCGTACATTTCCATCAAATTGTAGGACAAACTGTGCGGGAGTAGGATAAATTCGTCATTTTAAAATATTTTTTAATATAAAATATTTTTTGTGAAAATTATTTACGGACTTTGCATTGTTCTTCTTTCCCTTTGAAGAAAACCTACACAATAGATTTGTTTTATACGATTGCACCCCCCAGTTGCAAGTGAGTAGGTTTTTTTATCGATTATTGTCCCCATCAACTGAAAACGAATGGTTGGTGAAGACAGCAACCATTAATTAAAAAAATTAAACTTTTTTATGTAATGCCTAAGCTTTTTGCTACCATAAAATACTTTGTGTGCATTTTCTTTATCGGATGGTGTCCCTACCAACCGAAAGCCAATGGTTGGTGGGGACACCAACCATTAATTAAGCTTTTTGCTACCATAAAATACTTTATGTGCCTTGTATGTATGTGTACATATATACAGGTATATGCACAATCTGCACTTGGGTATGAGGTAGTTTCTGCTACGCAGGGTTTATCGCAAGGTATGGTATATGATATTTTGCAAGATAAAGAGGGTTTTATATGGGTAGGTACAAAAGATGGGTTAAATAGATATGATGGCTATAGTTTTAAAGTATTTACCAACGACCCCTACAATGCCAAAAGTTTAAGCAGTAATAGCATTAATAAATTATTTGAAGACAGCAAAGGACGAATATGGGTAGGTACAGAAAATGAAGGCTTGAACATTTATGATAAAAAGTCGGGTGATTTTTTAAGGATAATATATAGTAACACAAATGCAAATGGGCTTTCAAATAATATCATAAAATTGATGGAAGAAATGCCAGATGGTAGAATGTTGATTGCTACAGATGATGGTAAGATAAATATTATAACACTTGCTGCTAATTTTTTAGACAAAAATGTAGTGCCTACTATTAGCAAAATAGCATTACCCAACAATACTAAAGTGTATGGTATGGGGAATGATAAAAATAAAAACACTTGGATTGGTGGAATGGATGGCACAGTGTATAGGTTTGATGTAGTGAAAAATAGTTTTGAATTGTTACCAAATGCTCAGTTATTAAACAACGGATATTGGGCTAATGGAGAAGATATTTTAATTAACGGTAACCTGTTCTTATATGATGGAAAAGATGTAACAGCTTTATTTGACACAAGCAAAAAACCCGAAGGCAATATAATTTTTAGACCCAAAAATAAACTCTGGGACAAACACCACAGAGAAACATCGTTTTATGATGTGAGTAATTGGGGCGCAAACAAAGCTGTTCAATGGGGGTTAAAATTACCAGAGAAAAAATTTATGTACCCATTTATATTTGACAAATCAGGTTTAATATGGTGCGGTACTGTTGGGTATGGATTAAGAAAGTATAATGTAGATATTAAAAAATTTAAGTCCCAAGTTTCAGGATTTAGTATTTACAATATCATACCAAACACTGTAAATGATATTTTTTTGGGAGATGTTGGTGACAGGTGGAAGCGGAGTAAAAATAAAATAGTTGAGGAACCTGCTTTTGCAAACATCCCTCAGGTAACCCATATAGATAATTTTTTTATTTCAAAATCAGGCGACTATTGGTTGAGCAGTGAGAATAAAGGATTTTTTAAATACAACCCCGCAACCAAACAATTAACAGCTTATCCAAGCATCGAAAACTACAGCGGAATGGGTCCTAAACAACCCATGATGGAAGATAGTAAAGGACAAATTTGGCATGCTGGATTAGGCGGCTTGTTTATGTTACTCAATACAAGTACAGAAAAAATAACTACCCTAAATATTAATACCAATGCTGATAAACCATTATTAGAGGATGCAATATCTACAGCATTGTATGATGATAAGAGTGGTGCATATTGGATAGGTACTTTAGATGGTTTTGCAAGCGTAATTTTAGCCAACGAAAAAAGTACAACCACACAAGTAAAATGGTATTACAATAACAACAACACAAATTCGCTTAACTATAAACATGTGTCTTGTTTTTTAAACGACCCATCTAATGCCAATTATTTATGGTTAGGTACAAAAGGTGGCGGATTAAATAGATTGGAAAAATCTACAGGCAATTTTATTCACCTTACCATAAAAGATGGCTTACCAGATAATGTAGTGTATGGGTTATTGGCAGATGATGCAGGCAATATTTGGGGTAGTACCAACAAGGGACTTTTTTGTATGAGTGCATCCAAAAATACCAATGCTAACAAATGGACTTTTAGAAATTTTACCAAGGAAGATGGCTTGCAGGATAATGAATTTAATACAAATGCGTATACTAAATTATCCAACGGGCATTTGGCTTTTGGTGGTGTAAATGGTTTAAATATTTTTGACCCAAAAGAAGTATTAGCAAAAAACTTTACACCACAGGTTTTTATTACCAATATTTTGGTAAACAATATTCCTGTACATGCAAATGATGAAACAGGTGTATTAAAAAATACCATTGAAAAAACAGAAAATATTTCGCTTAATTACTTACAAGATATTCTTACGTTGGAATTTGCTGCACTGGATTTTACCACTGCTTCGCAAAATAAATATCGGTATATATTAGAAGGTGCAGATAAAGATTGGGTAGAAGCTGGCACCAATAGAAGTGCTACTTATTTGCATTTACCTTCGGGCAAATATATTTTTAAAGTACAAGGCAGCAATAGCCATGGTGAATGGAGTGAGCATATTGCTCAATTAAAAATTATTGTATTGCCTCCATGGTGGCGCACTTGGTGGGCTTATTTATTTTATTTACTAGTAATAGGTTTTGGTATTAGGGCATATTTTAAATTTAAAGTAAACAAAGCAAAACTTCAAAACCAGTTAAACTTTGAGCAGCAAGAAGCCAAGCGAGTAAAAGAATTAGATGCGGTAAAAACACAATTATATACCAATATTACCCATGAATTTCGCACACCGCTTACCGTAATATTAGGAATGGCACAGCAAATAAGAGATAAGCCTACAGTGCATTTTGATAATGGCATAAATATGATTATGCGCAATGGAGAAAACTTGCTCAAATTGGTTAACGAAATGCTAGACTTATCAAAATTAGAAAGTGGAAAAATGGAGTTGCATTTAATGCAAGGAGATGTAATACATTTTTTGCGATACATGGTAGAGTCTTTTCAATCGTTGGCCGAAAGTCAAAAAAAACAGTTCCATTTTTTATCAGAAATAGACAGTTTGTATGTAGGATACGATGGAGAAAAGCTTAGGCAAATTGTTACCAATTTATTATCAAATGCATTAAAATTTACACCAGAAAAAGGAAACGTATATATTTCTATTGCTGCTGATGCTAAAACGGATAAAGCAACAACTACACTTTTTATAAAGGTAAAAGATACAGGCATAGGCATACCCGAAAGCCAACTTGAGCATATATTTGAGCGATTTCACCAATTAGATAATAGCCATACTAGAAAGGCAGAAGGTACAGGAATTGGGCTAGCACTTACCAAAGAGTTAGTAAAATTAATGAATGGTGAAATTGTAGTAAAAAGCCCACCAACAGGTGCAAATAAAGGTGCAGAATTTACTGTAACGGTGCAATTGCAAAAAGTAAATACGCAAGAAATAGTTGTAGTAAATAATTTTGAAGAAAAAAGAAGCTCATCAAATACCAATAGTAATAACCAACTCATATATGCAGAAAATGTTGATACACAAAAGCCATTGATTTTATTGGTAGAAGACAATGCAGACGTAGTGGCATACACTGCAAGTTGCTTACCAGATTATAGGCTTGCAGTAGGCAAAGATGGAAGAGAAGGTTTTGAAATAGCAGCAGAAATTATTCCTGATTTAATTATTACCGATGTAATGATGCCTTATGTAGATGGTTTTGAGCTTTGCCGTATGCTGCGTGCAGATGAGCGCACGAGCCACATACCCATCATTATGCTTACTGCCAAGGCGGATATAGAAAGTAAATTAGAAGGGCTGGAACGTGGAGCGGATGTATATTTAGAAAAACCTTTTCACAAAGAAGAATTGCTGATGCGCATAAAAAAATTATTGGAGCTGCGTAAAAAATTACAGCAATTTTATATTAAGCAAGCAGGGATAGATGTAGCAACAGAAATAATAGAAACGGTAACGCCTGTAGAAATACCTGCTACTATTGAACCTATAGAAAATGAATTTGTAAAAAAAGTTAGAGAAGCAGTAGAGGCACACATAGAAGATGTAAATTTTTCTGTGGAGCAATTGTGCAAACATATTTTTATGAGCCACTCACAATTACACAGAAAGCTAGATGCACTTACTGGTTATTCCCCCAATAAATTTATACGCATTATTCGTTTAAACAAAGCCACGGCATTGTTAAAGGATTCTTCCAACAGCATTGCAAGCATTGCATTGGATTGTGGGTACAACGATGCAGGGTATTTTGCAAGGGTATTTAAACAAGCGTATGGGGTTACACCGCAGGAGTGGCGGGTGGGGGAGAGGGTGTGAGGAATTTAATTTTTGATATTTGGTACACTCACAAAAATTCTTTCCCCACTCTCGGTTAGTGGTCGCTACAATTTTCGCAGCAGCCACTTGTTTTTCAATAGACGGCGTGTAGAATATCTTATCGGTTTATACTTAATGATATTACTATAATAAGGATGCGCAATACAAAACAAATTCATAATTTACTTATAATTGATGATGCCAAATCCTATTATAAAATGTATATATGGCTCTTGTAAATAATATTGATTTTCGGCATGCATGTCTTGTGTATTATAATTCCAAACTCTTTTCTCTTCTTTTAAATCAACAGCATTGGTCAATTTTGGAAGCACCAATATCTCTTTAGTATTTGCAAAAAAATATTTGTCTGCTTTAACTAGATTAGACTTTATATTTGAAATCTGGTAACTAAATAACCCAATACCTATTACTAATATTTTCTTCATAATTATTCTTGATTTATTTTAGTTTTTATAAAAAGTTTTTGTGCTTACACAAAAAACATATTTTCTTAATACAGCATACCGCTAGTATTCTTTATAGTTCATCATGTAGTAAGCAAGAGCATTAACCTTGCTTTTCTTGGGCTTAACTCTATAGCCAAATACTTCAACGTTCTCTCCTACTTTTAGTAATAATCTTGTTGTAAAAAATCATCAAGAATTTTATTAAAAATTTCGGGTTGATCCATTAATGGTAAATGTCCGGCATCTTGTATTAAATGAAGCTTTGCATTTGGGATAGTTTTAGCTGCTGCTTCACCATATTCAACAGGAAATAATTTATCATCTTTCCCCCAAATAATAAGTGTTTCATTTTTTATTTGCTTTAATAATTCTTCTGATATTTTAGATACTGCGCTTCCACGCCCCTGCTTAAATGCACTTTTTCCTCCTTTATATTTGAGAACGGCTATTGAGTACCTACTATGGTTCGGGTCTCTGTTTATAGGTTTATGAAGTATATAATGCGAATTAAAACGATCTGCCATTGATGATGGAAAACTGTTCATCCATATTATTCCAATTAAAGGCCAAAAAGAAACTTTTGCACCTAAACCTGCAGCGTTAACTAAAACGAGTTTATCAACCATTTCAGCATTGTCTATGGCAAACTGCAATGCAATGGCGCCACCTTGAGACAATCCGACAATATGAGCCTTTGATATTTTCAATTCTTTCATGAAATCCTTGAGCCAGTTTGAAAAATATGGCCTATTATAAGGCGCATCAGGTTTATCAGATTGTCCATATCCAACTATATCTGGCGCTACTACTTGAAAATTTTTAGAGATGGTATTAATTGATGGATACCAAGTAACAGCCCCTGCACCAGCTCCGTGTAGTAAAATTACAGGTTTACCATCTCCACATAATAAGTACGTAGTTTTAATTGTTCCAATAGTTACTTCTCTTTGTTCAACTAATCCTTCTATTTTATCAATTAGAAGTTGCCTATAGTTTTCTTTATTCTCTTTTTTCATGTTTTTC
>JAYVID010000167.1:0-6479 GCA_043770525.1 Ferruginibacter sp.
TTTCACTGACTTTCAAAATCTTCCTTCTATCTTAAATAATGGCGGACTTTTTTCTTTAAAAAAATGTCAAGAGAACAATATTAAAATTAAAAAATTCGGAAGTAACGAAAAATCAAGAGAAAATGTAAAAGTAAAACGATTGGATAAATATATCAGAACTTCATTTCACAAAAGAAATCCTATGATGTATGTAGCAATCAAAGAAAAGCGTATAATCCATCCAGTTCTACTACATATTGATAGAATTTTAATTTACAGAAAAGACACATTGTTTTCAAATATAAATGCAGATAGTAACTCCGCATTAGTTGGAGACTCCATTGAAATTTTTAAATCAATAAGATTCAAGATTATTAATAATGGTTACGCAGACTCAGCTTGGAGAGGAAACCAAAGATTTTTTATGGCAGAAATTTTGTTAAATGAAAAGATACCTTCAAGACAAATATTAAATCTAGATTTCTTTAAAACAGAACTACTAAATATCCAAAAGACTAAAATATACGACAAGAAAAAAGAATATATAAATTAAATGTAGAGTTCTGTGATAATTTGCAGAACATAGACAAAATTGCCTGCTGCTTACATTGGGTTTTGTGCAAGTTGGGCAGACGGAATAACAATGAGCAGCAGTGCATATCCAAGCTGTGGTTCGGGCAGAAGTTTTTCAATTGGGCATTTGAATATATTTTTTTACATTTGTTTTCAATCGGCAGCGGTTACGGGCAGATGGAATACTAATTCCCAACCTGCACAAAGCCCTGTCCGTAAGAAACCCCAGAGCGACAGAATAAGTATCAGACAATAATAATAAATATTAAACTTCATAACATGGCAGAAGTAATACTAATGGGCAAAAGAACAAAACAGCAACATGTTTGCAGCACTTATCGCAGCCGCACAAAATCTACCGCACAAACCAATGCTGCAATAAGACCTGCAAACGTAACAACATTCAACAATCCGAGCAGAGACTTTAATTTTCAACAGGCAGTTAACAAATCAGCAGCGAAATGCTTTTGCTTCGCAAAAGCAACCATGCCCACCCACCACCCCAAACAAATAAACTTTATTCAAAAATATTTTTTGTAAGAATAAAACTAAATTTAACTTCCTAATAAATTATAATATAATATTGAAACAACAGACCCAAACTGAATTATCTGCCATTGTATATGAGTGGCTAACCAATTCAAATAATAAAATAAACAAAGATTACTGCCAGCAAGAAATAACAACTCATGCAGACTATCCAGCAATAACAGCAGTTGTAGATTTTTTAGATGCAGGAAATATGGAGTATCAAGCCGTACATGCAGATGCATCTCATATACAGGAATTTAATTATCCATTGCTAGCCCATATAAAAAAGCCTGGTAATGAATACATGCATATCATTCTAAATGCTAATGCATGGGATGCTCAAAAAGAAACTACAAAACATTGGAGTGGAATTACTATATTTCCAGAGAAAAACACTATCTGGCAAAATGATGAAAATAAAGAAGCTATAAAAATAAGAAAACAGCAACAGCTTTTTTTTGCTACTTGGTGTAGTATAGGTATTTTATTTTTTCTAGTCAGTACATTTTTTAGACCTGACTTATGGTACAATATATTTGGTTTTTTTTCGCTTTTGGGAGTTTTTATTAGTGCCGCTGCATTTGCTACCGAACTGGGCATACAGAGCAATGCAGTAAAACAAGTATGTGGCGCAGTAAGCAAAGGAGGTTGTGAAGCCGTGTTGAAAAGTAAATTAGCAAAAGGAATTTTTGGAATTACCCCAAGCGATGCCGCAGTATTATATTTTACAGCACAGTTTATTGTTTATCTGTCTTCTGCATTCTTTCCAAATATCTTCAATGCATTACCCTACATAGCACTCATGGGTATTACCATTGCCGTTGTAAGCATATACACGCAATCAGTAGTTATAAAACAATGGTGTGCATTGTGTCTCGGTATTGCTAGTATATTATTATTTCAAGTATTAATATCTATATTTTTAGTAAATAATTTTACGCTTTATAGTATTGTATTTTTTGCTATAATAGCTGCATTATGTATTGCTATATTACTTCCAATTAAAAAGTTATTAAAAAGCACAATTGCGGCTAAACCAAAATTAACTGAACTTAAAAAAATGAAAGCTGATGTTAGTATTTTTTTAGCAAAGCTGGAAAAGGAACAAAGGGTTGACATCACTATTTGGGAAAACGATTTGATAATTGGAAATGTTGAAGCACCAATTATGATAACCGTAGTTTGTAACCCATATTGTGGACCATGTGCAAGAGCGCACATGTATTTGGATGAAATATTGGAAAGATTTGAAGGAGAAGTTAAAGTGCAGATGCGGCTGTTATCTTTACCCGATGATGATACTGATAAAAAAACAGTAGCTGTAAAAGCTATTCTACAACAAATCAGAAAATGTAAAACTGATAAAGAGGTAAGATTGTTATTATCAGATTGGTTTATCCAAATGGATTTTGAAAAATGGAGTACAACTTGGTTTAATTCACCAAACATAAATGTAAATGTGGATATGTTTAATCATTATGATTGGATTATAAAAAATGATATTTTTTCCACACCAACTTTTTTTGTAAATGGTAAAAAAATACCATCTCAATATGGTTTAAAAGATTTAGAAAAATTAATCCCCCAGCTATCAGAAGTATTTAAAAAATTATAACATAATTCAAAGATAAAAGACTGCAGCTTTTAAAATTGCTCTTTGGATTAACCATTTATAACACTGATGTATTTTGCAATTTGATGCATCAAAACTTAATTAAATAAAATGAAAAAATTAACAAGAGATGAAATGAAAAACATTAAAGGTGGAATGGACGAATACCTTGATAGTGGCGATGGGGGTGGTGGATGTAGTATGGCTTGTCATGCAGATGGCGATCCCATAGACAAACGTTGCGGGGGTGACACAAATTGTAAATGTCAAATAGCTTGTACTCTTTGCACCGCAAAATAAATGAATGAATAATCGGCTTAAGAAATTTAAGTCGATTATTTATTATAAACTAAAGAAAAAATAATATGAAAACTCTAATAATAATTTTGTTAACTTCTTTTTTTGTTTTGAAAACTGCAGCCCAGAAAAATAAATTCAATTTAGAAGGAAAAATTGAAGGATTGGTTATAACAGATATTGATTTACTAATTGAACCAGCAACGGACTCAAATATAATAAAATACAGTTCAAAAGATATCTCTATAAGAAATAATCATTTCTATTTACAAGGTGAAATAGCATTTCCGCACCCTGTAAGATTTATTATAAACAAAAATATATATAGCGAAGAATTTTTTTTAGAAAAAGGAATTCTAATTGGAAAAATATTTATGAATAGTGAAAATAAAATTGCAATAGATATTCAATCAACAATAAATAATGAGTTTAAAAATAAATTTGCCATTTCAATGTTGCCAATAAATAAAGAATTTGATTCATGGTATGATAATGATTTTATGTTACAAAAGAATTATAATCATCAAATACCTAGCTATAAAAAGGATAGTATGATATTAATTAAAAACAAATTAATATTTAAAAGGGATCTTCTTCTTTACGATTATATAAAAAAAAATATATACTCCTACGTTGGTTTTTGGAATTTAAAAAAATATATAAATTCCTCTGGTTACACAAAATTGAGATATAAATCTTATAACTTATTACCTAAAGAATTAAAATTAACGCCTACGGGTCTTAATATGATTACGATTTTAAAAGGAGATAAAATATTAAGTTTAGGGAATAAATTTCCATTTATCAAATTAGTAGATACAAATGAAAAAGAAGTAATGTTGAGATATAAATCTAAGAGATATACTTTAGTAGACTTCTGGTTTAGTAGTTGTGGGCCTTGTATTCAGCAGTTTCCAGATTTATTAAAATTATACTCTAAATTTAAAAATAAAGACTTTGATGTAATAGGGATTTCTATAGATAGGTACGTAAATAAAAGGGAATGGCTAGAGGCAATAAAAAATTATAACTTAATTTGGAAACAATACTGGGATAAAGACAATTTAGAAGCTCTAAGGTTAGGAATATCTACATTCCCTCAAAATTTTTTATTAGATGATAACGGAGTAATAATTAAGAAAGATATAGATTTAAAAGATTTAGAAAACTTTTTATTAGAAAAAATTGTATAAAGTAATGCTTGTAAATAGATGTGATTAAAATCGCTAATTTTTTATTAATATGTAAAAAATTATAATTTTTAGATTTCGTTTATAAATTATTGGAAATTTAAAATAATCTGGAACCCCAAAAAAAATTTATCAAATTTAAAACTACCATCTCACAATTTCTACATGCCTAAGTTTCCTCATTACCGCCAACATGATGCCATGGATTGCGGCCCAACATGCCTTCGCATGGTTGCAAAATATTACGGCAAAAATTATAGCATAGATAGATTAAGAACACAAGCGGAATACAGCAGAGAAGGTGTTTCCTTACTTGGTATCGCACAATCAGCTGAAAGTATCGGTTTCAAAACTTCAGGGGTTCAATTATCATTTGCACAATTAATAAATGAAGTGCAATTACCTACTATTGTACATTGGGGGCAAAATCATTTTGTCGTTATTACGCCCAACTCAAATAAAAATAATATAGGTATAGCAGATCCTGCAAAAGATAAAGTATATACGTTCACAAAGAGTGATTTCATGGCAAACTGGATAAGCAGCAAAGATGAAGATAGCAATCCAGTTGGTATGGCTTTACTAATAGAGCCAACTGCTGACTTTCAAAAACAAATAGGAGATAAAAATAAAAAAATAGGGTGGGGTTTATTACTTGGACAATTAAGTAGTCAACGCAAGTTCATTTTCCAACTTATACTTGGGTTACTCGTTGGTAGTTTATTACAACTTATTTTTCCATACCTCACACAAAGTATTGTTGATACGGGCATTAATACCCAAAATATACATTTTATTTATATTGTGCTTCTGGCGCAGTTTATGCTCATGTTTAGCCGTAGCGTTGTGGAGTTTATTCGTAGTCGCATACTGCTGCACATAAGTACTAAAATAAACATACAATTACTCTCTTCTTTTTGGATGAAGCTAATGCGCTTACCCCTAAATTATTTTGATACTAAAAGTACAGGCGACATTCAGCAACGTCTTGGAGACCAAAAACGAATTGAGAGCTTTCTCACAGGTTCTACACTTTCAACATTCTTTTCGTTATTTACGTTTTTAATTTTCACTATAGTACTGTTGCAATATAACAATATGGTATTTTTAATTTTTGCTATTGGTAGTATTTTTTATTTTTTTTGGATAACAATTTTTTTAAAATACCGTCGCAACTTAGATTATCAACGTTTTGCAGTTTCATCTAAAGAAAATACTGCCACTATGCAGCTAATACAAGGCATGCAAGAAATAAAATTGAACAATGCAGAACATCTTAAACGTTGGGAGTGGGAAGGCTTGCAAGCCAGTTTGTTTAGGTTACAATTTAAAAGTTTGTCGCTTAGCCAATGGCAACAAGCAGGTGCGTTTTTTATAAATGAAGGCAAAAATATTTTAATAACTTTTTTTGTTGCGAAAGCTGTAATAGAGGGCAGTCTTACACTTGGGCAGATGCTTGCTATACAATACATCATTGGGCAACTTAATAGTCCTATAGAACAAATGATTGGTTTTGCACAGCAGTTTCAAGATGCAAAAATTTCACTTGAACGCATGAATGAAATACATGAATTAGATGACGAGGAAGGAGAAAACAAATCATTTACAAATCATATTTTAGAAAATAAAAGTATTGCACTAAACAATTTAACTTTTACATATCCCGGTGCAGGTAATGAGCCTGTTCTAAAAAATATAATTACAAATTTTCCAAGTGGTAAAGTAACTGCAATTGTTGGTACAAGTGGCAGTGGTAAAACGACCATCTTAAAACTCATTCAAAAATTTTACGAAAACTATAAAGGCGATTTAAAAATTGGCGAATCCAATTTACTTAATTTAAGTCCACATTATTGGCGTTCTATCTCAAGTAGTGTAATGCAAGAAGGATTTATTTTTAATGATAACATTGCTAAAAATATTTCTGTAGGCGATGAAAATCCTGATTATGACAAATTAATACAGGCTTGTAAAATAGCCAACATCTTAGAATTTATAGAAAAGTTACCGCTTGGTCTCAATACAAAAATTGGTGCAGAAGGTAATGGAATAAGTACAGGACAGAAACAACGCATACTTATTGCCAGAGCTGTTTATAAAGACCCGCAATTTTTATTTTTTGATGAAGCTACAAACTCATTAGATGCAAATAATGAAAAAGCAATTATGCAAAATCTACAACAATTCTTTAAAGGTAGAACGGTAATTATTATAGCTCATAGATTAAGCACAGTAAAGAATGCAGATAAAATAATTGTTTTAAATCAAGGTGAAATAGTTGAGGAAGGGGCACACGA
>JAYVID010000168.1:0-9038 GCA_043770525.1 Ferruginibacter sp.
AGAAAGGTTATGGCGCTATTTTAAAAAGAAAGTTATGAAGAATAAATATTATGATGATTATACAAAGTTTGAAAATGCTGTGGAATCATTTTTTAAAAAACTTTGAGAGTAGAATAGAAGAAATAAAAACTTTATTAAACTTTAAATTTGGAATTATTAAAGCAAATTAGTATAGTAATGGTTTTAATATTGATGTTTTAAAAACAGCAAAGCGATGAATAAAAAAGTAAGTGCAAAAATTATTGCATAATTTTTTTTTCAAAAATCCCCTTTTTAATGGAGTTATAGTTTTACAAGATGCATTTAGTTTTGTTCTTTGGTTATGTAAATTCATTATGAAAATTATTTTAAAAACTTTAGCAATGAAAAAATATCTTCTACTTGTATTCATTATTACAACAAATATTTGCGTAGCACAAAATGTAGGTATTGGTACCAATACGCCTGATGCTAGTGCGCTATTAGATATTCGTTCACTTTCTAAAGGGGTTCTTGTTCCAAGAATGACCATAGAACGACGCAATACAATTCTAAATCCTGCAAAAGGATTACTACTCTTTGTCGTAGATGATAGTAGTTATTATTTTAATGCTGGTACTCCCACCATTCCCGAATGGCAAAAATTTTTAACGAGTAATAATGTATGGAATACTACTGGTAATGCCGGTACTGACCAAGCCTCCAATTTTATAGGCACTACAGATAACAATGATATTGTATTTAAAAGAAATAACGTAAATGCAGGAAGAATTGGAAGTAGCAATACAAGAATTGGAACAAATACTTTGGCTTCTGAAACTGGATTTAATAATACTATAATTGGAAGTAATGCAGGCAATAATTTGCAAAACGGAATTGCAAATACTGCCATAGGATTTGATGCATTAAAAAATAATACAACGATAGGGAATACAGCAATAGGTGTAGGAGCGCTAAGCGATATAACTACAGGAACATTTAATATTGGAGTTGGGTTTAATGCACAAGTGCCTAGCCCTGCAGGGCATAATCAGTTGTCAATAAGTAATGCTATTTATGGTACTGACATTAGCACCGCTTCTACCGCAAAGATTGGTATCGGTACATCTACGCCTACATCTAAACTAAATGTAAATGGACAAGTAACTATTGACCAAAAAAACTTTGGAGGTATTGGTGGTTTATTGATTAAAGGAGATGAACCTGGGCGCAATAATCCTAATATTGCTTTTTCGGTACAAAATAATGCCGCCACTCCTGTAGATGAAGTGGCAGCAATGATACAAGGAGACTTGATAAAAAATGAAGCAGGTGTAGAAGCAATTGATTTAACTTTTTCTAACTCACAAACTGGCTTAAGTGGTCTTACAGAAAAAATGCGCATTAAGGCCAATGGAAATGTAGGTATTGGAATGATAAATCCAACGTACAAATTACATGTAGGTAATTTTAATGCAGGTGTAAGAATTGAAGGTCCAACCGAATTTCTTTCTGGAGGTACGGCTTTGTCAATAGGTAGATCAGGAAATATTTCTATAGACAAATCTGGCGTGGCCGGCGGAAGATTTTTAATAAAAGAAAATGGAAATATTGGGATTGGAAATAATAATCCAAACACTACTTTATCATTTGCGCCTGTTTTCGGAAAAAAAATATCATTATATCCCGGTAATGCAGGAGATGCAGGATTTGCAGTAACAGGAAATAGTCTGCAAATTTACTCTGATAATACGAACACAGATGTAGCAATTGGATACGATGATGCTGGTAGTTTTAATGAAAAATTTGCAGTAAAAGCTAATGGCGCTTTGAGAGTAAATGGAAATGCAGGCATGCAGGGCCAAGTGCTCACAAGTAATGGCGATGGTTCGGAAGCAGTATGGAAAGATGTAAATGTAAGCGGTGTTGGTGGTAGCCCTGGGGCACCCGGACAAATACTTACTAGTAATGGTGCAGCTTCTACACCTACTTGGCAAACAAATCACCGCAAATCGTATTTTATGCCACAAGTTACTTTTACAATTCCTACTAATATTAACACACAAATTCCGGGTGCTGCTTTTACAGTAAATAATTCCGTTCCAGGAAAAGTTGTTATCTGGTTAGACACAAGAACCTCATTGGTATGCGGCGATTTATTATTAAACGCCTGCCACTTTGTATGGCAATTAAAAACATACATGCAAGGTACAGAACAGAGAACTGCATTTATTCAAGCAACCACTCTTTTAACACAGCCTGATTATGATCATACAATTGGCCCGATCGTAATTGACGTTTTACCTGGGAATCATAATTTTACTTTTAATGAAGTGCTTGTATCTGTTGTAGCACTTCCTACTATTAGAGTTTCTGCATACGCAGAATTTATTCCAAACTAATAGCCAATTACTTCATGCATCAACAATTTTATATAATTGTTGATGCAATAAAATTTATGCACATTAACACAAATTTTTATTGGCACCATTTTTATTATTGCAGTATTAGAATTATTAAATGCAAAAAATGATTATAATAAAAAAAGAAATTGTACATACTTAAAATTATTGCATAGTATTTTTAAAATCCCATTTTTAAGGGAGTTGTTGTTTTAACAGATGCTTTTAGTTTTGTTTTTAGTAATTAAAACCATTACAAAAAAAATTAAAACATAAGCAATGAAAAAATTTCTTCTAGTCGTATTAATTATTACAACGAAAATTTGTGCAGCGCAAAACGTAGGTATAGGTACGCTTACTCCTACTAACAAATTGCAAGTGGTGGGTGATGTATTAGCCGACAGTTTAATCTTAGGTAATGGAACTAATTTACCCATCTTACAATTTAAAAGTGATGCTATTGGAAGAAAAATTGCACTTTGGCCACAAACCACTAGTAATAACCATATCTACGATGGGCTTGGATTGGAACTTGGATACATGCGCTATCAAATTTATTCGACTACCGTTGATCATGCATTTTTTGCAGGCACATCTTCCACATCTTCTAATGAGCTCATGCGCATAAAGGGCACTGGTAATGTGGGTATTGGTACTAGTACACCAGCTGCTCGTTTGCATGTAGCAGATAGTAGTGTTGTATTTACTGCTCCATTACTATTGCCTATTGCTGCACACAATACACCCATAAGTGGTGCTGGCACACGTATGATGTGGTATCCTGATAAGGCTGCATTTCGTGTAGGAGCTGTTAATAATGCAGTATGGGATAGTGCTTCAATTGGTAAATATTCATTTGCTTCTGGATACGCCACTAAAGGTTACGGTTTAAGTGCTACAGCTTTTGGTAATTATTCAGAGGCACTTGGCAATTATTCTTTAGCTGGAGGGTCTTCTTCTTCAGCTTCAGGTTTAGCTTCCATAGCAGTAGGTTCAGGTGCCAATGCCATTGGCAATTATTCTGCTGCGTTTGGCAGTAGCACTTTTGCTACTGGCAATTATTCAATAGCCGCAGGCTATGTTACCACAGCTTCAGGTTATGGTTCAAATGCATTTGGCTTATCTACAGTGGCATCTGGCAATATGGCTACTGCTACTGGCAATGCTACATATGCAACTGGTGGCCAATCTACGGCTATGGGCAGTTATACAAAAGCAAAAGGTAATAATACGCTGGTAATAGGAACTTACAACGACACTACTAATTATAATACGCTGTTTGAAATAGGAAATGGTACAGAAGATAATGCAAGAAATAATGCAGTAACTGTTTTATCAAACGGAAATGTGGGTATTGGTACTGTAGTTCCAGATGCGCCTTTTCATGTATCAAATGGCAATGTTTTATTTACTGCTCCATTACCACTTCCTACCTCAGCTGGTAATCCACCGGCAAGTGGCAATGGAAACCGCATGATGTGGTATGCTGATAAAGCTGCATTTAGAGCAGGAGGCGTAGATGGCAACCAATGGGATAATGCCAATGTAGGAAAATTTTCTTTTGCAACTGGTGTAAGCGCTACTGCAAGCGGTTTAGCATCTACTGCTATAGGAACCTATAATTTTTCTACTGGCGATTTTTCTTCTACTATGGGTATTAATGCATTTGCAAAAGCAAAAAATGGCGTTACGCTTGGTGGGTACAATGATATAAGTGATAATCCAAACCCTACTGTAGAAGCAGCAAGTGATAGGATTTTTCAGTTAGGCATGGGTACATCGCCTTTAACCAAAGCAAATGCACTAACTGTTTTACGAAACGGCAATACTGGTATTGGTAACACTGACCCTGCTTTTTTATTAGATATGAGCAAACGCATACGTTTAAGAAGCGAAAGTGCTTCACTTGGAGCAGGTATTTGGTTTAACAATAATAACAATAGTGCACTTAATACTTTTGTTGGTAACGATGTGAGTAATAATTTACAAATCTATAGTGCTGTTGGCAATAGAACTATTGCAACTTTTAACCCAACTACAGGTGGCATTAGGGTAGAAGGACCTATTGCAGCAAATTCAGGTAATGCCATTGCAAGTTTTGGAGGCAATGGTAATTTTGAAGTAGATAAACCAGGTGTAGTTGGTGGAAGATTTTCGATAAAAGAAAACGGTAATGTAGGTATTGGTACCAACACACCACAGGCTTCATTAGACAATGCAGGATACAGCATTTTAGGTGAGCAATCTGCAAAAATAAAAATGAGAAGAACGAGTTTTTTTACCAATGGGTTTGATGGAGGTATAAGTAACTTTCCCCTTGGTTTTTTATCAGAAAAAGTATTGGAAGTAAGTATTATGATAGAGGCTTCTACAGGTGTTTTTTATCCGTTAAATTATACAGCACAAGCAGGCTACCAAGTACAATATAAACTTGAAGGCAATGCAATACAACTTAGAAATATTGCAGGTAATTGTGCCAATGTACTTGGCAAGCCAATAAAAATAAATATTACTTATGAGGAGTAAATGGTAAAAAAAACATTTATTAAAAGTGTTGCAACCACGCCTGCGTTCGTGTCTCACGAATGCAAGCCTAGAAAAATAATTTTTAGTAACAGAAGAAAAATATACACTCATAAAATAATTACACAATTCTTTCAAAAAATCCTTGTTTTAGGGGAGTTGCCACTATGTTTTAAGCCAATACTTTTGATAAATAAAATTATGGGTATGAAAAAAATAATACTACTTGTTTGTTGTTTGTTTGCACTAAACGTTTTTGCCCAACAAAAATTTGATGTTTTTAATTATTCCGAGCCTAAAGGGTATAAGAAAGAAATCAAAACAGGTTCTATTACTTATACCAAAGCAGATGAAAAGGCAGGTACATTCTGTGTAATAAGCTTATATGCACAAAGCCCAAGCAGTGGTGATTTGCTAAAAGATTTTGACAACGATTGGGCGCAATTAATAGCCACACCATTCAGCATAACTGCGGCTCCACAAAAAGACAATGGCGATGAAATAACAGGATGGAAAACCTACAGTGGTGCTGCCAATTTTGAGTTTGCTGGTGCTACATCTATGGCAGTATTAACCACTGCTAAAAAAGATGATGCTAATGTGGCTATTATTGTTATTACCAATTCTCAAAATTTTTTAACAACAGATGTAGATGCTTTTTTTGCAACCATTAAACTAGGTAAGCCTTTGCAAGCTGCTGTAGCTTCAAACACTAATTCACAAAATAATAGCGGCAGTTTAGCTAAACCCACTTCTATTATTGGTGAATGGTTATATGACGATGGCTTGATAAGTATTTTATACGATTACAGCGGCCATGCCAATAACGATACCTATAACAACGATGTAAAAATGACGGTTAAAAATAAAATAACCATTAAAGCTGATGGTACATATGAAGATTATACTTTTTACAAGAAAGGCACATTTAAGAAAAAAGAAATTACAGCAAAAGGAAAATATAAATTGAATGGTAATAGCATTTTGTTTACGCCAACTTATCACCAGTATATAAAAAATGATGTAGTGCAACCCAAAGACGATGCTAGAAATATAAAAATAAATAATGCTACTTACGATTTTGTGTTTGATGAAAGAGCAAATGCTTGGGGAGTAAAATTTACAGCTGTAGATGCTGATAGTTATTTTCCAGATCAAATTTATTTGAACGTAAGTGCATATAAAAAAACGGGTACAACAAATAAATCAGTAACTAATAATACAACAGCTAGTACCACATCAGCAAATACTAGCTCCAATAAATTATTCAACAACAGTGGCATTGTAGGCGTTTGGATAAATTACTTAAATCTTAGTCCAGGAGTTTCCAATTCATCAATGACTTGGAACTGGCGTATATTTTTTGCCGATGGCAAATGTATGACCAATATGCCTAATGGAGGTTTTGCCAATTTAAACAGTGGCGAATATTTTGATAATACAAGAAATAATGCAACCTATTTTTCTACAGGCACCTACAGTTTTGCCAATAGCGATGGAGAAATGAATGCAAGTGCTAATACAAAATTTATAGACAAGTTGCAATTGCAAAAAAACAACCAACTTAAAATTGGCAGTACCACATTTACAAAAAGTGTTCCTGTAAATGGGCTAAAATTAAATGGCAGCTTTACTACTTATGCAGATGCTAATGACGCTAGTTTATTGGAGCAGCCTATAGTCAATAGAGCTGTAATTACTTTTACTAGCGCTGGCAGATTTGTGGATGAAGGCGTTTTTAACACCTACTTATTTGATGGTGCAACAAACCCCGAAGCTGGCAAACCAGGCAGCGGCACATACGAGTTAAAAGATTATTCCATCATTTTTAAATACGACGATGGTAGGGTGAGACAAGAGGCATTTAGTGTACCGTTGAGCTATACGTTAGCTGATGCCAAAATAATATTAATAAGTAGAGCACGAATAAATAAAATAAAATAAATCAACAATTAAAAATAAACATCATGAAAAAAACAATCATCACATTATTCTTATCATTATTTATGCTGGTAAGCTTATTTGCACAAAAAGAAAAAAGAGAAAGAAATGAAAAAAATGAAGAAAAGGGACAGCAATCTAAGAAATGTAATATACCTGCTACTTTAAAAATAAGCAAAGGCGCTTATAGTTTGATAGAAAGCTATAATAAATTATTGAACCCCACAGCTAATAATTTATGTGTGAGTAGTAATAGTAACATAAGTACTTGTACAAGCACAATGCCCTCTATGTATTATGGTGGCGGTTTTCCGGTGGGCAATATTAGTTATGCAAGTTTTGTAACGAACGGTAATGTACTGAGTACCGTTTTTGCAAATAAAGAAGGTGATTATGTGTATAATGGTTGTTGTGTACCTAACCCAATTGTATGGGATGCAAACGACAATGCAGGTAACCATGTATTTGCTGCAAAACTTGTAACCATACCCAATTTTGTAGCGGCTGGTAATAATGCTGCTTTTTTAAATACAACTGCCATAAATATTGCAGATGTAAAATCTTTTGATTGCATAAAGTTGGAAGACGCTAATGGCTATGCTGCTGCATCAGAACCTACAAATTACAATGATACATTTTCTAGCAAAGGAATTTTAATAGCTGTTACTTTAAAAACAGGCGTACAGCAATGGTGTTATCTCATTAATAATTATGATACGGCGGGTACTTTAAAATGGAAAGAATAAAATAATTGGCATCATAATAAAAAATATAAAAATGAAAAAAACAACATCAACCCTAATAGCATTTGCTTTTGTAAGCATGGCAACGTATGCACAAACTGGCGCAAGAAAAAGTTTTTCTTTACTCAACCAAAGAAACACTCCGCAAAGTGGGCTTCAAAGCACTACAGCAGCAATACAAAAAACCACCACCACTATTGTTCCAGATATACAATTAGGAGCACCAGTTGAAGCTTCTATTGTAAAACCAAAATCATTATCAGAGCCATCTAAATTAAAGCGTGAGGTATCGACAGACTACAACATATTTGTACTAAGTGGTGCATCTTCTACTGTAGCTACGACTAGTATACAAGCCAAATTTGGTTTTGATGGTAATGCTAGCGACTCTGTAAATATTGAATTGTATAAGTTAGAAGTTAGAGATGGCAACCGTATTTTTTCTGTTGTACCAGGGAAAACATTAGCCGTAAAAATGCCTATTAATTTTTTAGAAAAGCAACCACCTACTGGCGGTAATAAGGATGACACTTATGGCAGAACATCAGTAAACCAAGTAAAAATTTCAAATTACCTAACACAGGGAGAATATGTATTTATAGACAAAGCTTCCATTAGTGCAGATGGTACACAAATAAATTGTTATGCTTTTAAAATTTTATAAAATGAAAAAAATAATTTTTACACTGCTACTTTCAATTATTGTCTTTGGTTCTGTTTTTTGCCAAGATGTATTAAAACAAAGAGTAGATAAACCAAGAATGCAGAAGCAAACCCCAGTGTTAAAAGAAGATAATATTAGGCTTGTTGAAGTACTAACGCCCCCTTCTGCTATTGCGTATGATTTTACTGGTGTCAATATTTGTGTAGATAAAATTGCTTCTAATCAAAATTTGGCACCAAGGAATTTTGATAACGTAAAGCCACTGCCTGTAATTAACGCAGATGGGACGATTACCAATATTGGCGTTACTAGGCAATCACTTGCTGGCGAAACAAACAAAATGTGGGATCCAGGGCAAACACTAAATGTTTTTTTAATGACCGAAAAAACTACTGCTTTTGTAAGAAATAAAGTACAACTTATTGCCAGTAGATGGGAGCTGTATACTAACATACACTTGAATTTTGTAACAGATATAAAAATTGCAACTATTATCGTTTCATTTGAACCAGGCAAAAGCTATTCTAAAATTGGTAAAGATGCATTCTTTAATCCTTTTAGAGACCCAACTATGAATTTTGGATGGCTTACGGATGTTACTTCAGAGTCCGTATTTAGCCGGGTAGTAATGCACGAGTTTGGTCATGCATTGGGCTTTATTCATGAGCACCAATCGCCAGCTGCAGGCATTCAATGGGATAGAGAAAGAGTGTATGCTTTTTTTGCTTTACCACCAAATTCATGGTCAAGGGGTGAAGTAGATTTAAATTTATTTCAAAAATATGAAGGTGGAGCTACAAATTTTTC
>JAYVID010000169.1:0-4749 GCA_043770525.1 Ferruginibacter sp.
GAGCCAAACCATGGTAGCGACCCAGCAGGAATGCTCACTAATTTTAAAGATAATGGCGATGATACGGTAACATTAAATGGCGCAAAAATGTGGATTAGCAATGCACCATTTAGCCAAGTGGCAGTAGTGTGGGCAAAAGATGATGCGGGAGATATAAAAGGAATAATTGTAGAGCGTGGCATGGAAGGCTTTACAACACCCACCACACATGGTAAGTGGAGCCTAAGAGCAAGTGCTACAGGCGAGCTTGTTTTTGATAATGTAAAAGTACCCAAAGCAAATATTTTACCAAATGTAAAAGGATTAAAAGGGCCATTAGGTTGCCTCACAAAAGCCCGCTACGGTATAGCTTGGGGTGCAATAGGTGCTGCCATGGATTGCTACCACATTGCATTGGAGTATAGCAAAGAGCGTGTACAATTTGGCAAGCCCATTGCAGGTTTTCAATTACAACAAAAAAAGTTGGCAGAAATGGTAACAGAAATTACCAAAGCACAATTGCTCAATTGGAGACTCGGCGTATTAATGAACGAAGGCAAAGTAACACCAGCACAAGTAAGCATGGCCAAGCGTAACGCATGCGAAGTAGCCACCAATATTTGTAGAGATGCACGCCAAATGCTAGGCGGCATGGGCATTACAGGCGAGTACCCAGTAATGCGCCACATGATGAACCTCGAAAGTGTAATAACGTACGAAGGCACACATGATATACATTTATTGATAACGGGAATGGATGTGACGGGGTTGAATGCGTTTAAGTAAGCCCCTCACCTATCCTCTCCCCGAAGAAAAAAAGCCCCACCTATCCTCCCCGTAGGGGAGAGAAAAGGAGAAGATTTTAGCGAAGATTAAAACAAACACTTGTATAGAATTTTCGAGAATATCTTCGCTAAGTTCTTCGAGTTCCTTCTCTTGCTTGTCCCGCTTTTTTTGCGGGAGAGAAGGGTTGGGATGAGGTTCTCTTTTTGGACAAAAAAGCTTTGCTTTTTTGTCCAAGCTAAAACACAGCTATGTGCAGCTTCATTGGCGACGCTCCGTTCAACGGTATATCTTTATTCATCTTTTATTATGCACAAGATAAAAGCGAAAAATAATCTGTGAAAATCTTTTAAAATCCGAGAGTCAAAAAAAACTTTGCGTACTTTGCAATCTTAGCATCTTTGCGTGAAATAAATATTATGCACTAGATAAAAGCGAATTAAAAAAAATAAAAAATAAACATAATCTTCTACATAATCTCGTGCTTTTCTTCCCCCTTCGGGGGAGATAGAGGGGGCTTAAAATAATTTATGAATACAACTACAAATAATAACGAAACCCAGAACCCCCTTTTGGCGGGCAGGGGGGCTGTATCCGTAATCGGCGCAGGCCAAATGGGAAACGGCATAGCCCACGTATTTGCACAAGCAGGTTTTAAAGTAACGCTTATAGACGTAAACGCAGAGCAGCTTGCAAAAGCCATTGCAACCATTGGTAAAAATTTTGATAGGCAAATAGCTAAAGCTGCATTAACAGAAGAAGATAAAAAAAATGCACTAGATAACATTACCACAGCTACAGACTTAGCTGTAGGCGTAAAAGATGCACAGTTAGTAGTAGAAGCAGCTACAGAAAATGTAGACTTAAAATTAAAAATATTTAAAGCCATCGATGAAGCTGCACCAGCAGGTTGTATTTTAGCAAGCAATACATCTTCTATATCTATTACAAAAATAGCCGCCGCTACCAAGCGCCCACAAGATGTAATAGGCATGCACTTTATGAACCCTGTGCCAGTAATGAAATTGGTAGAAATTATAAATGGATATGCTACAAAGAGAACCGTTACAGATACAATTGTTGACCTAAGTAAAATGTTGGGCAAAGTACCATGTGTGGTAAATGACTACCCAGGCTTTGTAGCCAATAGAATTTTAATGCCCATGATAAACGAAGCTATATGCACGCTACACGAAGGCGTAGCAGGCGTAGCAGAAATAGATACGGTAATGAAGCTTGGTATGGCACACCCGATGGGACCATTGCAACTAGCAGATTTTATTGGGCTAGATACTTGCCTTTCTATATTAAAAGTATTACACGATGGTTTTGGTAATCCTAAATATGCCCCAAGCCCATTGCTTGTAAATATGGTAATGGCTGGTAAGCTAGGGATAAAAACTGGAGAAGGTTTTTACGTCTATTCTGCAGGCAGTAAGGATTTAGTTGTAAGTGAGGGGTTTAGGAAGTAGGTGAATTTTATTATTCAAAAGTAAAAAGATATTTAGTCTTCTTCTAGTATAGCACTAAACGTAATTGGTATGCGTAGTTTTTTTGTTATACAATTCGACTTTTTTTTACAGGTATTAATACATTTATTATTAAACTTTATTTGCTCTATAATTACTCTCATTGCTTCTGTATCGAAATTTTTGCCTAAACTTTGTATAATAGAAGGATTTGAAAAGTGACATGTAGAATCAACATTGAATTCTACAATAACAGTTCCAGTTATTCCATATTCCTTATTTGGATACTCGAGGTTACTAGTTTTTATACAATTGCAAATTGAGTCACTTGATATCTTATTTTGCGAATACAGATTGCTACATAAGAGACTAGTTATACAAAATAAAGTAAAGTTCTTTTTCATAATACTAAAGACTCCTATTTTAAATTATTCCATACACTTCGTAATATTTTTCCATGAACCAAAGCTTATTTCAAATAGCATTAGTCGTAAAAGATTATGATGAAGCCATCGATTTTTATATTAAAAAATTAGGTTTCATTTTAATAGAAGATACCATCCTTAATGAAAACAAAAGATGGGTTGTAGTAAAGCCAAATGGTACTAGTGATTGTAGCATATTACTGGCAAAAGCAAATAGCGAAGAACAAATTAAAACGATAGGCAACCAAACAGGTGGCAGGGTATTTTTATTTTTGCATACAGATAATATTGAAAGAGATTATCAAAATCTAAAAGACAATCACATTACTATTATTCGTGAGCCTGCAAAAGAAGTGTATGGCACAGTATTGGTGTTTGCAGATTTATATGGCAACTTTTGGGATTTAATAGAAAAAAACAATTAGTGTTATAATAATGAAAAATAGTTGGTAAAATCTTCTATAACTCAATGTTATTATCAGTCTTGTAAGAAGTTTAGTAAAAGTGGTTTCACTAAACTTTTTTGTGTTAAGGTAAATTTATTGTTAATACCAATTTTACAAATTATTTAGTCCTATCGAATGGGGTTAACTCCTTTAAATGTGGGAGTTAAAATTATTTTTTGGATTATTTTTAAAATCACATTGTTGTAACTTGATTTTAAAAACTGCACTTTTGAGAAAAAATATAGACAAATTACCTTTAACATCAATTAATAATGAGAAAATTTATATTCTCCCGTTAAACTTTTGCAACAAATCCCATCTTTTAGTTGTCTATTAAAAAACTGCACATTTGGCTCATATAAAAAGTATAGATGAAAAAGCACTCTTAGAAAATTGCTTACTCAATAAAGAGTGGGCACAGAAAGAGTTGTACGATTTATACAGCAGTGAATTGTATGCCATCTGCTGCAGGTATGCTACAGACAATAATGAGGCAAAAGATATTTTACAAGAAGGATTTATACGAATATTTACAAATTTAAAACAATATAAGGGCAGTGGCTCTCTTATAGGTTGGATGAAAAGAGTGGCTGTAACGACGGCTCTTAATTTTATAAAAAAACATAAAAAACAAATTACAGTTGAGTTTGATTTTTCCAACGAATCTTATCAAGCATCTGTTGACAATATAACTTCTTATATAAATACCAAGGAAATTATACATGCTTTTATGCAATTATCTTACCCTTATAGAACAATACTGGGTTTGCATATAATAGAAGGATATAGTTATAAAGAACTAAGCCAATTATTGGGTATAGATGAAGTAGCATGTAGAACCAGGGTACATAGAGCAAGACAAAAATTAAAAGACATTATTCAATTTGAAAACAATGCAATAGCAATAAAAAATAACTAATGCAAGAAATAGAAAAAATATTACAAGAGGCTGCAAGTGAGCAAAAAATAACTGCACCAATTGAGGCATGGCCTCACATAACGGAGGTATTACGTAAAAGAAAAAGAAGAAAAGTAGTTTTATTGTTCTTAAGTTTATTTGTAACAGTTTTTTTATGCTCTAGTGTTTACTATTTAAATAATGTTAGAAAAAGTAATACCGAAGTTGCTAAAGATTCTTCTTTAAACATAGAAAATAAAAAAAATAATGTAACCATTGATATTGCTGACAGCATTTTCTCACCAAATAATACATACCCGCAAAAAATAGAAACAGTTAACAAAAACACTTTAGAAAATAAAAAGAGTAAGAGCATAAAAAATTCAACTCCTACAGTTTCAAAAAATATTATAAAAAATGAAGGTGATATTTATGACAATAATATAAAAATAAAAAAAACAAAAGCTGCTACAAAAGTTAACATTAAGCAAGCAAGCATTATAGAAGATGAACAAACAATGGCATTAACTCCAGAAATGATAAATGAAAAAATTGAAAACAAAGTAGCAGTATCAATTGCTGAAGACAAGAACACTTTAGCTGGACCAAAAATAGATTCTACAAAAAATATCATTACTAACACAAGTACTGATGCAAAAAATACAATTGTAAAAGAAAAAACGATTTTAAAGAAAACAAAAAAATGGGATACTTATGTTGGAATATCAAGCGCTGCATTATTTTTAAAA
>JAYVID010000170.1:0-14531 GCA_043770525.1 Ferruginibacter sp.
CTACAGCAATGAATGGTATAGCAACTTTAGATAAAATAAAAGCCTACAACGAAGAAACAGCAGTTATAATGCTATCATCGCAAGACAGTATTGATGTGGCGGTAAACTGTATGCACCACAAAGCATTCGACTATGTTATAAAAAGTGAAACAGCTTTTTTAAGATTAAAGAAAAATATTACTAATATTTTAAAATTTCAAAAGCTGGAGAAAACATTGGATTGGTATATGGAGCGGATGTGAGGGAGGTTGAAGGTTGAAGGTTGAAGGATTTTTAAAAGCGGAGTTTATTTAATCTTTTGGTGTGCTCAATAATCGAAAGGGTTTTTTAAAGCAAATGTTCAAAAATCAATTTTCAATGTTCAATATTCAAGTTTAATAATGCGGAGTTTATTAGAAAATGGGAACTTAACTAATAATATAAACACCAATTTTTTTTGTTACAAAATTTTGAGCGTATCCTGTATTTGACACATTTGGAAAAATATTCGATTTCATTCAGAATTATATATATTTTGGTAAATATCAATAAAGCTACAAATCTCCAAAACTACATCTGTGAATTATACAACTCATAACAATAATTGTGTAATGCTAAAAATGATTAATAATGGCAATTTTGTTTCTCATACATTAAAAAAAATTTTATGGAAAAAGAAATTACAATTGCAGCATTAAATGAGTTGGTTGAAATAAACAATGATAGAATTGTAGGATATGAAACAGCTGTGAAGGAAATAGATGATTTAGATTTACATGTACTATTTAGCAAATGTATTTTAACAAGTGAAAAATGTGCAGCAGAGCTAAGAACAGAAATAATGACGCTAGATGGCGAAGCAGAAAAAGGAACAAAAAATACAGGAAAGCTCCATAGACTTTGGATGGATTTTAAAGCCGCTTTTACAGAAAATAATAAAGCTAGTATACTTTCCTCTTGCGAATTTGGTGATAATATCGCCATTAAAACATATACCGATACCCTAGATGATAACTTGGAAAACTTAGACCCTTCGTTGCAAAAATTGATAATGAAACAGCAAGACCTTATCAAAGAAGAGTATGCAGAAATAATACATCACATTTCTATAGAAGAAGCAAAAAAATAAATTTTAAATTATTTTTAAGATGGTAGCTACTTCAAAAATTAACGTTTATTGGAAATTGGTAATAGCCATTCTTATTTGTGAATTTGTAGGTATTGCAAGTGCATTAATTTCTAACACTGGAAACAATGCATGGATTGACACAATCAATAAGCCTTCATGGAATCCACCTGCATACTTGTTTGCACCTGTGTGGACGGTTTTGTATTTGCTTATGGGCATATCACTTTGGATTATTTGGAAAGAAGAAGTACCTTATTTTAAAAAAATAAATGCAATAGGTTTATTCTTTTTGCAGTTATTTTTTAATTTTTGTTGGAGTATATTATTTTTTAAATACCACCTTATTGGCTTAGCATTGTTAGATATTCTTATAATGATTATAACAATCTTTGCTACCATTTTTGCCTTTAGCACTATTAACAAAAAAGCAAGTTGGCTTTTAACACCCTATATTTTGTGGGTAAGTTTTGCCATGCTATTAAATTTTACATTTTGGCTAATGAATTAATTAAAAAAATGCAAATCATACTAAAAGATACTGGTAAATTATTGAAAGAAGCTTTTATAAAATGGAAAGATAAAGACCCTTTTAGAGAAAGTGCTATTATAGCCTATTATGCCATATTTGGTATTCCTGGTTTGCTTTTACTCATTATTTCTGTTACAGGATATTTTTTTGGAAACGATGTAGTAAATCAAAATATAATAAACCAAGTTGCACTTACAATGGGTGCAGATACGGCATTACAAGTAAAAAATATGTTAGTGAATGCAAGCCAAGCAAAATCTACCACATTCGGTACAATAGTGGGAATCGTTATTTTATTGATAGGTGCTACGGGTGTATTTGTGGAGCTACAAAAAACACTTAATAATATTTGGCAAGTAAAAGTGATACCTAAAAATGGTATTTTTCCTATACTAAAAGCAAGGCTATTTTCTTTTGGTTTAATATTTGCTATTGCGTTTTTATTATTAATATCATTGGTAGTTTCGGCAGCGTTAGCAGCAATGAGTAATTGGATAAAAGCAGATACATCAGAGGCTGGCTTAGTGTTTTTTCATATACTAAACTTTATTTTTTCGTTAGTAGTTATATCTGCACTCTTTGCATTACTATTTAAAACATTACCCGATGCAAAAATAAAATGGAAACAAGTTTGGCTAGGTTCAATTTTTACAGGATTGTTGTTTACAATAGGTAAAACGGGGTTAGCGTTTTATTTTGGCAAGGCAGAGCCTACATCTATATATGGGGCGGCAGGTTCTATTGTATTAATACTTTTGTGGGTATCGTACTCTTCTATGATATTATTTTTTGGTGCAGAGTTTACAGCAGCTTATGCAAAAATGTATTCAGGCAAAGTAGCACCGAGCAAAATAGCTGTAGCCATCGCCCCTGTTGAAAATTATTCAGCTCCAAACACTTAAATTATGAAAAACCTATACTTAAAAATTGAAAAATATTTTGAAAAATTTTCACTCTCATTTACAAAAATACTAGGTAGCTCAATAACCTTTTTTGTAGGATTAATTGTTATTATTATTTGGTGTTGCCAAAAGGAATTTTTGGATGCAAGTTTACATAAAAAAATATATTACATTATTATTGGAATTACTTTTTTAACCCTTTTTGTTATTCAAAAAGAGTTTAGCAAGTTTTCAGCCTTAATGCATTTAAAAATAAATGAACTAGTTACTTCAAATAAAAATGCAAGCAATGATGTAGTACATGCTGAAAACAAAACGGAACATGAAATTAATGAATTAGCAAAAGAAAATATTGAAAAAGCAGAGGAGGAATCTAAATAAATATGCAACTAACTGTGAATTTTACAACAATCATTTTATATTATGTAATAATGTAATAATCAAATTGCCTCAGTTTTGTGTAATCATTAACAATGTTCTTATTAAAGACAGAACAATTATTTAAAAATTAAAATAAATAGTATGAAACTAAAAAGACTTTTACAAATCAGCTTTATTATTTTTTGTTTGGCCGTAATACAACCTACAATGGCTATTAATGCAAGCAATACTAATATTAAAACAAGTGTAGTTACAAAAGACGAAGAACCATCTGAACGTGCAAAAGCATTGCTTATGCGCCTGTTTGAAATAAAGAACATGGATAAAGAAGCACTATCAAGTTCAGAAAAAAAAGTTCTAAGAAAAGAGCTAAGGAGTATGAAAAAAGAAATGAAAGCTTCAAGTGGATTGGATAGCAAAGTCTATATTTCTGTAGGCGCAATCATCATTATTCTTTTATTAATACTCATACTAAGATAGTTGAACATAGGGTAGTTTTAGGTTTAATGGGTTCGTGCAGACGAGCCCATTTTTTTGTGGGCATTAGAATAAAAAATTTAAACAAAAAAACCCTAAAACAAATTCAACAAATAGCAATTAGAATATTTGATTTTAAAACATTTCGTAGATAGAATATATTGAATAATGTACAAATATTTTTTGACAAATCAAATTCTACCCCTAAAGATATGTAAAGAACATAAAGGCATTAAAAAAGCGAACCATTTGGTTCGCTTTTTTTAATAAAACTAAACGGATGTTTTATTTATGATTAAACAAATAAAACACTCCTAATTGTAAACCTCTGTTATATGATTTGGGATTTGTATTATCATTAATATTACTTACTCCTAAATTATACCTAGCATCTACACCAAAACCTGTTGCAGGGTGCACATAGCCTATACCTGCACCTATTGAAAAATCTACTTTTTTGAGGTTATCTTTAAAATCAATTTCTGTGTTACCTGTTTTTGCTTTAGCTGCTAGCAAAAATCCAATTTGTGGCCCTGCTTGTAGTCTAAAGCCATTGTCAAACATGTATTGAACAAGAATAGGTATGTTTAGGTATCCCAAATTTAATTTTGTTTCAATACCTGCGGTTGTAAATTTTGCACCTTGTGCAGAGTAAACTAATTCTGGTTGTAGTGCAAGCTGTTTTGCTAAATGTACATGACCAAGTAAGCCTACATTAAAGCCAATTTTAGCATCATACTTTACATTGTTTTCGTTGTTAATGTTGTACACATTTACACCTCCTTTAATTCCAATATTTACATGTTGTGCCATTGCTGTGCTTGTAAATAAAATTGCAGCCATTGCTGCTGTTGCTTTTAGTTTCATGATTTTTTTTGTTTGATTTTTTAATTATTATAAAATGATTAATTAGTCTTAAAAAAGAGTCCCTTTAGAAAAAGGGACTATAAACTAAAACTAACTATGATGTAAGACTTTTTCCAAATCTTATATTTTACAAAGTTGCTGCACTATGGTAGATAAATAATTACACTATTTATGTTTTCATTTACATAATTCACAGTTGTTGTATTATGGCAGAAAAAACTGCCATCACCGTAAAGTATATAAATAAAAAACTGTGAATGATATAACTTTTTTACAAAGTTTTGTAATACTGAAATCCTTTATAAAATTCACCTTTACCATCCTTTAATTAAATATTCATATCATGTTATCAGTAAATAAAGAAGGCATATTGCTTAAGAAAACAAGCCTAGGTTTTGAAATAGATGGCGTACTAAACCCTGCACTCATAAAAGATAATGACAGTATACATTTATTTTATAGGGCAGTTGCAAAACACAATTACTCTAGTATCGGTTATTGTAAATTAATTACACCTTTAATAGTTGGGCATCGATTGGATACACCCATTCTTTTTCCTCAGTTTGAATACGAAATGCATGGTGTGGAAGACCCACGTATTACTAAAATTGAAGAAACATTTTATCTTACTTATACCGGTTATGATGGTGTAAATGCTTTGGGATGTTTAGCTACATCTAAAGATTTATTAACATGGGAAAAATTAGGAATTATAGTACCACAAATGTTTTACAAAGAATTTAATAGGCTTGCAAGTAGCAAAGCTGTATTGAGTGAAAAGTATTTGAGGTATAATGGAGATGGTGGTATTATAGATAGAAAAGGAAAGAAAGTTTTTATTTGGGATAAAAATGTAATTTTTTTTCCAAGAAAAATAAATAACAAACTTTGTTTTCTACACAGAATAAAACCTGATATACAATTTGTGTGTATCAACAATCTTGCAGAACTGACTACAGATTTTTGGCAAAATTATTTTTTGCATTTTCAAGATAATATTGTACTCAGTTCTAAATTAGAACATGAAGCAAGTTATATTGGTGGTGGTTGCCCACCCATAGAAACACAATATGGATGGTTATTAATTTACCATGGAGTACAGGATACCATAAATGGATTTGTATATTCTGCTTGTGCTGCATTATTAGATATTGATAACCCTGTAAAAGAAATTTCACGTTTACCTTACCCATTATTTAAACCCGATGAACCGTGGGAACTAAAAGGAGAAGTAAATAATGTTTGTTTTCCCACAGGTACAATAGTAGAAGACGATACACTATATATTTATTATGGAGCAGCTGATGAACAAATTGCTTGTGCTTCTATGAGCTTATCAGAACTACTAAAAGAATTATTACTACACAAAATATAAATATTTAACAATGAGAAATGATTTGAATACTATCAACAATAATTCTACAGCTAATAATAGAGCTATTATTAAAAACAGCATAAAAAAAACAATTTCAATGCCCGAAGTATTATTTATTACCTCATACCCACCAAGAGAGTGTGGTATAGCTACTTATTCGCAAGATTTGGTAAAAGCATTAAACAATAAATTTGATAATAGTTTTAGCATTTCTATCTGTGCATTAGAGTCTGATGAAGTTTCGTTGAAATATGAAGAAGAGGTAAAATACATTTTAAATACGGATTGTCGTTTAGCATACTTGGGGTTAGCAAGATTAATAAATGAAGATGAAAATATTAAACTAGCAATGATAGAGCATGAATTTGGTTTGTTTAAAAATAGAGAAGCTGACTTTATTACTTTTTTGCAAACTCTTACTAAGCCAATTATTATTTGCTTTCATACTGTATTGCCAAACCCTAATGATACTTTAAAAACATTGGTGAAAACCATTGCAAAATACACTCAGAGCATTATTGTAATGACCAACACATCTGCACAAATTTTAAAAAATGATTATGAAGTAAATGCTAATAAAATTGAAGTAATTGCACATGGTACGCATTTAATATCTCATGGAGATAAAATTTTATTGAAACAGAAATATAATTTTAGCAATAAAAAAATACTCTCGACCTTTGGTTTATTGGGCAAAGGAAAAAGCATAGAAACCACATTAAATGCATTGCCTACTATTATTAAAAAATATAAAGATGTTTTGTTTTTAATTTTAGGAAAAACACATCCATCTATTTATAAAGACGAAGGGGAACAATACAGAACCTTTTTACAAGAAAAAGTAATTGAATTAAAACTGCAAAAACATGTACAATTTGTAAATACTTACTTAGAATTACCTGTTTTATTGGAGTATTTGCAAATGACTGATGTGTATTTATTTACTTCCAAAGACCCACACCAAGCAGTAAGTGGCACATTTTCTTATGCACTTAGTTGTGGTTGTGCAATAGTATCTACGCCTATACCACATGCACTAGAGGTTTTAAAAAACAATACTGGCATCATTGTAGATTTTGAGAATCCCACACAAGTTTCTACTGCAGTTGTAAGTTTACTAAATGATGAAGTATTAAGAAACCAAATTAGTTTAAATGGATTACATGTAATTTCTGCCACAGCTTGGGAAAATTCTGCCATACAACATGCAAGCCTTTTTGAAAAATATGGTGCAAGTAACATTCCACTACATTATAAATTACCACCTATAAATTTAAAGCATTTAAACAAGCTAACAACTGAGTTTGGTATGATTCAGTTTTCAAAAATAAACCAACCTGATTTGGAAAGTGGATATACATTAGATGATAATGCAAGGGCAATGGTGGCTACATGTCAGTATTTAGAGTTATATAAAAATGATGACTATATAGAAAAAGTAGCCACTTATTTAAACTTTATAAAGTATTGTACGCAAGCAGACGGCAGCTTCTTAAATTATGTAAATGAAGACAGATTATTCACCATGCAAAATGATGAAACAAACTTGGAAGACTCTAATGGCAGAGCCGTTTGGGCATTGGGATATTTAATTTCGTTAGAAGATTATTTCCCCGACCACATTATTGAAGATGCTATTTTCCTATTTGAAAAAGCTACGACTAAGCTTAATAAATTATATTCTCCTAGAGCAATAGCTTTTGCAATAAAAGGGCTGTACTATGCCAACTTATCATATTCAAGTACAAATAATCTTTTATTATTGAATGTACTTACCAATAGATTGGTACAAATGTATTTACATGAAGCTGAAACAAAATGGCAATGGTTTGAAAGTTATTTAACCTATGGCAACAGTATTTTACCCGAAGCGTTGCTTTGTGCATACATGGCTACAGGAGAATTGAGGTATAAAGAGATTGCAAAATCAAGTTTTGATTTTTTATTATCAAAAACTTTTACTGAAAAAAGTATAAAAGTAATTTCTAACAAAGGTTGGTTACAAAAAGCTACTGCACCTACTGAAGTTGTAATAGGTGGGGAACAGGCTATAGATGTTGCGTATACCATAATGGCACTAAATAAATTTTATTTATGCTTTGAAGACGACTCTTACGCTAAAAAAATGGAGGTGGCTTTTAGTTGGTTTTTGGGTAATAATCATTTACAACAAATTATATACAACCCATGCACAGGTGGTTGTTACGATGGTTTAGAAGATAATTATGTAAACTTAAATCAAGGAGCAGAATCTACCGTAAGCTACCTTATGGCAAGGCTTACTTTAGAAAAAAATAATAGAAAAAAAGATAAACTAAAAAAAGAAGTGAAGTATTACCAACAAATGAATAATATGATAATGAACTAAAAAAAAATGATGTTTCAGTAGATTAGTAATTAAATCTACTGAAACTATATTTACAAATCAGCTTATTATTAATGGTTGATGTCCCCTCCAACTATTTTATATCCTCTAATAATTTAATAATCTTATCTAACTTTTCAGTTTCTATTTTATTTAGTTGTAATTGTAGTGCTTCTATTTCTTTCTTTGCTTCTACGTTGGTGTGATAATCATTATTAGCTTGTATTCTGTCTCTTTGATTCTGTCTGTTTTGAGACATCATTATTATTGGTGCTGCATAAGCCGCTTGCGTAGAAAAAATTAGATTAAGGAGTATAAACGGATAAGGATCCCAATGGCTTATAAATGCCACAATATTGAGCAGCATCCAAACTAGTACAATTATGGTTTGCCATATAATAAATTTCCAAGAACCCATTCCCGTGGCTATTTTATCGGAAAAACGCTGCCCAAAAGTTGACGTTTCAATGTGTTTTTCGTGCCAATTTTTTTGTAACATAATTTTCTTTTTTCAATTTTATTTACTACGGATATAAAATAAATAGGAGTTTTCTACAATTTTTTCTTTTATGCTTAATAGTTCACCAACAATTACCTTTAATTTGGTGATTTCCCATTAGATTCGTTTTTACAACTCGGCTTGTTTTTTTTCTACTTCCGCTTCCGTTGTAGGATTTACAAATATATTGCCCAAGCTGTGCATCAAGCTAGATATTGGCCCTTCCATTTTATTAGTGTTATCGTCCAATGTACTATCGTTTAGCAATTCACCCATTTTTAAAGAAGGCAATAGGTATAATAAAATATCATTTTTTTGTGCTGCAAAAAATAGTTTTACATCTTTTAATGTCCCATTTTCTCCAACATATTCTTTGGTAACTTTTACTGCTTCATTTGCTATAATATACATCTTGTCCAATGGGTTTTCATTAGATTGTTTTGAGTAAGAGGATATTATTTCTATAGCATCTTTTTTATGCTCATCGAATATTTTCGAAACCCATTTTGTATTGTTATCCCCATTTAATACTTCGGTAGCACCTTCATCAGTTAGCACATACTTATATAAAGCAGTAAGCACGGCAGGTATAGCAGCTTGGCTAAATTTATCTTCATCAGGTGTGGCATTATCTTCAATAATTTTATCTGTAGATAAATCTATTTTTTGCAAAGCAGGATAGCCAAGGTTTTGTTGTACTTTTTCTAAAAGATTCATGTTTTATTTTTTTGTTTGTGATTAATAAATGTAATGTAGGCTTATCTATACAGTATATTTTTCAATGTGTGAATTATACAACTTTTAAGCATTATAGTGTAATAGATAAGGTTTGATTATGCATCACCTTTACATTTCATTAAAGCATTTATATAAATGAAAAATAAAGTAATAAAAAATATTTATTCGATAATAGCTGTAGCAATGGTAGGTTTATTATTGTCTGCATGTGCAAAAAAGATAGCATTTCAAACATCTACCATAGTACCTGCTGCTAGGGGAACTGTAAAAGTGAAGAAGGATAATAACAGCAATTATGCTGTAAATGTTTTTATAAGAAATTTGGCTGAAGTGAAACGCTTATCACCACCTAAAACAGCCTACATCGTTTGGATGGAAACTGACCAACAACCTGCAAAAAATATTGGCAAAATAGATAGCGATAACAAAAGATTTAGCAATAAATTAAAAGCAAGTTTTGAAACAGTTTCCCCCACAAAACCTACTAAAATATTTATAACAGCAGAGGACGATGTAAGTACCCAATATCCGAGCTATCAAATAATATTAACCACTAATAATTTTTAACAAGTAAACTTATCATCATGAGCAATTTATTGTACGCAATAGCTGTAATACTAGTAATCGTATGGGCCATAGGCTTTATAGGTTACAGCGCAGGAGGCATAATACATATACTTTTAGTAATAGCCATAATAGCCGTTATTTTAAGGATAATACAAGGTAGAAAAGTTTTATAAATTTCAATTTTAAATAAACATTAATTATGAACACAGGAAAAACAGCATTAGGAATGTTGGCAGGTATTGCCACAGGTGCACTATTAGGAATTTTATTTGCCCCGGACTCCGGTAAAAACACAAGAAAAAAAATTGTGCAAAAAGGCGAAGGCTATGCAGATGATGTGAAAGATAAATTTAATGGATTGCTAGACAGCATGAAAGAAAAATACAATAGCATTAGAAACGAAGCCGAAAAATTAGAAGAAGCCGGCGAAGGTAAATATGCCGAAGTAAAAGCACAGTTTAAAAACGCCATGGGCTAATTTTTTAAAGCAACAAAAAATAGAAAATGAACGACAATGTAACACCCATAGAAATGCTTTTTGATAAAGCGGAGGAGTACAGTAAAACAACAATAGAATTGCTAAAGCTTCAGGCTATACGCAAGTCTGCTGATGTTATTTCATCATTGATATCAAAAGCAGTCATAACTATATGTGTTGCATTGTCTATTTTTATGTTAAACATTGGTGTAGCGCTTTGGCTAGGCAAGCTTACAGGCGAAAATTATTATGGATTTTTTATTGTAGTAGGTTTGTATTTATTTATAGCATTGTTATGCCGTATTTTTAGAAAAAAGCTAATTCAAACGCCTTTTAAAAATAATATAATTTCAAAAATGATGAATGAAAATTAATTATAATGACAAACAATTTGATACTATTAGACGAACAAATTGCTTTGTTAAAAACAAAGCAAGAACAGCAATTTAAAGCCCTTAAGGAGCATCTACAAATTACGGGTGAAAGTTTGAAACCTATTAATATTTTAAAATCTACCGCTACCGAAGTAGTCTCTATTGTAACTAGCAAAAGTAATATTTTAAATAAAATGATAGAAATAGGCAAGGGAGAAATAAAACGTAAAGTGTTTAGTTTAATTGGTAATAACAAAGTGGGGAGATTATTGGGAAGATTCTTATAAGTAGTAATTTTTAGTAACACTAACTATTACCTGTTTTTTAATTACACATAATGTTTACAAATGAAACTTGTAATAATAGGTGCAGGCTTTGGTGGGCTCAGACTTGCAAGAAAATTAAATAATAAAATTGGATTTCAAATAACCTTATTAGACCGTTATAATTACCACCAATTCCAACCTCTTTTTTATCAAGTAGCCACAGCAGGTTTAGATGCTAGTAGTATATCATTTCCTTTGAGAAAAGTATTTCACGAAAGTAAAAATGTTCGTTTTTGTATGGCAGAAGTAAAAGAAATTTTACATTACGAAAATAAAGTTTTAACAGATATTGGTGAATTTGTTTACGACAAATTGATAATAGCTACAGGCGCTGATACCAATTTTTTTGGAAATGAAATGTTGCAGGCCAATGCAATGCCTATGAAGAGTAGCGTTGAAGCTATTGAACTTAGACACCGGTTACTTAAAAACTTTGAAGATGCAAGTACAACTATAGACTTAAAAGAATTACAGCGTTTAATGACTATTGTAGTTGTTGGCGGTGGTGCTACAGGTGTAGAGTTGAGTGGTGCCATTGCAGATATGCGTAGGTTTGTATTGCCAAAAGATTATCCTGAGCTTGATTTTTCTATTATGAAAATTATTTTATTGGAAGGTTCTCCAAAACTACTTCCAAGTATGAGTGAAAAGAGTAGTAAACAATCTAAAGCATATTTAGAAACGCTTGGAGTAACTGTGCAAACAAATACGGTAGTAAAAAATTATGATGGTAAAACAACCACATTGCAAGATGGCAGTACAATTGAAACAGCACTACTTATTTGGGCTGCAGGCGTAAAAGGAAATGTAGTTGCAGGTATCGATGCTACTGCAATTGCAAGAGGGAATCGCATAAAAGTAAATAACCAATGTTTGGTAAATGCCTTTGAAAATGTTTACGCAATTGGGGATATTGCATTTATGGATAGTGACATTTTATTTCCTAACGGGCACCCACAGGTAGCTCCTGTAGCCATACAGCAAGCAGATTTAATAGCAAATAATTTTATAAATGAAGATAATAAAAAGCGGTTGCACACTTTTGTTTATAATGATAAAGGCTCCATGGCAACTATAGGTAGAAAACTAGCAGTGGTAGATGTACCCAAACCCAAAATTCATTTTGGTGGATTTTTAGCTTGGTTAGTTTGGATGTTTTTACATTTAATGCTAATAGTTGGTGTTAAAAACCGTTTATCTGTTTTCTTCAATTGGTTTTACAGCTATTTCACAAAAGACCAAAATCTTCGTCTTATTTTTAAAGTAAACTACAAGGAAAGAAAAAAGGATTGATATTTTTACTTTAGATATAATAGTTAGTATCCTCCCAAACGATGCCAAAAGATACCTATCTATCTAATTCTCGTTTCCGTTTTTACATACGCCAACCGTCAAGAATATCTTTACAACTTTCAAATAACTATAATTATACGTCTCTTTCACTGCGGATAAATATTTTATTATTCAAAATTAAACACTAACCTACACAAGTAGCCTTTGTTTTGCATAAGGCTTCGCAAACCTACCCAAGCGGTAAAGTTAGATTTTGGGTCATTGTATGTTTGCACAATAAACATAAACAATGGCAAAAATAATAAGCTTACAAGATTGGCAAAACGACAACAAAGATGATGGCGATAAAAGATTATTTCTAACAGAAAAACAAGTAAGGTCTGTAAAAGAATTTGAAAATATTTCTGATGAAGAAGTTGTAAATATCATCCATACCCTCCACGAATTTTCCCTGATTACTTACGAATTAATCGAAAGAGAAATAAACCAACAAGCTTTAATAGCTGATGCAGCTTGATTTCAAAATATCTTAATATAATATATTGATTATCAATATATTTGCGTTACAAAATCTTTAATAAATGGAAAAAATATTATCATTAAATAAATTTGCAAAAGGTGCAGAAATAGCTGCTGCAAAAAAGTCTAACAATTGTGTAATCTATACTAGGGTATCAACCAAAGAACAAGCCGATAACAACCTTAGTTTAGAAACGCAAAAGAAAGGTTGTGAAGCCTATGTTTTAAAATTAAAGTACGATGTGCTTTCTTATTTTGGAGGTACGTATGAATCTGCTGCAAGCGATGAAAGGAAAGAATTCAAACGCATGATTGACTTTGCAAAAAAGCAAAAGACAAAAATCTCTTATATCATTGTTTACAGTTTAGAAAGATTTAGTAGAACAGGTGATAATGCTATTTGGTTATCTAGGCAGCTAAGGGATTTGGGCATTTCTATTATTTCTGTTACTCAACCAATAGATACTTCAAATCCATCGGGCATACTTCAACAAAATATTTTATTTCTGTTTGGGCAATATGATAATGATTTGCGTAAGCAGAAATCGATGGCAGGTACAAGAGAAAAATTATTGACAGGTTTATGGTGTACCAAAGCTCCAATGGGTTATGATAATGTAAGGAGAAATGGAGAACGGTTTATAGAAATCAACAATAGAGGTAAGCTCATTAGAAAAGCTTTTCTATGGAAAGCTAATGAGAATAACAGTAACACAGAAATTATCCAAAAACTTGCTCAATTGGGCTTAAAAACGACTTTAAAGTTTTTGGCGCAGATATTTAGAAATCCATTTTATTGTGGCTTACTTTCACATAAAGCATTAGGTGGTGAAATGGTAGAAGGAAAACATACCCCTCTTGTTTCAAAAGAAATTTTCTTAAAAGTAAATGATATCAAATATTGTAGTGTTGGAAGCAAATACAATTCAGAATTTGAAAGCACTCCGTTGAAATTATTTTTTAAATGTGATACCTGTGGGGAACATTTAAGAGGCTATTTGGTAAAAGCTAAAAGGCTACATTATTACAAATGCGACAACAAAAAGAAGTGTTCTTGTAATAAAAGTGCAAAAGACTTGCATAAGATTTTTGAGGGCATTCTTTCCGAATTGACATTAGATAAAAAGTATATACCATTATTAAGGCTTCAATTAGAGAAAATCTACAATGAACTAAACGAGGGCAGAGATAAGCTAAACGAACAATTCCAAAAGCAGTTAATTGAGGTTAATAATAAGGTAGAACGATTAGAAGAAAGGTTCATAAATGAGGAGATAAAGGCTGATTTGTACGAAAAGTTTATTACTAAATTTAAGCAAGAAGAAGTGGAAATTAAGGTTCAAATGCAAGGTAGCCCAATTTCGACCTCGAACCTTGAAAAATACATAAATCGTACGCTCGAATTAACTACAGAACTCCCATCCCTATGGACTTGTGGCAATTATGCGGAAAAACAAAGGTTACAGAGATTGCTTTTTAAAGATGGTATATATTATAACAAGCAAAAGAACCAAACTCGAACCACAAATGTAAATGCTGTTTTTTCGCTAATAGCAAGCCTACAGGACGATACAGGGCAAAAAAATAACAGACCCCATAGTGAAAATCACTTGAGGTCTGTTTCGGTATCGGGAAGCAGACTTGAACTGCCGACCTTCGGGTTATGAATCCGATGCTCTAACCAGCTGAGCTACCCCGACATCCATAATTGGGCGGCAAAAGTAAAGATATTT
>JAYVID010000171.1:0-17847 GCA_043770525.1 Ferruginibacter sp.
GCACTCCCGGGTTCGTTCTTTATTGATGATGCTCATTAATGGATGATAAGCCCTGTATGTGTCCCACAAACTAAATACGGTATAGTTTGTATAGCCTTCTGCTTTATGAATTTTATCATCTGTTCCTCTATATTGCCCATTTACATCTTGATAAATATTTGGAACAATCATAGTGTGATACAAGGCTGAAAAAAAAATGGTATCAATATTATTATTAGCATACGATTCAATTTCAATTTTACTCAATTCTTTATTCCAAACCTGTACATTTTGCAGTAGCGTATTATCAAAATCAAAACTTGGTTGTTCTACAGCTAAGTTTAAAAAAGCACCTTCCATACTTACAGGGCTTAATGCAACTTGCACTAGCAAGGGGCTACCATCGCTCACATCAAATGTAAATCCAGCTTGTATTGCTTTACCTTTAGCAATATTAGTAGATAGTCTTTTCGTATCGGTATTACTTTGGTGTAACTCTTTTTTTAAAATTGGTTTATTAAACTTTGCAACAAAAAATAATTTTTGATTGTTGGCCCAACTTTTACTAAATCGATATCCTTTAATGGTATAATTATCTACTACTTCCAAATAACTATCGAGCACAATATCTCTATGTATTAAATCAATAATCAAATTTCCTTCTTTTATTCTTGGTCCAAAAGTGTAGGAATGTATTCCAGTTCGTGGCGTGGTAGTTAAAGCTACTTCTACATTGTATTTATCTAAATGCACACTGTAAAATCCAGCATAAGCTTTTTCACTTGCGTGTTTAAAGGTTGAAGCATATTTTTTATTATCCCATTCATAATCACCAGTTGTTGGTTGTAATAAAATATCGCAATAATCAGGCACGCCAGTACCACTTAAATGAGTATGGCTAAAGCCGTAAATAATAGAATCTGAATAATGATAACCGCTGCTTCCATCCCAATCGGCCATACGAGTATCGGGGCTTAGTTGTACAAAACCAAATGGGCTTGTAGCACCCGGATAAGTGTGCCCATGCCCGTCTGTACCTATGAAAGGGTTTACGAGTTTTGTATAATCTTTTTGCCCAAAAGCAAAAATAGAGTATATAAAAAAGAGAAATATAAAAACAACTTTGCGAATTACTTTAAACATTATTGTGGTAATTTATTATTTAAAGTGGGCATCACTCTTTATCAACTTTACTTCATTATTGCTATGTACGGCATACATAAATCCTTTTTGCAAAGCATAGCTACCATGCTCACCATTTTTATTTAAAGCTATAAAACCTACTTGTATTTCCTTGGCTTTTTTGGTATCTCGTTTTACAATTCTTTCTACTGCTTTTTTGCAAGCCATTTTTGGAGAGTAGCCTTGTCGCATAAATTCTGTTACTAAAAAACTACCACAAATTTTAATAACTTCTTCTCCCACGCCACTGCTTGTAACAGCGCCCACTTCATTGTCTACATAAAGGCCTGCACCTATTATTGGGCTATCACCTACTCTGCCATGTAATTTAAATGCCATACCACTTGTTGTACATGCTCCGGCAAGATTCCCCATTTTATCTAAAGCTACAAGCCCCATTGTATCATGATTGGGCCTGCCATCATCCAAATAATTTGGTGCAAAGGGACCTCCACTTTGTTTTTTATTTTCAATATTTATTTCGGGCTTGTACTCATTTTTTAGCAACCACTCTTTATATGTTTTCTCCGCATCTTCACTTAGTTTTTTTTCTTCTAGCATATATCCATTTTGCAAAGCAAATTGCTTGGCACCTTCTCCCACCAACATTACATGTGGTGTAGTTTCCATTATTTTACGGGCTATACTTATGGGATTTTTAATTTGCTCCAAACCAGCTACACTACCTGCATTCGATTTGTAATCCATAATAGACGCATCTAAACTAACAACACCATCTCTATCTGGATTGCCACCTAAACCAACACAACAATCAATTTTATTTTCAATAAAAATAGCTCCACTTTCTACGGCATCCAAAGCAGAGCCTTTACTTTTTAAAATATTAAAAGCGGTTTTGGCTACATCCACTCCACTATCCCATGTAGCTATTACAATAGGCTTAGTAACGCTATTACTTTGTGCATTTGTATAAGCAGAAGATACAGCGGCTAAACCTGTTAATTGTAAAAATTTACGACGAGTTGTCATTCAGAAAGTTTTAATAAGGGGATATTCAAATGTACATAAGATAGCAATAGTAATTAGCTAAAACAATAAATACTTTTTTTAAACTTAGATATGAAAAGATCTGGATATTATTAATTTAAATCATAAATGAAAAGCAACGCAATAAAAATACTTACTTTTTTATTTTCTTTATAAAAAAATAATAATAATTTACTGTAATTGTTTCACTATCACAAAGTTAAATAAACTCCACTAATACAATAATTGTATGATAACCTTCGTTTTAAAGTAGCCCATAGCATGAAAATTTTCCTGGTTTGGATGATCTAATACATATAAATTAAAATTATTATATAATCATACTGTAAAAAAAAATAAATATGCAACAATTTCAATCATTAACCCGTTCTTTGTATTTGTATAAATCAGACTTGAAAGGGTACTTTAAAAACTAACATCTCCTATTTTGAAAAAAATATTACTAAACATTAACAATAATTCATTAAGAAAGACTTTTACATTACATTTTAGGATAGCTATTGTTATGAGCATAAGTGTGTTCTTATTTTCCTCTTGTTATTTTACAAAGCAATATCATTTACTAAATAAAATTGATTCTTCTTTATCAAGGCAAGTTATTGATTCAACTCAAATTACTAATTTAACAAAGCGTACAGATAGTTTAGTTAAAACAGATACGATTCAAATTACCAAGGGGGCAGAAATGAATGGTAAATTAATTTCAATTAAAAATCAAATTGATTTACAACACCAAAATATAATAGACCAACGTGCAAAAGTTAGTAGCAAAGCCGTTTTTAAAAAAAACTATACTCAGATAAGTACCAATGTAAATAAATTATACGACGAGGTTGTTTTACAGGCTAATGCCAGAGATTCAATATATCGTAAAATAGAAATGCAGTTTAATGAACCTTATTATGAAGGTGAAAAAGGGCGATTGAGTAAAATGTTGAAATCTGCTGCAAAGCAAACTGAAAAAGATGTAGCTAAAGTAAATACTATAGGCAATACAAAAGATAGTTTAATAAATAGTGGTAAAGTAGATAACAACACTTCGGCAGTAATTGATAAAAGATTATCAAGTTTTAAGAAAAAGTTTGATTCTATTAAAGTTGAAATTAAATATTTAGGCCAGCAGTTAAACTCACCTACTGAATTTAAAAATAATTTCACCCTCATCAAAACAAAAATATTATTGATAGATTCTGTAGTTAATAAAAAAGCAGCAGGCAGGGAATATGTAATGAATATGATTTTAGAAAGTGTAACTGAACCTAAGCCAAGTCTTTTTAATTTGGCTGCTTTTTTTGGTCCTGGTGGGTATAAAATACCAGAGGAAAAGAAAAAATTAGCTGCGCAATATTTTTCTCCTATTATTGACTCTCTTACAAAGTTTTCTAACAAATATGAAACTGTTTTTAGAAATGCACGCATTATTGTAAATGGATATTCTGATGCTACAACGGTTACTAATGGTTCTTCATTATACAAAACCTTAGCTGCTTATCTAAATAAAACTGAGCCTACAAATGCAGAGCTTAATGCTGCACTTTCTGCTTTAAGGGCAGAAGAAATTGCCACTTTTTTATTAGAAAGATTAAAACAAAATGCACATACTTTTAAGGCTGTAGATAGAATTACTTTTGAAAGTGTGCAAGCAGGTATGGGAGAAAAATTTCCTGATGAAAACATTCATAATTATAAAGTAAATGATGATCGTAGAAGAATTGTAATTGCTTTTTGGAGTGTTTTACCTACTGAAGAGTAAGAACTTTAAGTTTCCCATTAAACATTTTTATCTTTCTTGAGCACATTCTCTACACCTAGGTTCATAAATATCTTTTTCGCCTAATAATACTTGCCCTCCAGTGGCAATTTTGCGATAAGAAATGCTGGCCATACCACCACATTTCATACAAATAGCATGTAGTTTTGTAATATAATCTGCAACAGCCAAAAGATTTGGCATTTGGCCAAAAGGTTTTCCTTGATAATCCATATCTAGCCCTGCAACAATAACCCTAATACCTTTTAATGCCAGTTGCTCGCAAACAAAAGCAATTTCTTCGTCAAAAAATTGAGCTTCATCAATTCCCACCACATCTACACCTTCGGTCATTAAAAGTATGGCGTGTGCATTTTCTACAGGGGTACTGTGTATAGAATTTGTATCATGGCTCACAATTTTTACTTCGTCGTAACGCACATCTATAGCAGGTTTAAAGATTTCAACTTTTAAATTTGCAATTTTCACACGCTTCAATCTACGTATCAATTCTTCTGTTTTACCACTAAACATACTGCCGCATATTACTTCTATCCAGCCTTTTTTTTCTCCTTTAAAACTTGGTTCTATAAACATTGTGTTATTTTTATAATTGAGTTGCTTAACTTTATAGCAAGTTTACAAAGATGTAAGATTAAAATGGAAAGGCAAAACAAAAATTAAGAATATTATCTTTTGAAAAAAAAGTAAAGAAAAAAGCATGCAAAGAGTATTAACACTAAACAATTTATTAACAGAAAAAATAGCGCAACAGGCAAGTATCAACGAATTGCTACAAACTGTAAAGATGCTTGAATCTGAGTTGCTACACCTTAAAAACATTACACCACCTGCTACCGATACAGAATATTCAATAACTGCAGTAAACATATCTAAACAAGTAAGTGAAGAAAATGAAGAAAATGCACTGCCAGCTATAGAAGAAGCTAAAACAATAGAAGTTTTGCAAGTAGATGAAGCAGAACTTGCAGCTGAATTAGAGGAAATAAAAAAGATTGCGGAGCAGAGAAATCATTTGAGTTTTATAAATAGACAACCCATACTTATAAATGAAGAAGAAATACCAACGCTTGCAAATAGACAGCCTACTTTTGCTTCAGAAGAAAGGAAAGCAACAATAATTGAATTAAATGAAACACTTCCTACAGGAAATGCGCATTCAATAAATGATAAATTTGTAGGAGCTACAAAAGAAGTGGGAGATATTTTTAATGATGTTGCTACAAAAGAGTTGAATGAAATACTTGCAGATAATAAAGTTTCAACTTTAAATGATGAAATTGCAAATGCGCAGGATGCTCCAAAACCACTTACAGTTCATGAAATAAACGATATGAACAAGGCAATTATTGAAATGGGCAAAATAGAAATACACCCAGCAGAAACAGTTGCTACAACAATTGCTCCAAAGGAATTAAATGATGCATTACCTAATAACAACGCTTCGTTAAATGAAAGATTAAATAATAAACAAACACAAGTGAGTGATAGCTTAATGGATACTCCTATAAAAGATTTGAAAAAAGCCATTGGTGTAAATGAGCGTTTTTTATATTTAAATGAATTGTTTAGAGGAGATGAAGCCATGTATGAGCGTAGTATAAAAACCATTAATGCATTTAATGTATACCCTGAAGCAGAATTGTGGATACGAAGAGAGTTAAAACTTAAGCTAGGCTGGGATGAAAAATACCAAACTGTAAAACAATTTGATCAATTAATTAAAAGGAGATTTGCTTAAGATATTGCATTATTTTTTCTGTAGCCCCTTGCTTTTCATACACATATTCTTTACTAACAGCTCCTACTAATTGTAAAGCATTTTTATCAGCAAAAAGCTTATCTAGCAAAGATTCTAAAGCTAAAGCATTGTCAATAGAAAATGCAGCTTCTACGTCTACCAAGTCTGTAGCTTCTTTAAATTTTTCATACTCTATACCAAAAATAATAGGCTTGCCATATACTGCTGCTTCTAAAATATTGTGAATGCCGCTATCATTAAAACCACCACCAACATAAGCAATAGTAGCCAGCTCATACAATTTAGAAAGCATACCTACATTGTCAATAATAATAACTTGTGCAGCTTCTTTACCAGCAATAAAATCTGAATAACGAACAGCTCCTTCAAAAAGTTTTTCTATTTCAACAATCCGATCATCATCCGTTTCATGCGGTGCAATAATAAATTGTACATCCTTTTGTGTGCGTGCATAATGAACGAGTATTTGTTCATCATCTTCCCAAGTACTGCCAGCAACTATAACTTTTTTATTATTACAAAAAGTTAATAAATTATTCGGTAAAGCAGTTTTATTTTCAGCAATATCAATTACTCTATCAAACCTTGTATCACCTGCTAGTAAAATATTTTTATTAAATCCAATTGAATGTAAAAGTGAAATTGAGTTTTCGTTTTGTACAAAAATTTTATCAAAACTATAAAGTATTTTTTTCCATAATCCACCATACCATTTAAAAAAAGGTTGGGTATCTCTAAAAATAGCTGATACTAAAATTACCCTTATATTTCTATCTTTTAAAGCGGTTAAATAATAAAACCAATATTCATATTTTACCCACACTACGAGATTTGGTTTTACAATATCAATAAACTTTTGTGCATTCTTTTTTCCATCCATAGGTAAATAAAAAACGCCATCTGCTTTATTGTAATTTTTTCTTATTTCATAACCACTTGGTGAAAAAAAAGTAAGTAAAATTTTATGTGCAGGATATTGTATTTTTAATTTTTCAATTACTGTTCTACCTTGCTCAAACTCTCCCAAACTTGCACAATGCATCCAAATTAATTTTTCAGATTGCCCAATTTTGGTTCTCCATACCTCTAAGTTTGTAAAAATAGTTGTTCGCCCATTAAGCCAACATTTCGCTTTTTTACTTTTTAAAGAAGCTATGCGAACACCCAATACATATAGTTGAATAAAAATATTATAAAAAAATAGTCCCAAAAGCTTGTTTTATGGCAAATGTAGGGGCAAAAAAGGCTAAACCCTAACAATTTTAGGTGGTTTTTGAAGCACTCAAAATTGTATCTTTGCGCTCGAAAAAAAAGCTTATGAGCCCAATACAAATGGTAGATACTAAAACACAGTATCAGAAGATAAAAAAAGAGGTAGATGAAGCGGTAATAGCAGTAATGGAAAGTTCTCGTTTTATAGGAGGCGATGTGGTTACAACTTTTGCAAATAACCTAGGTAAATACCATGGAAGTAAACACACTATACCTTGTGCAAATGGTACAGATGCATTGCAAATTGCTATGATGGCGTTAGGCTTGAAAGCTGGTGACGAAGTTATTACACCTTCTTTTACTTATATAGCAACTGTAGAAGTAGCAGCATTGCTTGGTATAAAACCAATTTTTATAGAAGTAAATAAAAAAACATTTTGTATAGAAACTGCTGATATTGAAAAGGCAATTACACCGAAAACAAAAGCCATAATTCCTGTGCATCTTTACGGACATGCAGCAGATATGGAAGTTATTATGGCTATTGCAAAAAAACATAACCTTTTTGTAATTGAAGATAATGCTCAAGGTATTGGTAATGATTATATTTTTAGTGATGGCACAAAAAAGAAGACAGGAAGTATTGGACATATTGGATGTACTTCTTTTTACCCATCAAAAAACTTGGGAGGTTTTGGTGATGGTGGTGCTATTTTTACTGATGATGATGCATTAGCAGAGCAATTAAAAATGATTGCATCGCATGGGCAAAGCAAACAATATTATCATGATGTAATAGGTTGTAATTCTAGATTAGATGCAATGCAAGCTGCAATATTGGATATTAAATTAAAGCATCTAGACAACTATATTGCATCAAGAAGAACTGCAGCAAATTACTACGATGCTGCATTTGTTGGCAATGATAAAATAACTGTCCCATTTTGTGTTACAAATAACAATCATGTTTATCATCAATATACTTTAACCTTAAATGGGGTAGATAGGGATGCATTAAAAGCTCATTTAGAAAGTGTGGGAATACCTTCTATGATTTACTATCCTGTACCAGCACACAAACAAAAAATGTTTGAAGCATTTGGGGGAGGAGATTATAATTTACCTATTTCAGATTGGCTTACAGAAAGAGTAATTTCTTTACCGATGCACACCGAACTTGAAAAAGAACAACAGGATTTTATTATCAAACATGTGTTAGATTTTGTAAACAAATAATTATGAAAATTGCAGTAGTAGGTACAGGATACGTAGGACTTGTTACAGGCACTTGTTTTGCAGAAACAGGTAACAAAGTAATATGTGTGGATATTGATAAAAGCAAAGTGGATAAACTTTCGTCTGGAGAAATTACCATTTATGAGCCGGGCTTAGAAAAACTATTTTTAAGAAATCAGAAAGAAGGTCGATTAACTTTTACACAATCCCTTAGTGATGCTATTAGAGATGCAGAGATTATTTTTTTGGCATTACCTACACCTCCAGGTGCAGACGGAGCTGCAGATTTAAAATATATATTAGGCGTGGCTGATGATTTAGGAAAACTATTAAAGCCTTCTGACTACAAAGTAATTATTGATAAAAGTACAGTACCAGTAGGCACAGCAGAAAAAGTAAAAGCAGCAATTTTAAATAGTGGTACAAACGCTATTGAAGCAGCTTTTGATGTAGTGAGCAATCCAGAATTTTTGCGTGAAGGAGTAGCTGTAGAAGATTTTATGAAACCCGATAGAGTAGTTATTGGTACCACATCGGAAAGGGCTATAAAAATAATGCATGAATTATATGCACCATTTTTACGCCAAGGAAACCCACTAATTTTTATGGATGAAAATAGTGCAGAGCTTACAAAGTATGCCGCCAATGCTTTCCTTGCGGTGAAAATTAGTTTTATGAATGAGATAGCTCAAATGTGCGAACTTGTAGGAGCAGATGTAGATATGGTGCGCAAAGGAATAGGTAGCGATGAACGAATTGGAAAACGCTTTTTATTCCCAGGTATAGGATATGGTGGTAGTTGTTTTCCAAAAGATGTACAAGCATTGGCCATGAGTGCAGATGAAGTGGGTTATGATTTTAAAATATTAGATGCTGTGATGACTGTAAATGAAAAACAAAAGTTGCATCTTATACCAAAAGTAAAATCGTTTTTTAATGGAGATATAGCTGGTAAACATTTTGCTTTGTGGGGTTTATCTTTTAAGCCTAATACGGATGATGTAAGAGAAGCGCCAGCTTTTGCTATTATTGATGCTTTGCTAGCTGCGGGTGCTACAGTTTCTGCTTTTGACCCTGAAGGCATGGCAAATACGAAGCTAACTTATGACGGAAAAATAACTTTTGCTAACAATCAATATGATGCTTTAACAAATGCTGATGCTTTAATTATAGCAACAGAATGGAACGAATTTAGAACACCAGATTTTGAAAAAATAAGTGCAACATTGAAAACCAAAACAATTTTTGATGGTAGAAATTTATTTGATCCAGCTCAAATGGAGAAACTTGGTTTTCATTATGAAAGCGTTGGAAGGAAGGTGGTGAAAAGTTGAAAGTTCAAGGTTGAAGGTTGTTGAAAATTGTTTAAGGGTTGAAAGAAAAACACTAGACCTCTGAACTTGATGTTAAATAAATAGTCTTAAAAAAAATAATCATTTTGCAAAAAAGAATACTCATAACAGGTGCTGCAGGTTTTTTAGGATCTCATCTTTGCGATAGATTTATAAAAGAAGATTTTCATGTTATTGCCATGGATAATTTAATCACAGGTGAGTTAAAAAATATTGAACATCTGTTTAAATTATCCAACTTTGAATTTTATCATCATGATGTGTCTAAGTTTATACATGTTACAGGTGAGTTAGATTATATTTTACATTTTGCATCACCTGCTAGCCCTATTGATTATTTAAAAATACCTATTCAAACTTTAAAGGTAGGTTCATTAGGTACACATAACTGCCTCGGGCTAGCTAAAGCAAAAAATGCAAGAATATTGGTAGCAAGTACCAGTGAAGTATATGGCGACCCACAAGTGCATCCTCAAACAGAAGAATACTGGGGGAATGTAAACCCAGTAGGACCAAGGGGTGTGTACGATGAAGCCAAGCGATTTCAAGAAGCTATTACAATGGCTTACCATACTTTTCATAATGTAGAAACAAGAATAATAAGAATATTTAATACCTATGGTCCTCGCATGAGGCTCAATGATGGACGTGCATTACCCGCATTTATAGGGCAAGCATTAAGAGGTGAAGACCTTACAGTATTTGGAGATGGTAGCCAAACAAGGAGCTTTTGCTATGTGGATGATTTGGTAGATGGTATTTATAAATTACTCATGAGTGATTATGTGCAACCTGTAAATATTGGTAACCCAGATGAAATTTCTTTAAAAGATTTTGCAGAAGAAATAATAAAACTTACTGGTACTACTCAAAAAATAGTGTTTAAAGAATTGCCAGTAGACGACCCTAAACAACGGCAACCAGATATAACAAAAGCTAAACAAATATTAGGATGGGAACCAAAAGTAAATAGAGCTGAAGGTTTGAAAATTACTTACGAATATTTTAAAAGTATTCCAAAAGGAGAGTTGAATAAATTGCCAAAGGAGTTTAAGTAGATTTAAAAAAAATAGTAAATAATAAATAGTAAATTTAAAAATGTACCAAGAATTAATTGAGAAAAAACAAACCCTTGCAGTAATAGGATTAGGATATGTAGGCTTACCTATAGCATTAGAATTTGCAAAAAAAATAAAAGTAATAGGATTTGATATAAATGCAGATCGTGTAAAAATGATGCAAAATAAAATTGACCCTAGCAAAGAATTAGTGTCAAGCGCATTTGATGGTTGCGATATAGAATTTACAAACGACTTAGATGTTTTAAGAAAAGCTACATTTTTTATTGTAGCTGTACCTACACCTGTAGATGAGCATAATGTACCTGACCTTACACCAGTATTGCGTGCTAGCGAAACAATAGGAAAGGTTATAAAAAAAGGAGATTATGTAGTTTATGAAAGTACAGTGTATCCGGGTTGTACAGAAGAAGATTGTGTACCTGTTATTAAAAAGATAGCTGGATTAGATATGGTAACTGATTATAAAATTGGTTACTCACCAGAGCGTATTAACCCAGGTGATAAAGAGCATACCATTACTAGTATTGTAAAAGTAGTGAGCGGATGTGATGATGAAAGCCTTGATGTAATAGCAAAAGTGTATGAGTTGGTTGTAAAAGCTGGTGTGCACAGAGCCTCCTCTATAAAAGTAGCAGAAGCAGCAAAAATAATTGAGAACACACAAAGAGATTTAAACATTGCTTTAATGAATGAGTTATCGATTATTTTCGATAAAATGAACATCAATACATTTGAAGTATTAGAGGCGGCAGGTACAAAATGGAATTTCTTAAAATTTCAACCAGGGCTTGTAGGTGGGCATTGTATAGGTGTAGATCCTTATTACCTTACTTACAAATCAAAAGAACTTGGGTACGATAGCCAAGTAATTTTAGCTGGTAGAAATATAAATGATGGGATGGCAGGTTATGTAGCTAAAAAAGTATTGCAACACATTATACAAAACAATGGCAATATAAAAGAAGCTAGGGTATTGGTAATGGGTGCTACATTTAAAGAAAATGTAAGCGATATAAGAAATAGTAAAGTGGCAGATGTAGTAAAAGAATTAAAATCATTTTCATTAAATGTAGATATTACTGACCCGCATGCTAGTAGTGAAGAATTGGAACATGAATACGGTTTTGGATTAACAGAAAATTTAGGAACTGCTTACGATGCAGTTATTGTAACTGTACCGCATGCTGATTATGCAAAACATGATGACGCTTTTTTTGCATCTATCTCTAAAAATGAAGCAATGGTATTTGATTTGAAAGGAACGTATAGAAATGTTATAAAGAGTAGGGCTTACAAAAGTTTATAAAAATTCACGCAAAGCAATAAAGTAAATTAAGTTCGCAAAACTTATGGTTTAACTTGGCAACTTTGCTTCTTTGCGTGAAAAAAAAATTATTATGGAGTTATTTCACGAAGGTAGTTTGGCTGATAAAACATTTTTGGTAACTGGTGGTGCTGGTTTTATAGGTGGGCATTTAGCAGAGTATTTATTAAAACATGGTGCTGCAAAAGTGCGTGTGCTTGATAATATGGTGAATGGGTTTGAAAGCAACCTTGATGTACTAAAAAAATACCCTGCGTTTGAATTTTTGCAAGGTGATATTAGAGATATAGAAATTTGTCAAAAAGCATGTGAAGGCATTGATTATATAAGCCACCAAGCTGCATTAGGCTCTGTACCACGTTCCATAAAAGAACCCGTATATTTTAATGATGTAAATGTAGGTGGTTTTGTAAATATGCTAAAAGCTGCTGTAGACAATAATGTAAAACAATTTGTGTACGCATCATCATCATCTGTGTATGGCGATGAACCTACGCTTCCAAAACTTGAATCAAGAATTGGAAATTGTTTATCACCTTATGCTGCTACTAAAAAAACAAATGAATTGTATGCACAGGTATTTGCAGATGTGTATGGGCTAAAAATAATGGGCTTTAGATACTTTAATATTTTTGGACCAAGGCAAGACCCTGATGGAGCTTATGCTGCAGTAATACCATTATTTGTAAAAGGTATAATGAAAGAAACACCTGTGTACATAAATGGTGATGGTGAGCAAACAAGAGACTTTACTTTTGTAGACAATGCAGTGCAGATAAATGTAAAAGGTATGCTTACACAAAATGCAGATGCCTTAAACAAAGTATACAATGTAGCAGTAGGAGAAAATTTTACGGTAAACTATTTATACAATATTTGCAAGCAAAATGTAGGAAGCAATTGGGATGCTACAAACAGAGCAGAAAGGGCTGGTGATATAAGGCATTCCTTAGCAGATATTTCTTTGGCAAAAAATTTATTAAAATACACGCCTACCAAAAAATTTGAAGATGGATTGGTGGAGACTATTCAATTTTTTAAGAAATTATATTCTAATTAATAACGAATGGTAATTTTTTTTTCAATAAAAAAATACTAAAACTAAATTATAGCTTTATTTAATTATTCATTTAAAATTGTTAATTTAATCATGCCTTTTATTAAAACAGATTTTCCAGATTTATTAATTTTTGAACCTACTGTATTTAAAGATGAAAGAGGATATTTTTATGAAAGCTACAATGCAAATACTTGTAAAGTTGAAGGCATAGATATTATTTTTGTACAAGACAATCAAGCTAAATCAAGTTATGGTGTTATAAGAGGATTACATTACCAATTAGCACCTTATGCTCAAACAAAATTTATTAGGGTTTTGCATGGTAGTATTTTAGATGTAGTAGTTGATTTAAGGAAAGGGTCTCCAATGTTTGGCAAATCTTTTTCCATAGAATTATCTGGACAAAATAAAAAACAATTGTTAGTGCCTAAAGGCTTTGCACACGGATACTCTGTACTAAGCCCTACAGCAGATGTGTTTTACAAATGTGATACATTTTACAATAAAGAATCAGAAGGAGGTTTGTTATATAATGATTCATCATTAAATATAGATTGGCAAATTGAAGGTGGAGAAGAAATTATTTCTCCCAAAGATTTAGTACAACCCACATTTGAAAATTGTAAAAACAATTTTGAATTTAAATGAGTGTAATAAAAACAATATTGGTTACAGGTGCTAATGGACAGTTGGGTCAGTGCTTTCAAGCATTGGCAAATACTTTTCCTCAATACCATTTTTTATTTACAGATAGAAATACTTTACCAGTAACAAACCCCGAAGCAATAGATTTATTTTTTGCAGCACACAATATTGATGTTTGCATAAATTGTGCTGCCTACACCGCAGTAGACAAAGCAGAAACAGAAAAGGAATCTGCCATTGGAGCAAATGCTACAGCTGTTGGTTATTTAGCCAAAGCTTGTAAAAATATTGCTGCTAAATTTATTCATATTTCTACCGATTACGTTTTTGATGGCAAGGCAAATGAACCTTACCAAACAAATCATTTAACTAACCCTGTAAATTTTTATGGACAAACGAAATTAGACGGAGAAATATTGGCATTAAAAGAAAATGCCGATTCTATTATTATTCGTACTGCTTGGGTGTATTGTAATTATGGAAATAATTTTGTAAAAACCATGCTTCGATTAATGAAAGAAAGAGAAAGCATTGGCGTAGTGAATGATCAAAGAGGTGCACCTACTTTTGCACCAGACCTTGCCGCTGCCATTATGCTTATCATTCAAAAAAATTATTTTGTTGCAGGCATTTACCATTATAGTAACAAAGGGAATATAAGCTGGTACGATTTTGCAACAGAAATAGCTATTCAAACAAATACAAATTGTATTGTAAATCCTATTTTAACTACACAGTTCCCCACTCCTGCTGCTAGGCCTGCTTTCTCTGTTTTAAATACGAGTTTGTTAGAAAAAACTTTTGGTGTGGTTATTCCAGATTGGAAAGAAAGTTTAATTATTTGCTTGCGAAATAGTTAAGTAATGTTATCCAAAAATTTAATCAAACAAAGCACTGTTCATTATTCAAGATTTATTAATGTATTTTTCGTTTAGCAAAAATTAAAGAGCCCTTTTTTAGCTTTAGTCCTTTATTATTTCATTCAAAAAATCATTGAGAGAATGCTCTGTTGTTAATTGTAATTTTTTCCTCAATCTGTATCTACTAATTTCTACTCCTCTTACAGATATATTCATAAGTTGTGCTATTTCTTTGGTAGATAATTTTAATTGTAAGTAAGCGCATACTTTTAAGTCTGTATTGGTAAGGTTTGGGAATTTTAATTTTAGTTTATTTAAAAATCCATTGTTTACTTCATCAAAGTGTGTAGAAAATTGCTCCCAATTGGAGTTGTTTTTTTCAATGTCGCTTACCAATTGTATTGCTTTTTTTACATCATGATTGCCACCTGTCTTTTTATACAATTGTTGCAATTCATCTTTTACTTTTACAAGGGCATCTCCACGTTCCACCAAATGCATACTTGCATCGGCCAGTTCTTTGTTTTTATAAATTACTTCGTTTACTAGTTTTTCATTTTGTAATTCTATTATTGCTTTTTCATTTTTTTCAAGCTCTAGCTGATGAATATATTTTAACTGTTTTTGCTCTCCCTCAAATTTTATTTGCTGTTTTTTAAATTTATTTCTTTGCCATTCATTATAATAAAATATGCCAACAAACAAAAGTAAAGCATATATAAGGTAAGCCCATATTGTGTTGTACCATGCAGGTTTTATTTCAAAACTATAGCTTATTATTTTTGATTCAACCCCTGTATTGTCTTTTGCTTTTACATTAAATGAAAATTTACCACTTGGCAAGTTGGTGTAATCTTTTTCTGTTTTACTGGTCCATTCATTCCATTTATTTTCGTATCCATTTAATTGGTAACTATATTCTAAATTACTTTGTGTAGCATAAGAAGGTGCGCTAAACTCAAAATGAAATGAATTGTTACTGTTCGAAAATCGTTTAACAGCATTTTCACCTTCTGTAAAAAAACCTCCAAATATTAAGCTGTCTTGTTTTCCAAAAACATTCACTTGGGTAAGTAAAACATTGAGGGTAGGTTTAATAGCAATGTATTTTTCATAATTAATATGAATGATGCCATTATTAGAAGCTACAAATACATTTTGCTTGTTGTAAGCATATATATTTTCAAACCCAGCTAATATTTTACCTGTTAGTTCTGGAAAGTAATTGATGGTATAATTTTTTTCTTGGTTATTATATTTTGCAACGCCAATTTTCTTACCAGTACAAAACCAAATATTGCCTTCTTCATCTTCATTAAGGTATTGTATGCTTACATTGTTAAATACATTATAAAGCAATGGAGATGCTATAAATCTTTTTGTAATTGCATCATACTCATACAATCCTTTTTCTGTTGCAAAAATGATTCTGCTCTTTATTTTAAATACATAGTTTCTAAGTGTAGAAGGTAAACCATTTTTTTCTGTAAACAAATCTGATGTAAATGAGTTGTTGTCTTCTGATAATGTGAGTTTATAAATTCCTCTATAAGGATGTGAAGCCCAAATTGTTTTATCATTATCAATAGTTAAAAAACGAAGCGATTCATACAAGCCTTTTAAAGCAGTATTGGTAGAAAATTTATTGTTAGCAAAATCAAAAAGGGTAATACCTGCATAAGAACCAGCTATAATAGTATTGGAAGGCTGTATAGCACTTGTAGGTTGAAATAACCAAATACCATACTCATCAAATAATGGAGTTGCGCTATTGTTTTGAATAAGATAAGCACCATTATGATGACCCATTAATAATTGTTGGTTTACTTCATCCAATCGCCATACTTGTCCACTACTATTTTGTATTTGTGTAAAATTTCCTTTAGAAAAACTAAGGTCATTGTTTGAAGTAGATAACGGTGAAACATAAGCCCCATCTGATGTGCCTACGTACAAGGCATTATTAAAAACCCTAGAAGTATAACCGGAAACTTCATTATTACTATTTGGTTTTATATATTTAATAGCGGCATTAAAAGCAATAAAGCTTATGCCATTATCAAGTCCTGCCCACAAGTTTTTTTCTTTGTCTAAAAAGATTGACAATACATTGTTATTCTTTATACCTTCTAGCATACCAATTCTCTGCACAACTTCGCCTTTTGTATTCATAATAATACAACCATAAGAAGTAGTGCCAATTACAAACTCATTGTCATTAATTTTGTTTATTCCATAGATGTGACCTTTCTTTAATAAATCATCTACCGAAGTTTGTTTTTTTGAAATTGCAGCATTGTTAAATGTAAATAATCCATCTAGCAATGAACTTAAGGTTAAACTGCCATCTTCATTTGCTATAATACCAGTAATTTCAATTTTTTCAATTACATTTTCTTTAAGTAAGGGTTGCCAACTATTATTAATAAATTGAAAAAGGCCTTTTTGTTTGTCTTGAGCAAAAAGTTTACCAGCAGCTATTTTCATAAACTGCCAAACTGATGCAGCAGGAAAAGTTTGAATTGTTTCATTTTTATATTCAAAAATTTTATCTGCCGTTCTAAAATAAACGGCATTGTTTATTATTTCAATGTCCCATACATCAGTAAACTTTCTAAATGATGGAGGTATTAAGTTTTTTAAGGAACTATATTGTAATATTCCATTTTTATCAGCTGCAAAAAAACCAATCTCATCTTGCCCACCTGCATATATTCTATTTTTATCATCTATGGCTATTGAGCGTAGTATAGTTTTATTGGGTTGTGGAAACAACTTCCAATATTTACCATCGTATGTAAGTAAACCTTCATTATTTGCAAAAAAAAGCCTTCCACTTTTATCTTGTTTAATATCCCATGTTTGTGCACCAGCACGAAAGTCATTTATACCAAAGTTTACAACTTGTGGTAGTCCAATTGTATTTTGTGCATAACAAATTTCTGTCAATAAGATAATAAAAAATATTAGGAAGTATTTTTTCATGATATAAAGATAAAACTTTGTTTGTAGTAGCAATGATGTATTTTATTTGAATTGATAATTAATAGTTTATGTAAAGATGATGTAGTATAGATGTAGTAATATAAATACTAATTTGCAAAAATAATTTGAAATTTACTTTTTAATATGTAGAAATACAAACCCCTTTTTTAAAATATAAATTTAAAAGCATGATCAAAAAACTTTACTCCCTAATTTTAATGGTATTTATTGGGTTTAGTGCGTTTGCACAGCCAATGGTAGCAGCTACCACACCTACAGTTGCTGCCGCAAATGTTATTTCATTATTTAGCAATGCTTACACAAACGTACCTGTAAATACATGGAGAACAGTTTGGAGTAATGCAACACTTACAGATTTGCAAATTGCA
>JAYVID010000172.1:0-17157 GCA_043770525.1 Ferruginibacter sp.
GGTATAAAAAATCGGCTGACGGCGGTTGTGTAGGTGCTTATATCAATCTTGGAAATATTTATAGAGTTGGTAAATACACTAAACAAGATTTTGTAAAAGCGGTATATTATTACAAACTAGGTGTTGAAAAAAGAGATATAGAATGCAAAAGTTTATTGGCATATATGTATTTTAAAGGTTTCGGTATTAAACAAGATTATATTAAATCCTTTTCACTTAATAAAGAATGTGTAAAAGCAGGGCATGTAAGCGCAATGTACTTTTTAGGATTATGTTATAAAAATGGTTATGGCACTAGTTTAAATAATGATTTAGCATTAGAATTACTACAAAAATCTGCAGAAAGAAATAATAGAATTGCCACTTCAGAATTGAAAGAAGCAAAACCAGAAAATATTATAGACCCAGTATTAGAGAGAGAACTTGAAGCATTAAAAACTAGCAAAGAAAGTTTTATAGCATCTAACAAAAATGATTATCAAGGAATATATAAGGGATATGCAATTTATTATGATTGGAGTGGAAAAATAATTGTGGACCTAAAACCTCTGACGCTTTCTCTTACAAAAACTACCAATAAGTACCTCGGTATATGGAAAGAAGGAGACTATGATGAAGTTGAAATTGAGATGAGTAAACAAGCAAACAATTTTAATTTTGAACAGAATTGCACTTATAAGCGAAATGATAGATATAGCGCAAGAACACCAGAGACTTGGAGTTTTAATAGTGCAAAATTAGATTTATATTTTAAAAAAGATAGTTTTTTGCTACATGGTTTTGTGCAGTTTTATAGTAAAGAACGAAGAGAGCCTGGGCGACCATTACAAATATTCTTAAAGAAATCTTTTAATGATTTTGAATTATTAGATAGTAAAGTTTTATTTACACTTTACCCAAATCCTACTTCCTCCTTTACTATTATAGATTTTGAACTAAATAAAACTGCAAAAATTTCATTTAAAATATTTACACAAAATGGATTGCTAGTATATAATGACTATGGAAAACTATTACCCATGGGTAGCTATAAATGTAATATACCCACCGATAATTTAGTAGCAGGTACTTATAGTGTACAGCTATTGGTAAATGGTAAAATGAGTACAACAAAAATATTGGTAAAGCAATAATTGTTTTAACAAATAAATTATTTAAAAATGAAAAAAATATATTTAATAATTATTCTGTTTTTAGGTCTTTACCCTGTTTTGCAAAGTGGTAAACTATTAGTAATACAATCCAACAAATTATTTGCACAAAGTGCGGCTAATATGTTGCAGGGCTTTTTAATACAGCAAAATAATGCTATCAATATTGCCAATAATAGTAACAATGGACATTCGTTTCAACCTGGTAATCATGGTTGTGGATGCCAAGTTGTTGAGTATTTTGGTGATGGTACTTTTGTAAATCATTATAGCTATGAATATCAGTCAACTCCTGCTTTTCAAGCTTATTTGTCAAGTACAAACACTAATTTACCACCAACATCTAATGAAAATCAGGGAGGTAATTCACAAGTAAATTGGAATCAAATACAAATGCAACTTGATATGATAAGAAGCCAAGAAAGAACAGATGCATTTTCTGAAGTACTAAACTGGATATTAAATTCTACTGGTGGTAATGAGCAAACTAATAATTTACCTCCCTGCGATGAGAGTATGTTTTCAATAAGTAGTAGTAGAGATTTCTTTGCTGGTACATTGCCCCCATTATCATACCCCAATGCTGTAAGCCTAGGTGGTACAAATATTGCCTGTACCAATAAATTTTTAGTTGCTGGTAATATTATTTCTTTTAATAACCCACATTTAACTAATATTGAGAATTATGCTTTTGCTGGGAACGAATTAAAGTCTGTAAAGTTTTATAATGGCGATATTTACAGAAGAGCCATAAATTGCGAAGTAATAGTAGAGACAACCACAACTTTTTCTACAAGTAGTAGCTGCGGTTCTAGTAATGAAACAACTTATACTCTGCTTGCAAACAAGATCGGTTCTTATAAATACGTCTGTTTCCCAAAACTTACAACAATTGGTGGGGTTTTTGAAGATTTTAGTAGTAGTGGTGAAACTTACTATGGGGGTACAGTACCTGCCAACTTGAGTGGTAGAGTTTTTACCTTGCCAGACTCTTGTATAAAACCTGCCCAACCAGGTAATATCGTACTTGGTATAAATTCCTCTAATACCTACAGTTGCCAAACCCTTGATTGTGCAAAAGTAGCCAATGGTACTGCCAGTTATGATAACTGTGGGGCTTGTACAGGCGGCTCTACTGGTGCTCCACCTTGTACACAAACACAATCTAGCACAACTTATTATACTACATTAAATAATGATACTACAAAGTATTATAATGACGATACTATATACATGCCACAACGAAGTGCGCAAGTAAAACTTACAATACATAAAGTAGGCGGTACACTTGCACCTACAGATTTAATTTGGAAAAGAAAGGACACTACTAAATGTACTAATGTGGTAGAATGCTTTGTATCATCAAACCTACTAGGTGTAACAGTAATGAGGGTAGATAGTGGTACAACCATACTTATAAAAAACCCGCTAGCTATTTATAAAGTACCTACCTTGTATTTTAAAAGAGGTAATAATTATGGAGGCGAGTATGGGTTTGATGATAGTACACATAAGTATTTGAATATAAGAAATAATGATACTTTTAAACTAGGTTATAAGGTTAGAAATATAATGAGCGACTCTAATTACTTTGTCCCATGGTTGAGCTTGCTAGATAAGGATACCTCAATAATTAGAGATAGTTTAATAAATTTTAGTGCTTGGGCAAAAAAAGATAAAAGCGGTTATGTAGAATTTAAAACAAATACTAATAAAATTGTATTTTCTTCAAGCAAGATAAAATATATTAATCTGAATAATATAAACGATTTGAGTATTTATGTCGAACAATGGAATGTTAATATCGAAAATTTAAGAAAAGCACGTATATATGACTCTTTGTTTAAAACTATTTATGCAATTACTAATACAGGTGATACTATTGGATGCATGAGTTTAAGTGCATCTAAACCAGTTCAAAAGCTAATTAAATTTATATATGTAAATATTGGAAATGGTTACGATAGTACAGTACTAAAAAGAACTACAATCTTAAACCTAATTAATAAAAAATCTCATAATCAAATTTTCCGGAAATGGGACTTAGTAAACGAACATATTGATACTCTAAATGTCTCAGCTGAATTTTATGCTCATCCTGAATATTTTACATACGATAATGAAGGTTCTTTATTAGGAAAATTACGAGGGTGGTACTTTAATAGAACCGGTGTACAAATTAATGAAATTAATTTATTTCCTGGAAACAATGCATCTTTATCAACGTGGAAGAGATTTGCCTTTATTATGCCAATTATAATGAGCAAGGATTCACTTGTCCCTACAGGTGATACAAAACTTACTGATTTTATACTTGGAGGATTTAAAGTAGGTGGAACAAGTGGTTTGTTTTATAAAAATGCAACTCCTGCTACTTTTGGACATGAAGCTGGACACGCCTTAAATTTAAACCATACATGGGAAGTCTCATTTTTAGTGCCAAAATTTAGTACTGCTAATATTATGGATTATACAATAAGAAATGGTGTAGAGAGGCTAAACCAATTTTGGTATGCTCAATGGATGAAAACGTATTAACTAAAAATTAATAATAAAAGATGTATATAAGAAAGATTAAATTTAACTTAGTTTATTTTTTATTAATATTAAGCAATAGCTTAGTTGCACAGGTTAGTTGCAGTGGATTACCAACTTCAACTGAAATACTTATAAAACTATCAAACAAGCCTGTAACCATTTTGCCTATAAAAGTGGATTGCAACTTCAATGATTCAATAAAAAGAAGAATATTGTACCTTCTAGATTGGCGTTGGTCAAAAAAAGAAATTGATAATTTTTTGGAAAGAGATATCATTGAACATAAAACTATTTATGCAATTGAACGAAATGCTGAAAAAATTTCAAATGGCAATGATTCACTTTACCTATTAATCTATGATAGTATAAAAAGAGAAATAAAAATTTCAAATCAAAACTCTATCTCTTTCTTAGTCGATCCTAATTTGATTTGGTATGCAGGTTATTTAAAAATAAAGGAAGCTATTCCAATAATTAAAAAAGGAATTGCTCTGCCACAATATTATGACTCAATTTCTATTGAATTAGCCTTAGCAAGGATGGGTGATAAGAAAATGCAGAAAAAAGTGTTAAGTCGATTAGTTTATTATTCCAGTTTGGTGGGTTATGAGTGGCTTGAAGATTTTGAGTTTAGGGTCATTCCAAAACTTTTATATATATCATGTCAAGAAAGTATCTATAAAATCACTGAATGGCTAGATACTTCTAAAATTTTCCAACCATCGTCAATTGGCTTTTCAAAAAAATACGGCTCTTGTAAGGCTGCATTACAAATATTATATACTTTAAGAAATGTTATTTTGAATAATGATTTTCAATTGATACTTTCAGATATAAACTATGATTTAAAATTAGGGTATTTAGAAAATACAACGATTTTAAAAGCCAAGAATTGGTTGAAAACAAATAAAGGAAAATATAAAATTTATTCTAATTATCTTGGAAATGGAAGTGTTTGGGAGTGGGATTTCAATGACAAACCCATTTGGGATTCAGAAATAAAGTAAATATTGACATATGAAAAGCCATTTTTAACATTTTGTGTTAATAAAATGATGCGTAAATAAATATAGATAGAAGTAGGTGTTTTATTACTCCATAATAAAAGCTAAAATAATTAGCATGTAAACTATATTTGCTAATTATTTTAGCTAATTATGTTTAAAGGTGCTAACATTCTAGAGTTTGTAAAGCAATTTGATAGCAAAGAAAAATGCTTGGATTACTTAGGTGATATAAAATGGAAAGATGGTTTTTGTTGTTCAAAATGTAACAACACGACCTGGAGTAAAACGAAGATTTCTTATATACGCAGGTGTAATAAGTGCAAGCATAAAGAATCTTCTACAGCAGGAACATTGTTTCATAAATGCAAGTTTGATATTACAAAAGCATTTATGATTATGTTTTTGATAAGTACAGGAAAGAAAGGAGTAAGCTCAACAGATTTGTGTAGAAGGTTAAGTCTACCTCAAAAAACATGTTACACTTTTAAAAGAAAAGCTATGGCTGCCATGGCAAGTAGTGGTCACATAAAATTAAAAGGAACTGTAGATGTAGACGAATTCTTTGTTGATATGAAGAAGGAAAGGTAGGACGTAGCAAGGGCAAGAAAAAACAAGTGGTAATGGGTATTAAGATTGAAAAGAAAGGCTTAGTACAATGCCAAGCAATACAAATATCTGACGGTGGTTCTAAGCAATTAAAACCATTTTTTGAAAAGTATATAGACAAAGAAGCAAACATAAGAACAGATAAATGGAGAGGGTATATTCCATTAAAAAAGGAATATATAAATTTAAACCAAGTGGAAAGTAATCCAAAGAAAAACTTTAGATTATTTCATAGACAAGTAATGATGATTAAGGCTTGGTTAAGAGGAATACATCAAAGTGTAAAAAATCTGCAACCTTACTTAGAAGAGCATTGTTACAGATTTAATAGAATAAAATCATTCGAAGGTATTTTTCATAATCTAACTTGTAGAATGATTAAACATGAACCCGTTTTTATAACACAACTAAAAATGGAGTAGCTAGGCGTCTACTTCTATAACTTTAATTTCTCTAATTCATTAACTTCATTACCAATACTAGAATCCCATAAATTAAAGTAGCTCCAAAAATTCCTTTGGCAGTTTTATCTATTCTACTATTTATAAATATGGTAAACAATACTGCATTCATCATTAAAGAAACCGTAAGCCCAGCGGTAAGCATTCCATGCCCAGGTTGTAAACTCATATATTGAAATACTTCTTTTAAACTTAGCATCCCAAATCGCTTATATTTTAAAAGTAGCAAGCCAATAAGTGGTGCTAAAATTCCTAAAAAACAACCAAGTGCTATACTATCTTTCTTAAACATTATTTAAACAATTTACTTTTGGCTAGTTGGGTTTTGAGGGTATAATTGGTTAGGTCAAATTGTACAGGTACCACGCTTACATAATTGTGTTTAAGTGCCCACACATCTGTATCTTTCGATTTGTCAAAGTTTTTAAATGCACCAGTAAGCCAATAGTATTTTTTCTTATGTGGGTCTAAGCGTTCAGCAAATTCTTCTTCATATTTTGCATAAGCTTGTTTGCACAATTTTATACCTTTTATTTTATCTATACTACCACCTGGTATATTTACATTAAGCAAAAAATGTTTTATCTGCTTTTTGCTCATTACTTCTTTTACAATTTTTTCTACAATTATTTTTGCGGCAGATAAGTCGGTATCGTAATCATACTCCATCATAGAAAAACCAATGCTAGGTATGCCTTCTATACTTGCTTCCATAGCAGCACTCATAGTACCACTATATATTACATTAATAGAGTGATTAGCACCATGGTTTATTCCGCTTAGGCAAATATCTGGTTTTGCATGAAGCACTTTATCTACTGCAAGTTTTACACAATCTACTGGTGTGCCACTAGTGGTGTAGCATTCAATCCCCTCAAACATTTCAAGCTTTCGCATACGTAGCGGAGAGCCAATGGTAATGGCATGCCCCATGCCACTTTGAGGTTTATCTGGTGCTACTACTACCACTCTGCCAAGATGCTTAACTGCTTCTACCAATGCTTTTATACCAGGAGAGTTTATGTCATCATCATTTGTAATAAGTATTACGGGTTGCTTTGTTTCTTTTTTAGCCATTTAGTTTTTGTCTATTTTTTCTTGCTTCTATAAAACTACCTATAAAAGCTATTAATGCTACTGTATTTGTAATGATACATGCTAGAAATATATACTTTTTTTCATTCCATCCATCTACTTTAAAAAAACGTGAAGTACACATTATTAAAAGTACAAAAGTTAATAACACTACTGCATGTGCAATAATTTTATTTTGTGCTACCAATCCTTTGTGTAATGCTAAAAATAATATTCCAAATGCTGCGGGTATCAATGCTGTTAAAGACTGCTTTCCATCTGAGCCTTCCAAAGTTGGTAATACAAAATAGCCAATTATACCTGCAGCTATAAGTACCAATGCGTTTAAAATATTTGCTTGTGCTGCTTTCATTTTTATAAATTTATGTGCAAAGATAAAAGGAAATAATGGTGTTAAAATACAGATGCCAACTTTTTAGAAGTTGGCATCCATATTTTTTATTTATTGAAGAGATAAAGATTTGCTTTTTAATAAAAATTGCATTATCTTAAATCTACTAATTCTACACCAGGGTATTTTTTAGGATCATAGACAAAAACGTTGTCTGCAATAGCAGCATTTGTTTTTGTGCCAGAAATACTCAATGTATATTTATTTCCCGTTTTCTCTAATAATTTCATAGATGTAATAGAATTATTGCTCACATACATCAATATCTTAAAAATAGCTTTTGTCTTATCTGTAGGGGTAAGCTCTATTTCGCTCACACCTTTGGTTGTACCATTTAATTTATACAAATAATCTTTATCATAAAAATTGGTAAACAATTTTTGTGGTGTAATGCTATTTGCATTGGGATCTATTTTATTTACCGTTACTTCTTTAGCTCCTTTATCAAGTGTCCAAATATTTACTCCATCAGAAAATTGCTCCTGAGCAGTAGCCATAATTCGGTACTTATTTCCTTTCATAAAAAATGTACCAGACTTTGAGCCTAGGTTTTTACCAGCTGAATTTTCAATTTTTATGGAAAATTTAGATTCTACTGTTTTATAAGTTTTAAATTTTGCACTTACAGCATCTAATATTTTTTTTGCCGCAGGGTCATTAGTACCTAATGCTTTGGTAGCCTGAGCTTGTACTACCATTACTCCAGCCAATAATATGGCTAATACAGTAAATAATTTCTTCATATTTGGTTTAGTTGTTTTTAGCGTTGCAAATATAAGGATAAGACAAGCCTTTATTCAGTTCGTTTAAAGTTCTTTTGCAAGATTATGTTAATATGTGGTTTGTATGATTCGTTACAGTTGCACTTTATTATTATGTTCATTAAAACCGATTTATTACACAGTTTAAATGACTAGTAACTTTTTATCTTATAATTAGTATTATTGTTGTCCGAGATAATGCCTTAAAGCTATCATTATTTTTTTTAGATATTTAACCCTGCTTACACTTTCCTACATTTCCATTTTAGTTTGTAAAGCAGGTGGTTGATGTATTATAGGGTGTTTTTTGATTGTACTATCTTTTTTATGCCTTTTACGTTTTATTTTATTTGTTTTAACTTTCTAAAGAAGGTTTCTATTTGCCACCTTTGGGCATAAATGGCTGCTATTTCTACTGCGGTCATTTCAAAATTATTGGTAATATATACAAATTCTTTGCCGTATTGGGCAGAGAAAAACGCTACCCGTCGCACCTGTTGGTTCATCTCTTCTTTGTTATCCTTATAAGTTATTTCTATTCTTTCATCTTTTAAAATATGCTGTGCATCATTGGGTAATTCAAACTCTTCTAAAGAAACATAATCAGCATTGTCTTTTGCCGTGTAACATAAAAAATATTTCGGGCTGTAAATGCTTCAAACTGTTTGTAGTTAATATAAGCTTTATCAAAAGCAATGATAGAATAATCAGGAAGGTTAGAAATGTATTTATAAAACTGTTGATCATGCAAAGCCGCAGCCGTATATTTAATAAAAGAAGGCATATTGGTGTCTGCATTTAAAAGCGTATGTACTTTCATTCCCCCCTTGCTAGTACCGTCTTGTCGTTTGCGCCCTGCAGGTTTTAAAATGGCTTTAAATAAAGAAATGGTACTGCTATCGAGTATATATAGTCCTTTTATAGTAACTTTTTTCAAGTAGCTGTCCGAGATAGTATTTTTATAAAAGTTATATAGGCTTTGGTAAATGGTACCAAATACTTTTGAAGGACGGTTTTTATTGCCGTCACTTAATGTACTTCGTGGTGGTACTCTGCTAAGATTGAGATGATTGAGCTTACCTTGACAAACTTCAAGCCCACACTGCAATTCACGCAGTGAGGTGCAATGAGAATATACGCCATATAGCATACTCACTAAATGGTCCCATAGGAATAATTTTTTATAACAATGATTGGCTTTGTGTTCAACAATTGCTTTTTTTATGATACTATTTTCAATTAAAGAAAGTAGTTGAGAAAAGATGGGCTGTCCGAGATAATTTGTAGATTTGTTTATATCAAACTTTATTGTGTAGTAACTACAAAGTTGATAAAGGGTGGTCACAAAACCACCCTTATTTTTAGTTTATATCGGACAACACTAGTTTTTAATTTTGAGTTTTTTCTATGCAGTGGGTGGTATAACAAGTTTGTATAAAGTACAGATGCTTTTCGGCTCTTTGCTACATTGGATATCTGCCAGTTGGGAAATTTAGGAAAATTATAAAAATTAAAAAACTCCATATTATAAAATACATTTAGCAATTTACTAGGCTGTGTTCCTTCGCCAATAGGGGGCATGAAATACAAATTGCATAGAAATAAATAGAAGTTTTTGGATTTAGTTTTTTCTTGTACCTTTATATTTAATCTTAATTTCAATTTTAGGTATTTATTTTTAAATTTTTGTAATGAAGTCAGTAATCTAAAAAAAAATGAGATATTAATTACAGTTAAAATTTAGATATCAATGATTAAGAGATTTTTAAAATTGATTTTCAGGAAAACTGGAATTCACTTATTTAAACGAGTTAAACACAATGGAAGTACTACATTTAATATTAATGACTTACATTATGAGGTAATTGCCCCTAGTGCAAATTATGCACCTTGGAATGCTGATACAGAATTCAACAATCTTTACAAATCCATTAAGAAAAATACGCTAGTAGATATATATCGTTCTTTTGAATTGTGGGAGTTGACAGAACAAATTTTTAAACTTAATAATAATGCTTGTTTTATAGAGATTGGAGTTTGGCGTGGAGGTACAGCAGCTATTATAGGAAAAAAATTATGTAACCTAAAAGCAAATGTTGATTTTTATTTAGCTGACACATTTGAGGGAGTTCAAAAAAGTTCAGAAAAAGACACATTTTATTTTAATGGAGAACATAACGATACTAGTCAGCAGATAGTAGAAAATCTAATTACTAATGGCTATAGTAATTATAAAATACTAAAAGGAATATTTCCTGAAGAAACTTCTGGAAGTATTTTGAAAGATAAATCTTTTGGTTTTTGTCATATCGATGTAGATGTTTATGAATCTGCTAAAGATATTGTTGATTGGATATGGGATAAATTAATTATTGGGGGAATTATTATTTTTGACGACTATGGTTTTCATTCTTGCAATGGTGTGACAAAATATGTAAATGAAATTCGAGAAAATAAAGACAATTTGGTAATACACAATTTAAATGGTCATGCAATCTTGGTTAAATTATTATAATACCTTTATTTACCATTTGCTATACTAACCTGATTTGTCTTTACTCACTTTAAGGAATTGCATTATAATTTGTTGACTTCTTTGTTAGTCAACTTAAAAAATGTAGTCGCCAAGATTTTTGTTTTTGGAAAGTTTTCACCATGACACGTTTCAGGCACAGGTAAATCTGTGTTGGCAACTTGTGAAGCAAATTATGAAAGAAGTTTCTGTCTCAGCGGGGTTTTCACCAGCAAATACCTCAAAATATAAAAACTACAATTGGTGAAACCCCGTTGTAGAAAAGAACCACTAATATTTACAAGCCCAACCTTCAATATAACTTAAGCCCGTTATTCATATTTTATTTCATAACGAAAGCATAGCGTTTCGTAAAATTTTAAATTTATTCCTGCATCGGGGTTTCGCAGCAAAGTTTCGTTATAATTTTTAGTGAATACTTGCTAAAACCCCGCCGTGCCAAGTATTTGTCTACTTGGCAATCTACCATGTAATCTACTACACAATCTATTGCATAATAAAAGATGCCAAAAGATATACTGTTCAACGGAGCGTCGCCAATACAGTTCAATCAAGGTTCTTTAGCCCATAAACCACCCATAAAAATTTACGCTAGTAAATTTTATGGATAAACTTTTTATAAACTAATGGCTTAACAAGTACAAAAGCTATATTTTTGTCACCATGGCAAAAGCAACAGGCGATACCCCCTTAATGCAACAACACAATGCCATCAAGGCTAAATACCCTGATGCTATTTTGCTGTTTAGAGTAGGCGATTTTTATGAAACATTTGGGCAAGATGCGGTGATTACTTCGCAGGTACTCGGTATTACTTTAACTAAAAGAAATAATGGCGATGAAAATTCGTCGCAATTAGCTGGCTTTCCACATCATGCTTTGGATACCTATTTGCATAAGTTGGTAAAGGCTGGTTACAGAGTGGCTATCTGCGACCAATTGGAAGACCCAAAAGCGGCGAAGGGAATTGTAAAACGTGGCGTAACAGAGTTGGTAACGCCTGGTGTGGCTACCAGCGATAAATTGCTAGAACACAACAGCAATAATTTTTTAGCATCGCTGCATATTACAGAAGAAAAAATTGGTATTGCATTTTTAGATATTTCTACTGGTGAGTTTTTTATTGCCGAAGGCGATAAAGAATATGCGGATAAATTATTGCAAAGTTTGCAACCTGCCGAAGTTATTTTTCAGCGAAATAAGCAGAAATATTTTAAAGAAACTTATGGCAATTCTTTTTTTACTTATACACTGGACGAATGGATTTTTGCAGATGTATATGCCAATGAAATTTTGCTTAAACATTTTGGCACGCATAGTCTGAAAGGATTTGGTACAGATGGAATGGCGGCAGGCATTATAGCTGCGGGTGCTATTTTGCATTATTTAAAAGATACGGAGCATCCCAATTTACAACACATTACTTCGTTGCAGCGGATAAACAAAGAAGAGCATTTGTGGATGGATCGATTTACGATTCGTAACCTTGAATTGCTGGGGCCAAATGAAAATAGTAGTTTGTTTAAAACGATAAACAATACCGTATCGCCAATGGGTGCAAGGCTGATGAAGCGTTGGATGTTGATGCCGCTAAATGAATTATCGAGAATAAACGAACGGCTGAATGCAGTTGAATTTTTTATTAAAGAAACAGATGTTCGTAATAATATTACCAAGCATATTAAACAAGCAGGCGATGTAGAAAGGCTTGCTGCAAAAGTGCCTTTAAAAAAAATAAACCCAAGAGAGGTATTGCAAGTAGCGAAAGGCTTGCAACAAACTGCTGCTATAAAAATAATTTGCGAAGCTAGTAGCAATGAATATTTAAAAAGATTGGGCGATAGTTTAAATAGCTGTGAATATATTCTCAACAAGATTTTAAAAGAAATAATAGAAGCCCCTCCTGCGGCTGCAAACAAAGGCGGACTCATAGCTACAGGCATACACGAGGAGCTAGATGAATTGAGAAACATTGCTAGTGGTGGTAAAAATTATTTGCTGGAGTTGCAACAAAAAGAAGCTTTAGCAACGGGCATTTCATCATTAAAAATAAGTTTTAATAATGTGTTTGGTTATTACCTTGAAGTAACAAACCTGCACAAACCAAAAGTACCCGATACTTGGATACGCAAGCAAACCCTCGCAAATGCGGAGCGTTATATTACGCCTGAACTAAAAGTATATGAAGAAAAAATTATTGGTGCAGAGGATAAAATTTTTGCGATAGAGCAACAGATTTTTCAAGAGTTATTAAATGAATTGCAAGATTATATTGCGCCCATGCAAGTGAATGGGCATGTGATGGCAGTGCTAGATAATTTGTGTTGCTTTGCCAACAATGCATTGCAATACAATTACAAGAAACCTTTGCTGCACGATGGTTTTGAAATGGATTTGAAAGACAGTAGGCATCCTGTGATAGAGCGAAATATACCGCAAGGTGAAAGTTACATTAGCAACGATATTTTTTTAGATAATCAAACCAACCAACTAATCATTCTTACTGGGCCAAATATGAGTGGTAAGAGTGCAATACTTAGGCAAACGGCACTCATTACATTGATGGCTCACATGGGAAGTTTTGTGCCTGCATCTGCAGCAAAAATTCCGCTTACGGATAAAATATTTACCAGAGTTGGTGCATCGGATAATATTAGTGGTGGCGAGAGTACGTTTATGGTGGAGATGAATGAAACAGCTAGCATCATTAATAACCTTACGGCACGAAGTTTGATTTTGTTAGATGAGATTGGTAGAGGAACATCCACCTACGATGGTATTTCTATTGCTTGGAGTATTGCAGAATTTATTCATCAAAGTGTGCATGCGCCAAAAACATTGTTTGCTACGCATTATCATGAGCTGAATGAATTGGAAAATAAATTTGGGCGAATAAAAAATTACCATATCACTAATAAAGAAGTGGGTAATAAAATAATTTTTTTACGCAAGCTTGCACCAGGTGGCAGTACGCATAGTTTTGGTATACATGTAGCACGTATGGCGGGCATGCCGCCGAGCTTGATAGATAGAGCAAATGAAATTTTATTGCAACTAGAAAAAAAGAATGAGGGAGAGTATGAAAAAGGCACCGTACACTCCCCAGATTTAAAAGAAAAAATGAAAGAGATTGGTATGCCAAAAATGCAACTCAATATTTTTGATGCACACTCTATAACTTTTGAAGAAATAAGAACGATTTTAGAAACCGTAGATATAAATAGATTGACACCTGTGGAAGCATTATTGAAATTGCAGGAGATAAAGGGGAAGGTGAAATGAAGCCCCCTAAATCCCCCGAAGGGGGACTTTTGAACTTCAATATAAATTGTAGTGCTCTTATTTTTTTAAATTTTATTACTTTTTTTCTACAAATGTTTAACTATTAAAAGCAGCTATTGCAGGGTAAAAAGGCTCTTTTTAAAATATCTTTGTACTTGATATGAAAAATACCAGAATACTATTAATTATATTTCTATTAATCGCTTTTGCAAAAAAAGATTTTGCTCAATGTGTAGCATTAGGGCTAAATCCCAATAATGCTTTTCCTGTTTGTGGAACTACAATTTTTAGTCAAACCACTATTCCAGTATGTGTAGGGCCAAATGTAGCACAAGTTGGATGTAACGAGGCCGTTACATCTACTAACTCAAATTGGTACAAATTCACTTGTTACCAAACAGGTACTTTGGGGTTTCTTATAAGTGGTTCTGTATGTTCTGATGATTACGATTGGGAACTTTTTGATATTACAGGCACATCGCCTAATGCAGTTTATTCAAATGCTTCTTTGCAAGTGTCTCTAAATATTTATGGCACACAAGGTTGTGGTGGAAATGGTAAACCACCCAATTCACCTACAGGCTGCTCACCTGGTGGTTCTGGTAGTGTTCACTGTGGTGGAGATGCTAGCGGTAATTCTCCTTTTAATAGCATGCCTGTTATCACTGTTGGGCATGATTATTTGTTGATGGTAACTAATTGGACTCAAAGTATTAATGGTTATAATTTACAATTTACAGGTGGTACAGCTAACATTACCGATCCATTAGAACCAAAATTGCAAGGTGCATCGGCTCCATGCGATGGTACAGAAATAAGGGTAAAGCTAAATAAAAAAATGAAGTGCAATAGCCTTGCTACAAATGGTACAGATTTTATAGTAGTATCTCCAAATGGTATGTTGCTTAACCCAATATCTGCCCTTGCAGATAATTGTACAGGGAGTTTTGATTTTGATTCGCTATCAATTTTTATGCAAGCTCCATTAGCACCTGGCACATATACCTTAAAAGCAAAAAGAGGAACAGATGCAAATACTGTTAAAGATAATTGTGATAGAGAAATTCCTGTTGATGATGCAGTTTCTTTTACCGTTTTTCCATTAATTCCTACTCCTATGGATAGCTTAACTATTCCAAAATGTGCTCCTGATAGTCTAGTTTTAATTTTTAAGAAAAATATAAAGTGCAATAGTATAGAGCCTAGTGGTAGTGATTTTAACATAACAGGCCCTGCAACTGTTTCAGTTATTAGTGCATCGGCTACTTGTATAAGAGGAGGTGCTAATAGAATTGTATTAAAACTAGCGACACCTCTACAACTTGGAGGAAATTATTTTGTAAATCTTCAAACAGGTACTGATGGTAATACAATAATAGATGAATGTGATGTACAAACTCCTTTGCCAGATAATGTAGGGTTTATTATAAAAGATACCGTAAATGCAGATTTTAATTTTACTATAAATTATGCTTGTGATAAAAATACTGTAAATTTTAATCACAATGGGGCTAATACAGTAAATAGTTGGAACTGGGGTTTTACAGGTACTTTGCCTGCTAATAGTATTATGCAAAATCCAATCTTAACCTATACTAATTTTGAACCAAAAGATGTGCAATTGATTGTGAGTAACGGTGTTTGTAAAGACACAAGTAAAGCTAAAGTTATTTTTGATAATTATTTAAAAGCAGATTTTGAAGTATCTCCCGTTATTTGCCCAGATAACCCTGCTGTATTTACCAATAAAAGTATTGGTACAATTACCGATTGGCTTTGGACAATAGGTAATGGAAATGTATTAACAGTAAAAGATCCACTGCCACAAGTTTATGTGCCGCAACCCACCTCAGATTACAATGCTTTACCACAATTAACTATAAAAAATAATTATGGTTGTTCTGCTACAATTAGTAAGCCTATACAAATAGTGTATACTTGTTTTATAGCGGTACCCAATGCATTTACACCCAATGGAGATGGTAAAAACGATTTTCTTTATCCACTAAAAGCTTACAAGAGTAGTGATTTAAGTTTTAGTGTTTATAACCGTTTTGGACAAAGGGTTTTTTATACCAATGATTGGCAACAAAAATGGGATGGAAAGTTTAAAGGGCTTGCACAACCATCTGCTACTTATGTATGGATACTTGAGTATACAAACATAGATACAGGAAAGAGAATTTTTGAAAAAGGAACAACCATTTTATTACGATGATAGATTATTAGACTTTAGATGTTAGACTGATGAAACTATTTGAGAAATATTTTTAATGTTTTTATTACTGTTAATTTTACAAAATATTTATACAGATTTTTAATGATAGAAAATTATAGCTAGCTTTGATTTTAAAGCATTATTCATTATTCACTACTAATTATTCATTAAAAAATGTCTTCAGTTTATTACAAAGAATATTTAGAACTAGATAAGATTATAGATGCACAGCATCCTGAAAGTTTTAAAGAAGGCAAAGTGCCTGCACATGATGAAATGCTTTTCATTATTATTCATCAAGCTTATGAGTTATGGTTTAAGCAGATTTTATTTGAAGTAAATTCTGTAACCAGCATAATGAGCAAGCATAGTATGGATGATAATTCTGCTGAATTGCAAACCGTTGTGCATCGCCTGCAAAGAGTTGTTACAATTTTAAAAGTCTTGGTACAGCAGATTGATATTTTAGAAACAATGACGCCGTTAGACTTTTTAGATTTTAGAGACATGCTTCGTCCGGCATCTGGGTTTCAGAGTTATCAGTTTAAAATGATAGAAGCAGCCCTTGGTTTAAAATTTGAGCAGCGCCATGGTCAAAGTTATTACACTTCGCAATTACAACAAGCCGATATTGATATTATAAAATCTGCAGAGGCTGGCAATACAGTTTTGGCTTTGGTAAATAAGTGGCTGGAGCGTTTACCTTTTTTAAAAGAAAATAATTTTTGGGAAAATTACATCCCTGTTTCCAATGCTGCTTCATCAACAAATACGGAGCATCCTTTTTGGAAAGATTACGAAAGTATATATGGTGCAGGTCTTGCTGATGCAGAAAAAAACAATCTTGAAAATTTTGCAAAAATATTTTTCTCTAAAGACGATAATACTGAAAGATCATTATCAAATGAAGCATGCCGTGCCGCATTGTTTATTATGATTTATAGAGGATATCCAATGTTAGAATTACCTTTTCAATTGTTAGATACATTATTAGAGATAGACAACCAACTGGGCAACTGGCGTTACAGACACATAAACATGGTGCGTCGTATGATTGGCACTCGTATAGGTACAGGAGGCAGCACAGGCGCAGGATACCTACAAGGCGCTATGG
>JAYVID010000173.1:0-5679 GCA_043770525.1 Ferruginibacter sp.
TAGCAATTTAAATATTGATTATTATGATATGCAAGTAGGGTTAAACTATGCATACTTTCCAAATGAACAAACATATATAAATGCAGGTTATAGCATACACCATGTAAACAAACCCAAAGAAAGTTTTTTTGATGATAATACAGCACAAGGTAAAATACCTGTTAGGCACATTGGTTTTGTAAATGCTATTTTAAAAGTAAATCCAAGGGTTATCATTAATCCTAATATTTATTTTACTACACAAACAAATGCCATAGAGCTTACTGCTGGCATGAATGCAAATTACAATTTAGATGAATTTGATAACGATAAACAATTAAAATTTGGGTTTTACTATCGTTACAAAGATGCTATAATACCTGTGGTAGGTTTCGAAACAAAAAATCTAGCATTTACTTTTTCCTATGATGGTACTGTATCTAACCTTAGCAGGTTTAACAGCTTTAGAGGCGGCTCCGAAATTAGCATTATTAAAAAAGGTTTTTATCCTAGCAATACTGATAGGCAGAGTATGTGCCCTAAGTTTTAAATTCATAGGTGAGGCTGAATTTAATTTGTAAACTGTTGCCTAAAGTAATAATAATTTGGTACAAAACTAATCAACATTTTAACTTCCCTAAATGTATCAATGCAACTTTTTCCCGACCTTTGCATAAATTAAAACAAGCATGGTTGTAAGTTCAGAAAAAATACAACGCTTTACCGAGCAGTTGCAATCTTTTAAAAATATAGTAGGAGAAAATTACGTTTTTACTGATGAAGAAACGTTGGATATTTGTGCCAAAGATGAAACAGAAAACCTACATTTTTTGCCAGATATTGTAATAAAACCCCGTACTGCAGAAGAGATAAGTGAGGTGATGAAAATATGCAATGCAAATAAAATACCAGTAACACCTCGTGGAGCAGGTACAGGCTTGAGCGGTGGTGCACTACCACATTTTGGTGGTGTGCTTATATCGTTTGAGCGTATGAACGAAATACTAGAGATAGATGAAAAGAACTTGCAAGTAACCACTGAGCCCGGTGTAATAACGGAAGTATTGCAAAATGCGGTAAAAGAAAAAGGATTGTTTTATCCACCAGACCCAAGTAGCAAGGGTAGTTGTTTTATTGGTGGAAATATTGCTGAAAACAGTGGTGGGCCTAAGGCAGTAAAATATGGTGTTGTAAAAGATTATGTACTCAACTTGCAAGTGGTATTACCAACAGGTGAAATAATATGGACAGGTGCAAATGTGTTAAAAAACTCAACAGGATATAATCTTACACAATTAATAGTAGGCAGTGAAGGTACCCTTGGGTTGGTTACAAAAATTGTATTAAAATTATTGCCACATCCTAAATTCGATTTATTGATGTTGGTACCATTTAATAATTTAGAAAAAGCAGGTGCTGCTGTGAGTGCAATATTTCGTGCAGGTTTTACACCCAGTGCTATGGAGCTAGTAGAAATAAATGCGCTGAGAATTGTAAGTAAATTTTTAGATAGCAATACCATACCCGTAGGAGAAGATGTAGAAGCACATTTAATAGTAGAGGTAGATGGTAATGATATGGATGTATTGATGAAAGATATGGAAGCCATTGCAAATTTGCTTACCGAGTTTGATTGTGGTGAAGTATATTTAGCAGATGATGCGCAGCAAAAAAATGAATTGTGGAAACTGCGTAGGAGAGTAGCAGAGGCAGTAAAGATAGATGGATATACCATTGAAGAAGACTCTGTAGTACCAAGGGCAAACCTGCCAGCATTAATACGTGGTGTAAAAGCATTGGGTATAAAGCATGATTTTGAAGTGGTTTGCTACGGCCATGCTGGTGATGGAAACTTACACATAAGAATAAAAAAAGAAGGAAGTATTTACAGCCTAAATAACCCTGCAATTGTACCAGCGCTTACTGCATTGTTTGAATTGATAAAATCGCTAGGAGGAACCATTAGTGGAGAGCACGGCATTGGCGTTGTACAAAAAGCGTATATGCCGGTAATGTTTGATGAAATTTCTTTAAACATTATGAGAGGTATTAAAAAAACCTTTGATCCAAATAGTATTCTTAACTGTGGTAAAATATTTGATTTAAATTAAACGTACATGAAAAAAATATTTGTTTTTTTATATGTTTCCTTAGCATTGTGTGGTTATACAATTGCACAAGATAAAGAACCATTTTTTGCAAAAGAAAAATTATTTACTGGAGGTAGTGTGGGTGTAAATTTTGGTAATGGTACTTTTTCATTAGGGTTAGTACCACATTTTGGAATCAGCATAACAAAATTTTTGGATATTGCTGTCACAGGAAATTATAATTATATTTCTCAACGAGATCAATTTTCTACTTATAAAGTACGTCAAACAATAATGGGGCCTGGTGCTTTTGTACGTTTGTATCCTTTTCAGTCAGTTTTTGTACAAGGCCAGTATGAGTATAATTTTATAAAATACAGGGAAATATATGGCAGAGGATTTCCTGATATTGTTACAAAACTAAAAACCCAAAGTTTTTTGGTAGGGGGAGGTTATTGCAATGGTAGACAAGATGGAAGAGAACCCTATTATTATGTTTCTATTTTATTTGACTTAGCTGACAATGTTTTTTCTCCATACAAAGACCAGTTTAATAGAATTCAACCTGTTATTAGAGCTGGTTTTAATATTCCTTTATTTCAAGGCGGTTCTAGTAAAAAAAGGCAAACAGAAGATGATTAAATATATTGTTTAATCTCTCTAGGTTCTGTAATTATGGTAAATTGTTCTATAGGGTGATCATACAAGAAATCTTCTGTATACATTTTATTTATGTGAGCTATAAGATGGTCGTAAAAGCCATCACTATTTAAAAAAAATATTTTTTTTGTGTGTATTTTTAATCCATTCCAAGTAAGTATTTCAAATAGCTCATCTAAAGTGCCATATCCACCTGGTAATATAATGGCAGCATCAGCTTTATCATAAAGCATCTTTTTTCTTATATGCATATCATCTACCACAAATGTTTCTGTAAGTTGGTTGTGCATGTGCTCTTGTTCTTTCAATAAAGAAGGTATAATACCTATTACTTTTCCATTGTTTTCCAATACACCATTAGCTACTGCTCCCATTATGCCTTTGTTTCCTGCACCATAAATAAGGGTAATATTTTTTTCGGCTAAAATGTTTCCAAGCTCTATTGCATGCTTTTCAAAAATATCATTTTTTCCAGCTTTACTTCCACAAAATACAGCTATCGATTTTATACTCATTCGTTAAAATTATAAAATATAGGGCAATATAAAAAATCAAAGCAAATTCCATTTTTAGTAAAATAGCATCCTATTTTACAATAACTGCATTTGGTTTTAAAATTATATTTTTAAAGCAATCCAAATTATAGATACTAATTCAAATAAAATTTGAATGTCAAAATATTATATTTAAAATTGTTATAATGTTGATAACTATATAAGTGTAAGTAATTTTCTTATTAATTTTTTACATATTTTTGAATTGAGTAATAGTTAAGATTTTAATTTAATATATAACATTTAATCAAAACCCTGCGAAAAGTTTCACCTCTTATTTATTCAATTCCTTGTAAAATTATAACCCCAAAAATAATGGGGCTTATATGAAATTGCTTTATCCTTTTGTTTATTTATTTTAAGCTAATATCTGTGTCAAAAAAATTGAACACAAAATTTGTTGGTTAAACAATTTTATTTACAGCTTTTTTTAGGTAATAAATTTTATGAAAAATATTTTTTGAGTTTTAATTTTTACCAATTCTAAATCTTAGTTTATGAAACATTTTTTTATTAAAAGTTTATTTGTAATTGTTAGTTTTGTATTTACTAATTTTTTGTATGCTCAGGGCACCCTTGAGTGGACTTTTAATGGGCATGATACAGCCACATTAAATCAAATTTCTACGGCTGATGTTACTGTAAATTTTTTGAAGGATATACAAAATCCTGTTGTTACAAATTTTTTAACTTTCAGTTATAATAGTCCTAACCTACAAGCAACAGTAAGTTTACGAAATCAACAGTATAGTACCATACTTACCAATACCAGCACCACACTTCCAGGGCTTACTTATGGTAGCAGAAATGCTTCCTCTACAGGGGGAGCCGTTGGAAATCCAAACAATCCTCAGGTAGTAGGATTTACAAATGTGTACAATGCCTTTGGTGCAAATATACCTGCAGCACAACCAAACAATTATATGTTTGTAAGTAGCCCATCTGCAAATACTCACCTGCAAACAGATGCTTATGGGAACTTTATTGATTTTTTTAATGGAGGGTTTGATGCGGAAGGTACAACAGGAGCAACAGGGCCAAGTGGACAAGATGTAAATCATGGTATAGCACTTTATACAACTGTAGAACCTTTAGCAGATATAAATGCTGATAAAGCTGGTCGGTTTTATTATGGTGATATCGTTATTACCTTTAATAGACCAGTTACAAATCCAGTAATACATGTTGGAGGTTTAGGAGGAAGTTATAGTTATCAACCTTTAACAGGGGGACCCAACCAAATATCATACTTTACCACTGAATTAGAATTAGCAAACAGCAATGTTACATCTACTTTAATGGCAGGAAATGCTAATGTTTTTCTTGATGGTAACAATATATTGAATAGTGCATTAAAACCGAATGGTGGATCTTTGGAAGATTTTTCCACAACATTTAATTTTTCAAATTATGGTGCTGCTTCTGGATCAGTAAGAATAAATGGAGCAGTGCAAGTAATAACTTACAAAGTATATTTAAGGGGTAGTACCCAAAGTAATTTTAGTTATTCTAAAAAGCAAGCAGATATCACTTCTGCAAATAGAGATCCATCAAACGGAGATTTTTGGTATTTATCTGTAAGTTTAGATAAACCTGTACAACAAATAACAGGTAATGTATTTATTGATAGAGATGGTTTAACCAACAACAACATAAACCAATCTTTTGGAATTGCAAATCCTAAAACCAATGTGAGTAATACTTTATTTGCAAACCTACTCAATAGTAGTAGCAATGTAGTTGCAAGTACTCCTATAAGTTCAGATGGAGTTTATTTATTTGATAACGTACCAGTAGGTGTTTATAATGTACAATTAACTACAATACCAAGTGCTGGCACCTATTCAATACCTGTAGCAGCGCCTTCTACTGTTTTGCCTCCAGGCTGGAAAAATACAGGAGAATTTATTGGGAATACTGTGGGTAATGATTTTAATGTAAATGGGTTATCTTCTTTTATAATATTAAATACCTCAGAAATAAAAGTACAAGTAAACTTTGGCATAGAACAATTACCACAGTCGGTTGATTTTTTTAGAATTATTCCAAGACCAATTGTGAACGATATTATAACAATTACAGGTGTATTGCCGCATTTGAGTGGAAGTGACCCTGAAGATCAAATATTAACAGGAACCCTAGCAGGAAAAAACCTTAGAATTGATACGCTTCCAACAAATGCACAATTATTGTACAATTTAATTCCTGTTTTTGCTGGGCAAATTATTTCAAACTATGACCCTTCTTTGTTACAAATTAAACTTACTAGTGTACCTGCTTTTCAAGATGGTGAGGTTATTTTTTATTACTCTTATATAGATGCAGCAGACTTTAGTGATCCTACTCCAGCTTTTTATAAACTTAGATGGCCTGGAGCTACCTTGCCTATTACTTTA
>JAYVID010000174.1:0-6865 GCA_043770525.1 Ferruginibacter sp.
GCCTCCTTTTGCTTTTATGGTTATATAAATTTCATCTGCACTGGCCATTACCATACCGCCTTTAAAACTAAATTGCCCTACTTGCAAAGTATTATGAACATGTAAGGCAAATATTTTTTGCGGAGCAGGGTTTTCCAATACCCCTTCTTTTATAAGCATGCTTGCTCCACCAGGGTTTTTCTCTTCACCCGGCTGAAAAATTAATTTCACTGTGCCCGTCCACTCATCTTTTGTTTCATTTAAAATTTTTGCTGCACCAAGCAAACAGGTAGTGTGTACATCATGCCCACATGCATGCATTATGCCTTTATTTTTAGATTTATATTCAACCTCATTTTCTTCTACTATGGGCAGTGCATCCATATCTGCACGAAGTGCAACAATTCTTTCATCGGCATTTTTTCCTTTAATTAAACCCACCACTCCAGTGGTTGCCATCACTTCAAAAGGTATACCCCACCCTGTCAATTTTGCTTGTATAAATTTTGATGTTTCAAACTCTTTATAACTCAACTCAGGGTTGGCATGTAAATGCCTGCGAGTTTGTATAAACTCCTCTTTATATGCTGCAGAAAGTGCTTTTATTTTTGGTAACAAGTAAAATCTATTTTGAAAATTATACGAAAAAATTATTTCGATTTCTTAGCCTATTTCTTTTTAGGCTCTTTTGCATCACCTTTTTTACCTTTTACTTCTACTTCGGTATATATTTTTTTCTGTACTTTTATTTCTATTGTTTCTGGCACTACATAAATATTATTTGTAACTATTCTCATAGCCATAATCTTTTTCTTTGCCCTATCGGCGTCTGCCTTATTCACATAATTACCAAATTTTATTTTTGTATTGGGCATTTGAAAAGTCATGTATAATTTTTGCTCATTATTAAAAGCTTGGTACAATTGCCCACGTACTTTCATAGCTAATTCTCTATCAGGCGTACTTATAACCATTAGTCTATAACCATGCCCAAGCACTATACCACTTACACTTGTTTCTATAACTTCGGTATCTTTGCCTTCTACCTTCATTTTTACCGTGTTGGAGGCTGTTGCTGCATTATTAGCAGCTGTTGTAGCATTATAGCTAGCCAATTTTTCTTCAAGCGTAGTAAGGCGGCTATCTTTTACAATGGTTGCATCGCCAGTTACTGTAGTATCGGTTGTATTTTGAGCAAAAATTGTAGTACAAAATCCAAGGCTAAGACATAAAAAAATCTGTTTCATATTAAGGGTTTATATTTTTTATTTTACATTTATTATTGCTATACTGCTGCTACAGCCTAATCTATTTGCACCAGCAACTATTAATTCTTTTGCAAACGCAAGTGTTTTTATTCCTCCACTCGCTTTTATTTTTACTGCATCAGCTAAATGTTTTCTCATTAAAGAAACAGCATGTACTGTAGCTCCTTTTTCAGCATATCCAGTAGAAGTTTTTAAAAAATCTACACCCGCTATTCCATACAAGTCACAACACTTTATAATTTCATCATCTGTAAGAATACCCGTTTCAATTATAATTTTTACAACTTTATTATTACTTCTAATTATTGGCAAAATAGTATTTAGCTCTTTAGCCAAATACTGCCAATCATTATTTTTTAAAGCCGCAATATTAATAACCATATCCAGCTCATCTACCCCATCTACAATAGCTAATAATACCTCCGCCAACTTTGCCTCTATTGCACTATATCCAAATGGAAAACCAATAACAGTTGCAACTTTTACCTCACTCTTTGCACAACTAGCTTTAGCCTTTTTTACAAACAATGGTGGTATACAAACCGCAGCAAAATGATACTCAATTGCTTCAGCACAAAGTTGCTCGATATCTGCAATAAGTGTGCTAGGTTTTAAAATTGTATGGTCAATAAACGATGCGATTTCCATTAACGGCAAAAATAGCGAAAGATTTGAAAGTAAAAGGATGATTATTGTTGTTAAATATCAAATAATTGTAAAAATTAGTGTGGAAAAAGTTCAAAAAAACAAACAGCCTAAACAAAATTTTAATTGTTGTTAAAGTTCTGCTATTCATTTCATAAATTACAACTCCTTTCTAAATTATTTATATATGAAATTATTTACACGATTAAATTTCTTGGCTTTACTTGCTATGATCTCCTTGCAAATACATGCGCAAGAAACAAACACTATAAATGGAGTAGCTGATATAAGAAGTGGTAGTGTAGCTTTTACCAATGTAACTATTGTAAAAGATGCTCAAACCACCATTAGTAATGCAACTCTTGTCATTAAAAACGGAAAAATAATTGCAGTAACAGCAAATGGCAAAGTACCAGCAGATGCCGTAACCATAGATTGTACTGGCAAATTTATTTACCCTTCGTTTATAGATATGTACAGCGATTATGGTGTGGCTGCCCCTACAAGAGCCGCTGGAAGAGGATTTGATTTTTTTGCACCTGCACAATTTAACAGCAATACCAAAGGGGCTTATGGTTGGAACCAAGCAATAAAACCAGAAATAAATGCAGCTGCTCTTTTTAATGCAGATGATGCAAAGGCAAAAGGCATGCGGGATATTGGTTTTAGCGTAGTACTCACCCATGCTAAAGATGGTATAGCAAGAGGTACTGGTGCTGTGGTTGATTTATCAGATAAGAAAGAAAACTTTGCACTGCTTAAAGAAAAAGCTGCTTCGTTTTATTCTTTTAACAAAGGTACTTCCACACAAAGTTATCCTGGGAGTATAATGGGAAGCATAGCACTGCTTAGGCAAAGTTTTTTAGATGGGCAATGGTATAAAAACAATGTACGCCCTGCAACAGAAGGTACAAACTTAAGCTTGCAAGCTTGGAATAATAATTTACAACTACCACAAATATTTGAAGCAGGAGATAAATGGAACGACTTACGTGCAGATAGAATTGGCGATGAATTTGGAACACAATTTATCATTAAAGCAGGGCAAAATGAGTACCAACGTATAGCAGAAGTAAAAGCTACAAAAGCAAGTTACATTGTACCTTTAAATTTTCCTGTAGCTATGGATGTAGAAGATGCTGCTGATGCAAGATTTATTTCGTTGGCAGATTTAAAGCATTGGGAAATGGCACCCTCCAACCCTGCAAGTTTTGAAAAAGCAGGTATTAATTTTTGCCTTACCATGGCAGATTTAAAAGATGGCAAACAATTTTTACCAAACCTGCGTAAAGCAATACAATATGGTCTTACAGAGAAAGCAGCACTAGATGCACTTACAAAAAATCCTGCACAATTGCTGGGCATGTACAACGAAATAGGCAGTATAGAAGCAGGCAAATATGCAAACTTTATTATTACCACCGGAAATGTATTTGCAGAAAAAACAATCATATTACAAAACTGGATACAAGGCGAAAAAAATATTGTAAAAGAAGATAATGGTATTGATACAAGAGGAAAGTATACCGTAAAAATAACAGATGTAAATACTACCAAAACATTTATGCTAGAAGTGAAAGACAATAGCAGCGCAGATGTGATGACAAAAGATACCATTAAAACAAAATACAGCAACGATGGCAGGGCAGTAAAATTACAATTTAACGAAACCAAACAAGCAAAAAAAGGGTACCGACTAAATGGTATAAACAATGGCACAGTATGGAACGGAATGGGTACCGACAGCCTTGGCAATAGCGTATTGTGGACCGCAGATTATGTAAGTGCATTACCTGCAAAAGTAGATAGTAGTAAAAAAACAACTGCCGCTATAACCATGGGTACACTCACCTACCCCAATATGGCTTATGGTGTAAAACAAATGCCTAGCAAAGAAAACATCCTTATAAAAAATGCAACGGTATGGACAAATGAAATTGAAAGTATTTTAACCAATGCAGATGTGTTGGTAGAAAATGGAAAAATAGTAGCAGTTGGAAAAAACTTAACCAGTGCAACTGCTAAGCAAATAGATGGTACGGGCAAACATGTAACCGCTGGAATTATTGATGAACACTCACACATAGCCGCCGCATCTATAAACGAAGGTGGACAGTCTGTAACATCGGAAGTACGCATAGGCGATAACATTGACCCCGATGATGTAGATATTTACAGACAACTAAGTGGCGGTGTTACCACATCGCATATTTTGCATGGCAGTGCCAATACCATTGGTGGGCAAACACAATTGATAAAACTAAGATGGGGTGCAAATGATACTGCATTAAAATTTATGGGCGCAGATGGCTTTATAAAATTTGCCTTAGGGGAAAATGTAAAACGCAATCCTGCACCAAACAACAATCGTTTTCCAGATACACGTATGGGTGTGGAGCAAGTACAAATAGATGCATTTACCCGTGCACAAGATTATGCAAAAGCGCTTAAGCTTGACCCTAAAAAAACAAGAAGAGATTTGGAACTAGATGCATTGGTAGAAATAATGGATAAGAAAAGATTTATTACTTGCCACAGTTATATAGCTAGTGAAATATTAGAGACCATGCAGTTTGCCGAAAAATTTGGTTTTAAAATAAACACTTTTACACACATACTAGAGGGCTATAAAGTAGCAGACAAAATGAAAGCGCATGGAGTAGCTGCATCTACCTTTAGCGATTGGTGGGCATACAAAGTAGAAGTGCAAGATGCCATACCTGCTAACCCTGCTATTATGCACAACATAGGATTAAACGTAGCTATAAATAGTGACGATGCAGAAATGGCTCGTCGCCTGAACCAAGAAGCTGCTAAGAGTATAAAATATGCTGGTATGAGTGAAGAAGATGCCTTAAAAATGGTAACCATAAACCCTGCAAAAATGCTGCATATAGACAAGCAAGTAGGTAGTATAAAAAAAGGAAAAGATGCAGACCTCGTATTGTGGAGCGATAACCCACTAAGCATGTATGCAAAGGCAGAAAAAACAATGGTAGATGGTATTATTTATTTTGATAGAGAAAAAGATTTGCAAATACGCAAAGAAATTTTTGCAGAAAGAAATAGAATTATACAAAAATTGATAGACGAAAAAAGTGCAGGCAATAACACTACACCTGCAAAAGCATCTTTAAAAAGAAGTAATACTTGTAATACAGATGAGCATGAGCATGGGTTGTTGGATGAGGATGAATAGATGGCAAGTAGCAGTTTGCAAATGGCAGTTGGCAATTTGCAAACATTTATAAAAACAAAACACTTTGCGCACTTTGCAACCTTTGCTCCTTTGCGTGAAACAAAAAAACAAAAACCTTTGCGCACTTTGCAACCTTTGCTCCTTTGCGTGAAACAAAAAAACAAAACCCTTTGCGCACTCTGCAACCTTTGCTCCTTTGCGTGAAACAATAAAAACAAAAACATTTGCGCAGTCTGCAACCTTTGCTCCTTTGCGTGAAACAAAAAAACATTATTATGAAAAAATACATCATCATATTATCATCGCTTTTCTTTGCAAATGCAACAATAGCACAAGATAATATAAGCCCTGCAAAAAAACATGTAGGCTACACACTTATAAAAAATGGCACTGTACACACAGGTACAGGCGAAGTATTACAAAATACATCTGTACTTATACACGATGGCAAAATAGAAAAAATAGGAAAAGACATAACTGTATCCGACGCTGTTGTTACCGATGCAACTGGTATGCATGTGTACCCAGGTTTTATTTTAGCCAATACCATTACTGGCTTAAAAGAAATAGCAAGCCAAGTAAGAGCTACCAACGATTACAATGAACTTGGAGATTTAAACCCCAATGTAAAAAGTATTGTAGCCTACAATGCAGATTCAAAAATTATAAACACCCTACGTAGCAATGGTATTTTATTTGCTAATATAGTGCCACAAGGTTCTTTAATAGCAGGCACATCATCTGTAGTGCAATTTGACGCATGGACATGGGAAGATGCCTTGTATAAAAAAGACAACGGCTTGCATTTTTATATGCCATCATTATTGGTACGACCAAATCGCTTTGGAGCAGAGCCACAAGGCGACCCACTAAAAGCGGCCAAAGAAAAAATAGAAATGGTAAAACAATTTTTTAGGCAAGCAAAAGCATACCACACTGGCGACAAACCTGCACAAACAAATTTGAAAATGGAAGCTGTAAAAAGCTTGTTTAACAAAAGCCAAAAATTATATGTGCATTGCAATATTGTAAAAGAAATGCTTACAGCTATAGACTTTGTAAAAGAGTTTGGCTTTGAAGTAACCCTCGTGGGTGCAAGCGAGTGTTGGCAGATAGCACCCTTGCTTAAGCAAAATAATATATCGGTAATTATTGCACAAATGCATGCACTACCAAATGCAGAAGATGATGATATAGACCAACCTTTTAAAACACCAGCTGCCCTACAAAAAGCAGGCGTGCTCTTTGCCATTACAGACGAAGACGAAACCACCACTGGCCGCAATCTTATGTTTAACGCTGGTACCGCTGCATCGTATGGCCTTAGCAAAGAAGAAGCCTTACAAGCCATTACCCTCAATGCTGCAAAAATTTTAGGCATTGCAGATAAAAGCGGCAGCATAGAAATAGGCAAAGATGCAAACATCATAATAAGCAAAGGCGATGTACTAGATATACGCACAAGCCAAATTACAAAAGCATTTATACAAGGCAGAGATATTAATTTAGATGATAAGCATAAGCAGTTGTATAAAAAATATGAGGATAAGTATGGGGTGAAGTAGTATTTAGTATTGAGTACTTAGTATTGAGATTGCACTTTAAAAACTTGTGAACTTTTCTAAATACTCAATACTAATATCTCAATACTTTTTTTGGAGCATGGGCAGAAGAACATAAATGAGCATTTGTTTAGGGCTTTACACTGCAATATTTTTTTCCCCGAATCGGGTCAAAAAATATTTCCGCTTCTATCCCTGCTAGGTTGAGCGGT
>JAYVID010000175.1:0-7047 GCA_043770525.1 Ferruginibacter sp.
CCTTTCATAAATAGAATAATTTCTACAATATTACTTAAACAATTAAATATTAGTATTTTAAGAAAAATAAAATAACTTTAAAATCCTAAAATTTTCTTAAAAAAGCAATAAAGCTACTGTAAGCTCGTTAGAATTTTATAATTTAAACTCCTTGTCCAATAACCATATCCTTTGAAAACGAAAAACGATTATATGCTTACTATTAAAAAAACTTATGCAGGTTTATTTGCGCTTACATTATTTGCAAATACAACAATAGCACAAAACGTAAAAAACAACGATAATAAATTATTGTTAGCCAAAGAAGAAACCGAAAATATTATTACGGTAAAATATGTAACAAAAGAAGCAAACATTGTTTTTCCTACTGTACTAAAAGGTAATGAAGAGCAAGCAATGGAGTACATAGAAAAATTTGCAAAAAATCGTAGAGATTATTTAATTAACACGTACAAGAAAAGTAAAAAGTGGTTTCCAAAAGTTACCAATATTTTGCGTAAGCACAAATTGGCAAGTGAGTACCAAGTGTTGTTACCTTTAGAAAGTGGTTTTAATGGCAATGCAGTATCTGGCGCAGGTGCCGTAGGATATTGGCAAATAATGGATGAAGTAGCTAGAGAATATGGCTTAACTTATGAGCCACAATTATCTGCTGCAGAAAAAAAGAAACTAGCAGCAGAGGATGCAATAAAAAAAGCTATGCCAGTATTACCAGGCACAGTAGTAGTAGAAACTAAAAAACCTACGGTTGTTGACGATCGTAAAAATTTTGTAAAAAGTACCAATACAGCTGCTCGTTATTTAAGAGACCGTACACGCAACTTAGGAAACGATATGTTGCTTATAGTAGCAAGTTACAATTGTGGTGTAGGTAATGTTTGGAATGCAAAAAGAAAAACAGGTTTGAACAATCCTACATTTTGGGATGTAAAAAAATTCTTACCAGCCGAAACACAAGCTTATGTAATGAATTTTATTACATTAAATGTATTGTTCAACAACTACAACAAATTTGCTAATACTACACTTACTTTTAAAGATGAAAAAATAAAAGTAATTACAAAAGAAGAATTTTTAAAACCTGCTCCAGTTGAACCTTCTACAGAAGATGTTTCTGGAATAGAATTTCAATAAAATTATTTTTGATTGGTAAAAAAAAGCTAGTGAGAAATTCACTAGCTTTTTTTGTGCATATAAATTATTAAAAAGTACAATAAATTTTACTGTCGATCGCAAAGTTCGCAGAAAACCGAAGGATTCGCAATGAAAACCGTTACATTGAAAAATGTTTGCATTAAATTTTTATCATCGGTATTAAAGTATAGTACCCTTTTTTACCAACTTAGCAACCACTTTATCAATAGGCAATGTCATACATGATTCGTTAAAATCAATGAATGAAATAAATCTAAAATTTTCTATTTGTTGGGTTGTTTCGTAAATACGCATTTGAGCAGCATCAAAATCAAATGGTTTATTAGAAACCTTTATAGCAATAGCTTTTAGCGGTGTTACATTATAATAAATAGATAGTATTTGATCATCTTTTCTAAAAGCCGATGGCTGATAAAAGTCAGTGGTATAAATATGTTCCCTTATCTCTACTTCAAGGTTCATTTCTTCCATAAATTCTCTTTTTAGGCAATCTCTGGTGCCTTCTCCTTCTTCTAGCCCACCACCACAAAATTTCGTTATATGCATGCCTCTTATAAGCTCATCGCTTACCAGAATTTGGTTTTGTTCATTTATTAAAATACCGTAAACCCTCACATTTATCATAAAATTATTTTTTTCTACTAAAAAACTTTACTGCCACATAAGCAAGAATTATTAAAGATATAGTTATAGGCAACCAAAATGCTAATGGCGATTGCTGAAAAGGCAAGGGCACATTCATACCATAAATACTAGCTATTAATACAGGTATACTTAAGAAAAGTGTAATGGTTGTAAGCCTTTTTAAAACTTCATTTTGGTTGTTGCTAATAATGCTTGCAAAGGCATCTAGTGAACTAGATAAAATATTGGTGTAGGTATTTGCTGTTTCCAATGCTTGAGAAGTTTCTATTATTAAATCTTCTAAAAAATCTTTCTCTTCTTCATTTAACTGCAAAAAATTAGTACGTGCAAGCTTCATCATAAGCAATTCGTTGCTACGCAATGCAGTTACAAAATACACCAAACTCTTTTGTATACGCATCATCTGTAGTAGCTCTTCGTTTCTATTGGAGTCGTATAATTTTTGCTCCAGTAAATTTCTGCGCTGGTTTATTTCTTTTAGATGATCTTGAAAATTATTGGTTACTTTTTCAAAAATCTTTAGCAACATCATATTTCGTTTATCAGGATGCCTATTTTGAAAACTATTTAGGAATTTTTTGATGGCTTCGTTTTCAAAAGAGTTTACCGTTACAATTTGCTCTTTTGTTAGTATTATACAAATAGGTATAGTTATGTAAAATGCATCGCTTTCGTTAAAAGAATTATTTTCTGTAGGCGTTTTTATTACAACAAGTTTTACATCTTCTTCTATTTCATAGCGGCTTCTTTCATCAATATCCAATGAGTCTTTTAAAAAATCCAATGGTATTTTTAAATCATTGCTCAACTCCGCAAACTCTTCTTGCTTAAGTGGTGGCAATACATTTACCCAAGTACCACTCGCAGGCTTATCTGTAGCTACCGTTTTTTGATCTACTATATTAAAATATTGAATCATCTTTTTCGTTAAATATTTATATTGCCTTTATAAACAAAAGTGGCAGGTCCACATAAATAGATATCTGTAAATACTTCATCAGATACTTTATTAAACTCTACACTCAATTTACCTCCATTTGTAAGTACTGCTACTTCATTAAATCCAACATCGTTGTGTGCACTCATTAATGCAGCAGCGGTTACGCCTGTGCCACAGCTGAGGGTTTCATCTTCTACCCCACGTTCGTAAGTACGTACGTATATTTCATACGAGCTTATTGTTTCAACAAAATTTACATTTATTCCTTCTTCCTTAAAAGTATTATTGTATCGTATTTCTCTAGCTTCTTCTATAATATTTTTATTACGCACATCTGTATCAAATTTTACATAATGTGGTGAACCAGTATTTAATATTGCATGCCCTCCATGTTCTTCAACCTTATCTACATCTTGCATTTTTAATCGTACCGTTTTGCTCATTTCATCTATTTCTGCATCGTGTGCACCATCTACTGCAATAAAATGATACTTGCTTTTATGTATTCCCAATGAATGAGCAAACTGCACCAAACATCTACCTCCATTGCCACACATCGAAGATGGACTGCCATCCGCATTATAATAAATCATTTCAAAATCGTATCCTTCTTTATTACTCAATAACATTAAACCATCTGCACCTATGCCAAATTTTCTATCGCATAAATGTTTAACTTGCTTATTTGTAAGAACAATATCTCCTTTTCGATTATCAAAAATGATGAAATCATTGCCAGTTCCTTGGTATTTATAAAAAGTTAAATCCATTATATTTTATCTGAAAGTATTTGTAATGTTTTTTTAATTAAATTCTCAACCGCTGCACCACCATCTTTACTAAACTCTTTGCTTATTCTGTTGGCAACTATTGCACTCAATGATAAACAATGATGCCCCATAGATTTACCTAAGCCATAAATAGCCGACGTTTCCATTTCAAAATTGCTGATACGATGATTACCAAAATTGAATGATGTAAGACTATCAATTAAATTGGGTTGTGCAAGACCTAGGCGTAATACACGCCCTTGTGGTGCATAAAAACCAGGGCAAGTAACAGTAATGCCGTGGTGAATATCTTTTACAAATTCTTTTAACAAAGCAGGGCTTGCGCCAAACACATACGGCTTTGTAATACTTTCCATTTGGCTATGGGTTATAAAAGCCTGCTGTATGGCAGTTTCTTCATCGTTATTATTAAACCTATAAAAATTCATTAAATTATCTAGTCCAATAGCATGGGTACTTGCCACAATACTATCCACAGGTATTTCTGCTTGCAATGAGCCACTAGTGCCAACCCTAATAATATTTAACTGAGTAAGATTTTCTTTTATAGTACGGGTTTCAAAATCAATATTTACCAAAGCATCAAGCTCATTTAAAACAATATCAATATTATCTGGCCCAATACCTGTGCTGGTTACCGATATTCTTTTCTTGCCAATATAACCGGTATGCGTAACAAACTCACGGTGGTTATTGGTAAATTCTATGCTATCAAAATGTTTACTTACTTCTTTTACTCTATCAGGGTCTCCCACAGTAAGAATTGTAGAGGCTATTTCTTCAGGTCTGCAGTTTACATGATAGGCTGCTCCCCTGCTGTTTATAATTAATTCTGATGCTGCAATTTGACTCATAAGTGTACTTTTTATTTAAAAAAATGCTTTTAATAAAAGATAAAGCAATCATTTTTATTTGAATGCTCAATTTCGATTAAAATTTTAGTATTTGGATAAATTTTTCCCTATTTTTGCAAACCAAATCAGAAATATACCAATCACAAATCTGAAATGAAAAATGGTCCTTTGGCCGAGTGGCTAGGCAAAGCTCTGCAAAAGCTTCTACAGCGGTTCGAATCCGCTAGGGACCTCACAAAAAGCTGCATTTTTAATGCGGCTTTTTTGTTTTTTGCATAATCGTATTTTTATAAATATTTACAAAGTACTTTTGCAAATATCTATTTGTAAAATGAACATAAAGAAAATACTCCACTATACTGCACTATTTACTAGCATAGCTTTAATAGCGTCATGTTTTATACCATGGGTACATTATAATAGTATTGATACTACTTTTACAGGGTACAACGTAAAACCATTTGTCACAGGCACAAACCTTGGTAGAGGAGGTATACCTATTACTATTTTTGCTGTATTAAGTTTTATACTCACTGCATTACCTACAGTAGCTGCTAAGCGTACCAACATGTTTGTATGTGCATTGTTAATGGCATATAGCATGAGTAGGCACATGGTATTTACTGCTTCATTGTTTGAGGGTGAAGTTGTAAAACTTGCAGGTATTTATTTAATTGTAATACTTCCTATCATTATGCTGGTATGCAGTGTTTTTCCTTATTTGAAAAAGGAGCAAGAGCTGTAAAGTTAATTTTTTCTTCACATTAAAATTAAAATATTATGACAACACAGGAAGTAGCTAATCGTTATTACGAACTAACCAGTGAAAACAAATTCGACATTCTATTGGACGAATTGTACAGTAATGATATTGAATGTATAGAACCACCAAACAATGGCATTGCTAGCTTGCAAAATATAAAAGGCTTGGATGCTAAAAAAGAAAAAGATAAAAACTTTGGTGAAGCAATGGAGGAAATGCACAGTGCATACTGCGATGAACCAACAGTAGCAGGAAAATATTTTTCTTTAAAAATGGGTATGGACGTAACCATGAAAGGAATAGGTAGAATGAATATGGATGAGATTTGTATATTTGAAGTAGAAGATGGTAAAATAATAAAAGAACAATTTTTCTATTAGAAAAAGTAAAAGGAGCTTAAAAAAATTAAGCTCCTTTTATTAAAATATTTTTATTAAAAGCCTCCAATATTTTTTTGCCGAAAAGTCGGAAAGCCGCTTTATTAAAAAATAAGTCGGGGCTGAAAATGCTTAGCATTTTTACCAAAGCAATCATTCTCTTGTACAAACGAACAGATAAATAGTGCCTCCATTAAACAAACCTTGAACTTTGAACCTTAAACCTTCTTCACTTCCTTCGCCCAAGCATCCTTCAACGTAACCGTTCTATTAAAAACAATCTTCTCTTTCGTACTCTCTTTATCCAAACAAAAATATCCTTTGCGTAAAAATTGAAAACGATTTTCGGGTGTAGCATGCACAAGCGAAGGCTCAATATATGCTTGCGTAATCGTTAAAGAATGTTCATTTATATAATCTTTAAAATTACCTTCTTCGCTGCTAGGGTTTTCTACTTTAAACAAACGGTCGTACATGCGTACCTCCGCTAACGCAGCGTGGGCGGCACTTACCCAATGTATAGTGCCTTTTACAGCTATGCCGCTTGTATCGCTACCACTCTTACTTTCGGGGAAATATGTACAATGTATTGCAGTTACTTTTCCATCAGCATCTTTATCAAACGTATCGCACCTAAGTATGTATGCACTCTTCAAGCGCACACTTGCACCAGGCGCAAACCTAAACCATTTCTTAGCTGCTTCCTCCATAAAATCTTCCCGCTCTATCCATAGCTCTTTGCCAAAAGGAATGGTACGAGTACCATACGCTTCATCAGGTCCGTTTTCACTTACAAGTTCTTCCGTTTTGCCTTCTTCATAATTGGTAATAATTAATTTCAAAGGGTCAAGCACTGCCATAGCACGCAAAGCCGTAAGGTTTAAATCTTCTCTCAAGCAAAATTCGAGTAAACTAAAATCAATAATATTTTCTCTTTTCGCAATGCCTACTTTATCACAAAACGTACGAATGCTCTGCGGCGTAAACCCTCGGCGGCGCATGCCGCTTATGGTAGGCATGCGTGGGTCGTCCCAACCTGCTACATGATTTTCCTCTACCAATTGTTTCAGCTTGCGCTTACTCATAACGGTGTATGATAAATTACGACGAGCAAATTCATATTGATGACTAGGAAAAATTTCTAATTGTTGTATAAACCAATCGTACAATTCTCTATGCGGTATAAACTCTAGCGTGCAAATAGAATGCGTAATATTTTCTATAGAATCGCTTTGCCCATGCGCAAAATCGTACATGGGGTAAATGCACCACTTGTCGCCCGTGCGGTGGTGGTGTGCATGTTTTATACGGTAAATCAGTGGGTCACGCATGAGCATATTTGTATGCCCCATGTCTATTTTTGCACGCAATATTTTTGCCCCATCGGCAAACTCTCCCGCTTTCATTCGAGCAAACAAATCTAAATTTTCCGCCACCGTTCTTTCTCTATATGCATTGCCCACACCAGGCTCCGTATGCGTACCTTTTTGTGCAGCTATCTCTTCACTTGTACTATCATCTA
>JAYVID010000176.1:0-5011 GCA_043770525.1 Ferruginibacter sp.
TATCCAATCATAAATACTCATAATATTATTTTAAATCTTTTACAACCCTTACTGGAATTAGGTTTAATTCTTGGGACACTGTCTCAAAAATTGAAAAAACCTTAAATAAATACTTATAGTTTTTTTAATTCTCTCTTTATAAAGTTTTCTAGTTGTCTTTTAGTAGGAAGCTCTATAGCATACTTAGAAACAAACATTTTTTCGTTAATACCATCTACTGTGAACTCTGCTAAGGCTTTGTTTTTATCTGTAACCAATAAGATACCAATTGTAGGATTATCCGTTTTAGTTTTTATTTCTTTGTTATAGTACTTAATATAGTTTCTTAATTGTGTAGCGTGTACTGCATTAAATTTATCTACTTTTAATTCTATCAATACATGGCACTTTAAAATGCGATGGTAAAAAACCATGTCAATAAAAAAATACTCATCGCCTATCAATATTCTTTTTTGCCTAGCTTCAAAACAAAAGCCATTACCTAATTCTAAAATGAATTTTTCAAGTTGATTAAGTAGAGCTGTTTCCAAATCACTCTCTTCTATAATTTCTTTATTGGGCAAATCTAAAAATTCAAAAAAATATAAATCTTTAATTGCATCAGTAGGCTTACTAGGCACAATAGATTTTTTGATATTAATAAGTGCTTTAGTCTTATTTGTAGATAAGCCTAATCGCTCAAAACTTAATGTACTTATTTGCCGTTGGAGTTCTCTTACAGATAATATTTGTTGCACTACAAGCAGCTCATAATATCGCCGCTTCATTACATCTTTTATTTTCATTAACTCAGTAAAGTGTGTAAAAGATATTTTTTGAACCAATAATCTAGTAAGCTTTTCATCTGTTTCTTTCCAAGAATTTTTCTCTTTTATTACAGACAATTCATTGTTCTTATTTTTAGGATGTATTATAATTGAAGGCAATAATAATTTGTCAGTCACTGACTGACTAATTTGAAGTTTAGATAATTTGCCAGTCATTGACTGACTAATTTGAAGTTTAGATAATTCGTCAGTCACTGACTGACTAATCTGTGGATAGGCTAAATAAAACTGTCTAAATAATTTTAAATTCGTTTCAGAAACACCATCAATAGTAACAGACAGTGCAAGCTTTTTTAAAAGACTATTACCATATTTTGCTCTATCCTCGCCGTTTTGTTCAAAGGTTATTATATACCATCCTATAAGCCAATTCCTAAAAGTATGATGGCTATTTACAGCCCTCACAGCAGATTGTTGAAGTGTGAAATGTGTATTTCGAATATGACTTTTTAGCATTTTAAAATTCATACTGTCCATTTTATTTGATTGAAAATAATTTATTTTATATACAATATTTATTTCTTTCTCGCTATTAAATTAGCAAACAACCTATAAGCCCCACTCACACCAGCAGGCAATTCTCTAAAGAAAACTAAGCCAGTGTATACAAATTTTCCTTTTCCATAGTCAGCAATAATAAGAGAACCATCTTGCTCTGTTTCACCAGGGTCCTTCATACTTAATATTCTTTGGTATGCTGTATCTATTTTTTCTGCATTATAAATACTACGCTCCTGTATCCATCCATCAAAATCTTTTGCTGTTATTTTATTAGGGTAATTTAAAGCTGCATGATTGGGTAATAAGAAATTTACTGCTGCCGTTTCGTCTGTAATTCTATTCCTGCTAATGGCAAAAGGGTACGGTGCAATATTTGCTTTTACTGGGCCAATAGAATTATTGGTATTGTATTGCACAAGTAATGTACCACCATCTTTTACATACTGCATAAGTATAGGATGTACATTACTTAGCCATGCATGTATGTTGTGAGCACGCACACCTGTAATGATTACATCAAATTGTTTTATGTAAGCAGTAGTAATATCTTTTTCAGTAAGCATGGTTACGGTATAGCCCATTTGTTCTAATGCTTGTGGCACTTTATCGCCTGCGCCTGCAATGTAACCAGCTTTTGTGCCAGCAGTTTTTAAATCCATTTTTATAACCTTCACCCTATCTTGATAATTGTAAAAAATATCGGGTATATGATCATAACTTATTTTCTTTAATGAGGTATACTGATGCTCATAAAAGCTTGGCACAGCAAGCTCTCCACCAATACTAACTGTTACATCATTTTTAAAATCGTTGCCGTTTAAAATAGTAGGAATGATAATTTTACCCATTTTAGCAATATTGAGTGAAGTATCTACTATTTGCTTACTCACCTTATCTTGCAATGAATAAAATTTTACTTTCTCATTAAGTGCCAAATTAGATTGTATGGTAAAACTCAGTTGCTTTTTTTCATCTTTTTTATTACTAGAAAAAACAAGTAAATTGGGATTTACATTAATAAAAGCAGGTGTTACAAGCTGAATGGGTTGATACAATTCGCCTTTTACAGGGTCGGTGTATTTGTACATAATAGGCACTTCATAGCCATATCTACTTCCTTCGATTGTTACTTCAAAGTTTGCCTTGTTATCATTGTTTTGAGGCTTACCAATATCTTCTAACGAAGCATTGTAGGCACCTGCATTCATTTTGTCTAGCAAAAAATATGGTTGCGAAGCTTGCGTTTTATCATCTATTTTTATGGCTTTTACAAACTCTTCATTTTCATTTTTCAAAAGATTTTTAAAAATATATTGCTGTTCAAAAGCTTTTACCTTTACCTCAGATATATTTACACCCGATCTGTTAATGAATGAAAATTTTAATTTAATACTATCTCCAATTGTATTAGTTTGATTAATTGAAGTTACTTCCATGAATACCCCAGCACATTGTGCTATTATTTTTTGCAGGGTTATTAACTTATCAGCTTTTTCTACAGATTTTAAATCATTTAAGTTTAAGTACAATGCGCCTAAATCTCCTATTGAATTTTGCGGCTTTGCGTAGTTAAAATTTTTAATAATACTGTTTAATCTTTCTGCGTAAGTTGTAAAGTCTTTAGATTTATATTTTGCAGAATCCACCCCATCCATCAAATCATTTACAGGTTTATCTCCTTTTAGTGTACTAAAGTATTCTATATTTTTTCCTCTTTGGGCAGGCACACCAAAACCTTGGCTTTTGTGCCTACTGCGGCTTTCCGCAGCTATTTCGCCATAACTTTTTCCTAGTATGGCATTGTATACACCACAGTCTATTTTAAATTGATCTTCTCTTTGAGTGTTGTTTCCTCCAAAGTTAAAGGTGTTCCAGAGTAATCTTTTGGCTTGCCAAGTGGATACAAGTGTAAGTTGCTCAGGAAATTTTGTAGCATCAGCAGCTGCATCAAAAGCTTCGCTAGCCAATATTGCAGAGGCTGTATGGTGCCCATGCCCACCCTCGCCTGTTGTAGGAAAACGGGCTATCACTACATCAGGTTTAAATTTTCTTATAGCCCAAACTACATCTGCCAAAATTTTTTCGTGCCCCCAAATTTTCATGGCTTCTTCAGGATTTTTGCTGTAGCCAAAATCGAATGCCCTCGTAAAAAATTGCTCTGCACCATCTACTCGCCTTGCACTAAGCAACTCTTGCGTGCGTATAAGCCCAAGATCTATACCTTGCTCATCTCCTATTAAATTTTGACCTCCATCTCCACGGGTAAGGCTTACATAACCTGTACGAAATTTTCTTTCGTTGGCCAGATAGCCCAACAACCTTGTATTTTCATCATCTGGATGGGCAGCTATGTAAAGCACACTGCCAAACACTTCTAGCTTTTTTATTTGTTGTAAAATATCTGCGGAAGAATATACGGCAGGTGATTGTGCATTTACAAAACTATAAATGCATACAAAAAATATTGTTAATGGAAAACGAAACTTCATACCCTTTAAATTTTAAGTTATTAGGCATGAAATTAAATTGTAAAAAGTAAATATTAATAATTATTTTTTCAACGGCAGTGTTAAAGAAATTTTGCAATGGTTTCCCACTTTGTATTTGAGTCAAAATACTGCTTAAACTTTCCCTTTTTACTGTATAAACAAATAGAAGGAAAACTTTTTACTTGATAAAAAGAACCTAAAAAATAGTTTTTATCTTCTCCTACTTTTATGATTGGATAATTGCTTAATTTAAAATCGTTGCAAAACTTTTTTACATAACCATAAGGCAAAGCAGATACCATTATTATTTGTACTTTTTTAAATAAATCGTAGTGGGCTATTAAATCTTCTGTAGAATGTATGCAATGATCACAATCAGGGCTAAAAACCATTATAATGGTTGCTTTCTTCTTCTTTAAGTCATCTCTACTAAAAGCAGTACTATCTGGTGTTACTATTAATTTAAAAGGTGGAATAGAGGGCAGCCTTTTATATGCAGGCATTGTATCGCCTACTATTTGTGCTTTGCAAAATAAAGCTGCAAAGCAATACATAAATATTAGAACTATTTTTTTCATATCGGCATACTTAAAATAAGTTACTATTGCCTTTTAATTATAACACAAATTAAGTTTTTTTATACAATATATTTTTTATTTTTACAACAGCGATAATTTTATTTATACAAATTAACTTATATGAAAAAAACAGTTTTCATAACAATAATTACTTTGTGCCTCAACGTAACTTTTTGCAACATTGTATTAGCACAACATAAAACATTTTATATAAATAAAATAAAATTTATTACAATAAAGAATTCTGAAAAGACAGCATTTAATCGTAAAGAAAAATTTGTAAATATTTATTATTATAAAAAAAGCAAGCGAAAATTTCTTTGCAAATTTTACACTTATCAATATGGAGCTGATTGTAATAATGTATTTTCAGATATTGGTACAATAGAAATAAAAAATGACAACCTTATTCTAAAAACACATTTCATACAAAAAAGAAAAGACCCAATACCAGATTGGGAAAAAACAGTATACAAAGTGTATAAAAATGGAAATGTTTTGTTGCTTTATAACAAAACATTTCAAAATGGGAAATGGCAAACCATACTATAATTAATCATCTTTACCTCCCTTATCTCCAACAAAAAACTGTTCTTTATTTTTAAACAACACATTA
>JAYVID010000177.1:0-2421 GCA_043770525.1 Ferruginibacter sp.
AAGTTTTATGAACGGCAGGAGAGTGCTTGCAGTAGTAGCGGAGCAAAAGCGAGTGGTAAAGGGTGTATTGCACAGCGAAAGCGAAAGCCGCAAAACAAGTTTTATAGAGCCCGAAGAAACCACAGAATTAAACAACGAAATATTTTCGCTTGAGTACGAAGAAACAAAAGAAATTTATAGAATACTTCGTACGCTTACGCAGCAAGTGAGTGTGTATGCGCCGCTGCTACAAAGTTATCATGATATAGCAGGTGAATATGATTTTATAAGAGCCAAAGGAAAACTTGCACAAGATATGAATGCGGCTTATCCCATGTTGGTGGACAAAGCACATTTGCATTTAATAAAAGCTTATCACCCGTTGTTGTTTTTGTTTAATAAGCGAAATGGCAAACCAACTTTTCCTACAGATATTTTGCTAAACCATGATGCTAGTATATTGGTAATAAGTGGCCCAAATGCAGGTGGTAAAACAGTTACGATGAAGACAGTAGGTTTACTACAAATAATGCTACAAAGCGGGCTCCTCGTGCCTGCAAGCGCAGATAGCACCATGGGCATATTCAAGCAGGTACTCATACACATAGGCGATACACAGAGTATAGAATTTGAGCTAAGCACTTATTCATCTCACTTAAAAAACATGAAGCATTTTATAGAGAATGCCAATGGTAAAACGTTGTTTTTTATAGATGAACTCGGAAGTGGTAGTGACCCAAACCTTGGTGGTGCATTTGCAGAAGTGATAATGGAAGAGCTAGCTTTTAAACATGCTTTTGGTATTGTAACCACGCATTACTTAAACCTAAAAGTAATGGCAAACAAAGTGCGTGGCATTATAAATGGGGCCATGCAATTTGATGAAGAAAAATTATTACCACTTTATAAATTACAAATTGGTAAGCCCGGTAGTTCTTACACATTTTCAATAGCAGAAAGAATTGGGCTAGATAAAAAACTCATAAGCCGTGCAAGAAAAATTGTAGATGAAGACCAATTTCGTTTAGATAAATTATTGAATAAAACGGAGCAAGATCTACAAAAGCTAGATGCTGAAAAACTAACGCTAGCAGAACTGCTAAAAGAAAACGAAGCACTTAAAAAAGAAATGCAGCTCGTAGTAAAAAAAGAAACGCACAGCCAAGAAATGGAAAGAATGCGTGAGCAAAATAAAGTAAGCGAAGAAAAAATTAACTACTTAAAAGATATGGAACGTCGCTTAAAAGCGATGGTAATAGAGTGGAAAAAAGCAGAAAATAAAGGCGAAGTTGTAAAAATGATACAGGCATTGCTCTTTAACCAAAAAGAAAAACTACAGCAGCAAAGCCAAAAGAAAAAACTAAACGAAAAGTTTATAGAAGTAGAAGGCGAAGTAAAAGTAGGCGACAAAGTAAAAATGCGCCAAAATAGAAACATAGGAATTGTAAAAGAAATCAGAGGCAAAAAAGTAATTGTGCAAGTGGGTATAATGCCCATTACAGTGGCATTGGAAGATTTAACGATTGTGAAAGACAAGGAGGCGAAGGAATAGAAATAAAAAAAACTACATAATTTTAAGTTATTCCTATTCCTTTAAGATTTCAATTGAAACTTTAAAATACAAAGGGGTATAAAAAACATTATATATTTTATGGAAAAAGTAAACAAATAAAAAACGAACCAACCCAAACGTTTGTATATCATAAAAACAAAAAAACACAAATTATGAAGAAGTATATTTTCTTAGCTGCTTTTGCATTATCAACAACTATTATAGCAACAGCTCAAAAAACCGAAAACCCTAAAACACAACAGCTAGCAGACCTTAGCTTTGGCTTTGGCAGCAAACAAGGCAGCGTAGTAGCAGGGTATTTTTACAATTGGAACCTAGGTAAGAGCAAAAAGTTTTTTATTGGTACAGGGGTTCGTTTCAATACATTCTATGGTACCGGTGTAAATTTTACATCTGCTCCATCAGACTTTGCTGGTGATAAGGTAAAAGAAGATACATTAGTTGCTCCAAAACCTAGTGTGTTCTCCTTAAATGCAGTTATAAATATTGGTTATAACATCACTCCTAAATTGCAGGCAGGTTTTAATATAGATTTACTTGGCGCTTCTTTTGGTGCTGAAGGTTCGCCAATATTCATTTCTAATGGGGTACCAACTATTACAAAGGCAAAACCAACTGGGTTTAATATTTTACTAATAGGAAATAACGATAGAGGTTCTTTAAACTCTGAATTTTACGTTCGGTATAAAATAACAGAGAAATTTGGGGTTAAACTTGCTTACCAATACCTTTTTACAGAGCTTACAACTACTACTAAAATACAAACTGCTCCAAAGGCTAATGACAGATTTAGAAGTAAAGCTGGATTAATTAACATTGGATTTTCCTATCATTTTTAAGCGTATTGAAAATATCGAAATTTTAAAAAG
>JAYVID010000178.1:0-6020 GCA_043770525.1 Ferruginibacter sp.
CAGAAGATAAAATAAGGTTAGAATTTCTTGGCTTAAATGATAACGCCAGCATCATAAACAAAGGTAAAATAAGCGCCGCTGATGGTTTACAATTTGCCCTAGAGAAAAAACTCCTACTCTCTCCTGCCGATAAAGACATGATTGTAATGCAGCACGAAATTGAATACGAATTGGCAGCACAAAAACATCAAATCATTTCTTCATTAGTAGTATATGGAAAAGATAGTGTGCACACCGCCATGGCAAAAACAGTTGGGCTCCCTTTGGGTATTGCAGCCAAATTAATATTAAATGGCAGTATCAATTTATCGGGATTGCATCTACCTATAATTAAAGAAATATACGAACCAGTGTTGAAAGAATTAGCAGCTAATGGCGTTATATTTTCTGAAAAAAATACAACCATATAAATCACTAAAATCATACAAAAGATTACTTTGTAATAGTTAATGTAAAGCCTGTTTTCACATTGATGTTGCCACCAGTTTTTACATTTGTGCTCCTGCAGCTTGCATTGGAACTTAATTCAGGTGTATTGCTATTACTAGCTACAATCACATCGGTATTTGCGTCAGGTATATTTCCACAACTCCAATTTCTCGGGTTTTCCCAAGCTTTGTTATCATACCCCAACCAATAACTTACAAATTTTAAAGTAAGTATATTACTGTATGTTGTACCATTATAGCAACGATATTGATAACCATAAAAAGAACTAAGAATATTATTTAATTGTAGTTTTTGCGTAGTTGCTCCTGCATAATTTGCGTTATTACTAATATTTACAAATCCTGTACCAGTATTTACTTGCCATTGATAAGTAGCACCAGTAATATTCGAGGTTAGCAAATTATAACTGTTAGGGCATACTTCTACAATTGAACTGTTAACAGAAAAGTAAGCTGTTTGTTTTTGAGTACCATTATATAATATTTCGTAACGCCACACACCTGCAGGTGCAGCAGCAGGAAGTGTAGTAGTATAATACCACCAAGAAGCACTGTAGTAGGTTGTGAAATTTTGTGTCCATGTATTAAAAACTGTATTGTCTGGTCTGTAAATGGTATGAATAGATTGTTGACCATTTAGTTGGTCTCTGTAATAACTCCCTAGATAAACAGTTTCGCCATTTACAAAATTTATTTTCTCATTGGTATTTTCTCCCGAAGGGCAATTACCAGTAGCTGGTGCCGCACCATGTATCATCACTTTATTTAATGTAGAAACATAATAAGGCTGCTGATTAGCCCACCAACTTGTAAGCCCATTTAAATTGTTGCAAGCGCCAGCCCAAGGATCTACCAATTGTGAGTAAGATGAATTTGTATAAACTTCAAAATGTAAGTGAGGTCCTGTTGAATTACCCGAACTACCCACTACCCCTAAGTACTCTCCGAGTGCAACAGATTCACCAACTAATTTACTTGTGAGCGAACCAGATTTCAAATGACCATACCATCCTACAGATCCGTCTGCATGCATAATATAAACGGCATTCCAATTACATGCACTTGTACAAAAAGAACAATTCTGATCGAAATTGCCATCAGATTTCCCTATGATTGTACCTGGTGCCGCAGCAATAATTTGCACAGCATTTCGCTCCATTTTTTTCCAACTAAATGGCCAGGTAAATATATCAGTACCTGCATGATTATAACCAGAAGACAAATCATAACTTCTCGTTCCACAATTATAATCTGTAATTTGATTTGGATATGCAGGATTTTCATCTACATAATTTGATATACCATAGTAACCATTATCATTAGTATTAAGCGCTTGTTTCAATGGCCATTCAAATGCAGTAGTTGTTGGATTTTTATTGTTTTGCAATTTTCCATCTTTTCTCAAATGCCTTTCATTTGATTGCAACAATTGTACAATACCTATTCTTTGTATGGGTGTTATTTCATCCTTTATATCCAACAATATTTTATATGAACCACCAGCTGTAGGTTGGCGCAAATTGGTTTGGCTAAAAGAATAAATAGTTGTACTTATTAAAATGCAAATAAGGAATAATATTCTTTGGAGTTTACGAATTGATTTCATAAAAAAATTAGTTTATTGTAGCAGCAATTGCCTTTGTAATTAAAGTTAGCAAACTTATACATTTAAAAAAAATCTGTGAGAAATTTATCAAAGTTGCATAAATATTTGTTTCAACTTATCCACCCCTTCCGTTGCCGTTCCCTCTATTGGAATAATATTTTCATACTTCCCCACTTCGGGTATTACTTTATCAATAATATATTTGGGTACATCGCTTGGCACAAAATCTATTAAACCCGCCGCTGGGTAAACTTGTAGCGATGTACCAACCAATACAAAAACATCTGCTGTTTGCATTACAAAAGCTGCTTTTTCTATCATGGGTACAGGTTCTTCAAACCAAACAATATGTGGACGTAGTTGTGTGCTATCTTTAGCCAAATCGCCTACCAATATATCGCCATCAATAGGAAAAATATCTTCTGTATTTTTTACACTGCGCATTTGAAAAATTTGCCCATGCAAGTGCATTACTTTGGTGGATCCACCACGCTCATGTAAGTCATCTATATTTTGTGTAACAATGGTTACTTTAAAATTTTCTTCTAAAGCTGCCAACCCTTTGTGTGCTTCGTTTGGCAAAGCAGCTTTTACATCTTTCCTACGTTGGTTGTAAAAATCCAATACCAATGCGGGATCTTTTGCAAAGCCCCTTGGTGTAGCTACATCTTCAATATTATAGCCCATCCAAAGCCCATCACTATCTCTAAAAGTTTTTAAACCACTTTCTGCGCTTATGCCTGCGCCTGTGAGTATTACAATGTGTTTTTTTGCCATTATCAAATTTACAAAAAGTTTGTTATTCTTAATAAAATAGTTGCTATACTTAAAAAAAATTACTACAATTTATATTCAAATTGAAAACATTATTTATAAATAAACTAACATTTTTAAAACAAAATATACTCGGTTTAGTTTGTGCTATTTTTACGAAAAAAAGTACCAAATATAAACTTAGAATAAAATACTGAACAAAAAATAAAACAAGGTTATGAAACAAATATTATCAACCATTTTATTCATTGACGCTTTACATCTTTACTTTAAACTCCAACTATTTTTGTTTAAATGGTATACACTTAGTATAAAAGAATTTAATGAGGTAATACTTTTCAACGGTAATAAAAACTGTGATTTTAGCAATGTGATTTATTATTATAATCTCCCATTGGTGAAACATAGCAATTATTGGCGAAACCAGAGTTTAGGCCCTCTTAGGCCAGCCATTTAATAAAAGATGATTTACCCAATTATTTTTTATAACCTTTTAGACATTCGCAGCAGTTTGAAAACCAAGCATCAATCATGGATGAGGTGAAAATTGGCTACACACTAAAAATTTAGATTATAAAGACATAGTTAAAATAAAAGAAATATTTTTTCATTTATAAAAATATGTAAAGCGAACAAATGGGTACTCTACCAAAGAGTCACATAAAGATATTAAGTCCAAATCATATATAAAAATAAAAATTATCTAAAAAAATTAGAATAATAAATAATTTTAAAAAAGTGAACTGTCTAAAAGTCTTTAGTAAAGTTAACTTCAAAAAAAATTAATCTTTAGGAATAAAAAACTTACTAATTTTCATACATTTACCTAAAATTAAAATCATGAAATCTAAATTTTCTTTAACACTATTTTTACTCTTTACTTTTTCTATACATAAAATTACTGCACAATCAGTTAAAGAAAACCAATACTACATCGAAATAAAAAATGTAAATACTAAAGTTCTTGCAACCGAGGTAGAATTATTGATAAAATCAAAGACATCTGTTACATTTTTTTCTGGGTATAAAATACCAGTAAAATTTCATCTTTTAAAATCGAAAAAAGCAATTAGCAAAACAGAATTTGAAAACTGGTTAAAACCCTTGGGGTTAATTGTGCAAGTATTTGAAGAAAAAGAATTGACGGCAAAATTTATTATGGCTAAAAAAAGAGGAAGAACAGAAGCTAATTAATATAAATCGAATAACAAAATTTTAATAACCTTAACAATATTAAATTAATGAAATTATTTTTTACAATCCTTTCTTCATTTATTTCCTTATGTTTTTACGGCCAAACATTTACCAATAATACAGGAGGGGCAATCCCAGACAATGGTGTAGCTAAAACTTGTTATCCAATAACTGTTTCTGGTGTGGGGAATATTAATACCGTTACAGGTTTAAAATCTGTATGCTTAAACATTACGCATCCTTTTGTAGGTGATTTAACATTGCAACTAAAAGCACCAGATGGTACTTGGATTACATTAAGTTTTGAAAATGGAGGAGATGGAGATAATTATACAAATACTTGCTTTAGTATGTCCGCAATAACCCCAATATTTTTTGGTAATCCTCCTTTTACTGGAACCTTTATTCCGGAAGGAAATATTGGATGGTTCAATAATAATATAAATGCGAATGGAGTTTGGAGCTTATGCATCCAAGACTCTTATGCCGGGGATTTTGGCACCTTAAATAATTGGTCAATAACATTTGGTGCTAACCCTGCACCATACCCTGGGGTAGGTTGTAATGGTAATGCAGTAGCTAGTCCATTTTGCCAAACTGCTCCTGGTATTTGTAATTTAAGTGGGTACTGTGGTAATACCTCAGATAGTTATGGGCCACCTTATGTATGGCCAGAACTAGAAACTGCTTTTGCAAATTGTACTATTCCTACACCCTCTATCGAAAATAATTCTTTTATAAAATTTGTAGCTTCTGCGGCTACTGCTGTGTTTAATGTTAATGTTACAAATTCTGTCAATGGAGATGGTATTCAATTTTTAGTTTTTAGTGGTGGGTGTGGTAGTGGTGCAGTAAATACATTTGGATGTTTAAATCCTATGCCACCTGGTTTAAATGTTTTTACTGCAACAGGATTAACTCCTGGCAATACTTATTATTTAATGATAGATGGTTTTGGTGGTGATGTTTGTGATTATTCTATTACTGCAACTTCAGGAGTTAATGTATTAAACATAACACCACCGTCCACAACAATATGTTCTGGTGGTTCTGGAGTTAATTTAACTGCAAGTGGCGGTAACGGTACTTATACCTGGAGCCCAGCTAGTGGCTTAAGTGCAACAACTGGAACTACTGTTTCTGCTACTCCACTAGCTACCACTACTTATACTGTAACCTCAGGTTCTATTGGTTCACTTGTTTGCCCACTTACTAAAAATGTAACTGTAACTGTAAATCCTAAACCAACAGTTACTGCTCCACCAAATGTATGTGTAGGTAATACTGCTGCACTTTCTCCTACAAGTGGTGGTACATGGACAAGCAGCAATACAGCCATAGCTACAGTAACCAATGCAGGTGTAATTACTGGTGTAAGTTTAGGTACTGCAACTTTTACATTTACGAGCACTGCTACTACTTGTAACAATACTACTTCAAGTATTACTGTTTTGGCAAGTACAACACCAACTTTTGCAGCTATACCTGCATTTTGCAGTGGTACTACTGCACCAGTTTTACCTACAACTTCTACAAATGGTATTGTAGGTACTTGGAGCCCAACAACTATAAGCAATACAGCTGGAGGCACTTACACATTTGCGCCTAATGCAGGACAGTGTGCTTCAACAACTACTTTAAATGTTACTGTAAATGCGGCTATAGTTCCCGCTTTTGCAGCTATACCTGCTTTTTGTAATGGAGCTGTTGCTCCCACTTTACCTGCTACATCTACCAATGGCATTACTGGTACTTGGAGCCCTGCTACAGTAAGTAATACAGCAAGTGGCACATATTTATTTACGCCTACAACTGGGCAATGTGCTACAACAAGATCGGTAACAATTACAGTTACACCAAATATTACACCCACATTTACTGCTATTGCAGCTATTTGTAGCGGAGCAACTGCACCTACTTTACCTACAACATCTAATAATGGAGTTACTGGAACTTGGAATCCTGCTGTTGTGAGTAATACATCAAGTGGCACTTAT
>JAYVID010000179.1:0-2811 GCA_043770525.1 Ferruginibacter sp.
TCTATACCGCCACTCATTGCCATTAATACCTTTCCTTTACTCATGCTGCAAAGTTAGTATTTAGTAATAAGTATTGTATATTGAAATGGGGAACTTTTATTGGGAGATAATTAAGAAGCTTTCAGTAGTGCTAATTAAAAGTATTAAATTAGATAAAATAGTGAAACACAGATAGTACGTTGAAAAATAAAAAATTATAAAACTAAAACCAATTTTTGGAATTATTGCTCAATTGTAAATAGAATAAAACTGTGCTTCAATCACTCAAAATTACCTAAAATAAAATTTTACTTATGGTTTTAGTAATGAAAGTCTTTAATTTGAATGCTTGAATTTTTTAATACAGTAAAATTTTCTTCTTGTCCGACTTTGTAATTTTTTATAGTAGAACTATCTAAATTTAATCTAATTTTTTTTATATTTTCAGCCTTAAAAATGACTTGATAAATGTTTTGGCTTTTCGAAATTACAATATCATTTACATAAGCTTTAACTTGAACTTTTTCTAAGTCTATTTTATCTTTTTTTAAATAAAACAATCGAGAATCAGCATAAGCTGCGGTTATAAACCCTCCTACAACCACTAAAAAAAAAATAGCCCAAATTCCGAAACCAAAAGATTGAATTGCATTTACAGATGTATCTACATCACTAGCAAACCTGCCAGATCTAGGAAGAAATGAAATTGGTATTATTGAAACGATAATCCCTATTAATATCATTCCAAGTGCAAGCATTATAAATTTTTTTTTCTTTTTTTCTATAAATTCATCCAAACTTTCAATTTCATTACTAGTTAAATTTTCAATATTCATTTTTCAATTTTTTGTTAATAATTTAAAATGCATTGTAGCATCTTCATTTATTTCAAATATTTTTATTAAGTAATCTTTTTTATAATCAATTTTGGGGAATTGTAAAAGAAGACAAAAATAACATCAACTTTTTTTAGCAATCATTATCAATCTTGGGCTGGTAGTTTCGCAATATGTCCCAAAGTGATAGTCACCTAGTACTTCTTTTATTGTTAAACCTTGTTTTGCAAACATTTTTTTAAAATCTGGCAAGGTAAATTTTGCTACTTTTTCGGTGTATTGCATTGGTTTTGCAAGGGCTGTATCTTCTACTAATATTTTTTTATAAAAATGATGATCATCGCTCCATTTGCTAATGCTGTATTTTGTAGTACCTATTTCTTTAACCGTTTCTGCAACTTCTTTACTCGTTGCAAATTGTACATTTAAAAAATCCATAACAAAAATACCACCTGGTTTTATGGAAGTAACAATGCTTCTTATGGCGTTATCATGCTCACGCTGTGTTTTAAAATACCCAAAACTGGTAAAAAAATTAAAAGCTATATCAAAATAATTAACCCAAAAAGGCAAGCGCATGTCATGCTCATAAAAATGTAAATGATTATCTTCACTCAGTAATGCTTCAGCAATACTTTCGCTGCTTAAATCTATACCTGTTACATCAAACCCTTTTGATGCCAATTGCATGCTGTGCCTCCCTTTTCCACAAGCTACATCAAGCATTTTTGCACCGACAGCTGGTTGCAAATGTGTTACCAATTTATCTATAAAATTAGCCGCTTCTTGCTCATCCCTATGGGCGTATAATTGATGATAATACGGAGAGTTGAACCAATCTTTGAACCATGTGTCTAGCATTGGGCAAAAGTATGTTTAAACATTAAATAGTTCAATAATTTTATTTTATACCTTTATACAAAATTAATCTACACCGCCTTCGCCTCCATCAAATCCATTAAAATCAAGAAAATCATTGTTTTCTAATTCCGATGTTTCGAAAGAAGAATGCAAAGAAATATCTCTATGCATGTATGAGAATTTTAGTATAAATTTTCTGAAGATTGTTTTTGTCTTGCTTTTGCAATATTTTCAAAGAACAAATGGCGTTAAAAATTAACGAATATCTTAAATTCCATCTTACGTTAAGCATATCTGCTATAGCAGAAGAAAAATTTAGTAATGCTTTAAATTAATATAGCAAAATAATCATAGACTCCCCACAATTTTGTACCTTTACTCTCCTTAAAATCAGATAAACAGCATGGCATTAATAAAAAGTATTTCGGGCATTAGAGGCACTATTGGTGGTAAAACAGACGAGAATCTTACACCCTTAGACGTAGTAAAATTTGCGGCAGCTTATGGCACTTGGTTAAAAACACAAAGCGATAGCACTGATAATAAAAAAGTTGTAATAGGAAGAGACGGACGCATAAGTGGTAAAATGGTGAGCAGTATTGTTTCATCAACTTTAAGTGCTTTGGGTATAGATGTAATTGATACCGATTTTAGTACTACCCCTACGGTAGAAATGGCAGTGGTAGCTTTGAAAGCAGATGGTGGCATTATACTTACTGCAAGCCACAACCCCAAAGAATGGAATGCATTAAAATTGCTAAACAACAAAGGAGAGTTTATAAGTGGAGCTGAAGGAGAAATGATTTTGAAGATTGCAAAAGAAGAAAGTTTTGATTTTGCAACTGTAGAAAACCTAGGTAGCATTACCACAAACAATACCACATTAGTAGATCATATTGAAAAAGTAATAGCGCATAAATATGTAGATGTAAAAGCAATTGAAGCTGCTAATTTTAACATTGTGGTAGATGTGGTAAATAGTACAGGAGCTTTGGCTATTCCTCCATTGTTAGATAAGTTAGGAGTAAAAAATTACAGCATTATACATGAAGAAATAACGGGAGATTTTGCGCATAATCCTGAACCATTACCAGAGAACTTAATAGACTTAAGTAGAGAAGTTGTAAAACAAAAT
>JAYVID010000180.1:0-3847 GCA_043770525.1 Ferruginibacter sp.
CTGCAAGATGGTATGGCTAAAGCGCAAGATTACTTGTGCAATTTATCTGAACGCTACAAAAAAATTGCAGAACGTATGAAATTACCAGATGAAGTTGAGTTACTTTGGGTAAATAAAAGATAACATCATTTGCTAGATATATCATTCATTATTTATCTCAATGAAAATTAAACCTTACACATATATTTGAATAATATTTTATTATTCTTTAAAATTTTATTTTTGAATATTCTGCCCAGTTTAGATTTTCGGGCAACAAACTTTTACTGAATTCAATATGCAAAACTCTACGTTTATTATTGTTTGTTGTTCTTCCAGACGAATGTAATAACAGAGGTTTCATAATCATAATTCCTCCTTTTCCTACATTACAAATTATTTCAGTTTCAATATTCCAATCAATCGTTTCAGGTCTATATATTCCTTTTTTATGAGATTTTGGAACAACTTTTAATGCCCCATTATCTTTGTCTGTATTATCAAGATGTATGCGAATTGTAAAATTATTTTGTAAGATATCTAAAGGTGGTTGAACAGCAAATTGATTTTGCTTTGTAGTCCAAGGACCAAAATTTGCAAGATTTAGTTTCTTGTCTACAGAAATTGTCAAATCTTGATGATAAGAAACGAACCAATTTGAATTTTCTGGTTTGTCAAAGTAAATAGATTTTACAACAAAAAAATCGTTTCCAAATAATTCCGAGATTATACTTTTAAGTTTTTCATTAAAAATTTTATCAAAAGTTATAGGTATTTCTTTAAAAAATTGTCTAATAGCAAATAGGTCATTCGTTTTTCTAAACGTATCATTAGTACTATCCGAATTAGAGATTAGCGAAATTATTTTTTCAATTTCAATATCTGAAAATACATTTTCAATAACTGCAAAACCTTCTTCTTTGATTTCTTCTTTCATACTTATAAGAATTTCAGTAGGAATTAGCATAATTATTAACTACCCCTTCGCTAAATTCCTCAATGCTACCCATTGTTTCAACATATCTCTAGCTTCTACAGCAGGATAGCCTAATATTTTTTTACCATCTTCAAAATTACTCATTACACCAGAGCCTCCGCCTACTTGTACACCATTGCCTAGCGTTACATGGTCAGATATACATGAACCACCACCTACCACCACACCATCTCCTAATGTTACAGAACCAGCTAAACCACTGGCACCAGCCATTATACAGCTACGCCCCATTTTACTATTGTGCCCTATTTGTACCAAGTTATCAATCTTACATCCATCTCCCACAATTGTAGCACTAAATTTGCCTCTATCTACACAACTATTTGCACCTATCTCCACTCCATTTCCAATTACTACATTTCCTATATGCTGTATTTTTATGAGTCCTTTACCATCGGGAGATGGTCTAAAGCCAAAGCCATCTGCACCTATGGTTACATTTGGGTGAAGTATACAATAATCACCAATTATACAGCGTTCCCTTACCACAGTGCCACTCCATATCACCGTATTATTTCCTATACTCGTATCATCTAATACAGTACAATTAGGATATAAAATAACATTGTTACCCAACTTTACATTTTTGCCTACATAACAACCAGCACCAATTTTGCAACCCTCACCAATAATTGCACTTGCATGTATGGCAGCACGAGCATCTATATCTGTTTCAAAAACTGGAGCATCAGGCACAAATAATTCAAGCAATTCTGCCATGGCAATATCTGCATTTTTTACTTTTATAAATGCTTTACCTTCCCCAGGTTGCAAGTCTATATCTGCATTTATTATTGCCGCACAAGCTTTAGAGGCTTCCCATAGTTTTGCATATTTTTTATGCCCAATAAAAGTTATTTGCTCATTGGTAGCCAGTTCCATTTGCTCTGGCCCAGTTATAGATTGTGTTGTATTGCCAACAATTACTCCATTTAGTTTTTCGTTTATTTGCTGTAGCGTAAAAGTTTTCATCGAGGGTAAATTTTTATGAAAGCAATGTAGTATTTATATTTTAATTTGATGAAAATGCTTTCAATTTTGGATTTTGATTAGTGAGAAGATATACTTTTATGCATGAAGGTTTCACTTACAGTTATTTTATACTTTAGTGCATGTGCTGTTAAAATCCCACCAAAATAAAACCAAAAAAATATTAAGTAAAAAGTATAGGATAATCTAAAGAATGATTATTTGTAATATTGTTTTTAATATAGTTTTCATCAAGCTTATCAAACAAAATATACCAAGTTGTTTTAGCGTTATGTTTGTATTTGCAATAAAAATTATCCTATTTTTTAATACTAGTAACCTTATGTTTTAGTGTATCAATAGAAAAAATAAAAGTTTTAAGATTTTGAACATATTCTAAACTACTTTCAAAAAAGCCCAATTATTCAGCTTCGTATAAGGAATCAATCAACTTGTCAAGTTTGGCAGCTACTAATGAAGATAATTTTATTTCTGCCATAAATCTCTAACCTTTTTTTCCAATCTATCAAATACTTTTTCTGCTGTTATTCCTTTTGCCCATCTTTCTTCAAAACTTTCATTATACACAAAGTTTCCATCTTGTTTGCAAATTATTTTTTTAGCTTCTTATGTAATGTTAATAATGAATTAGACTTTCTTTCTTTTAATTGTGCATAACAAAGATTTGTAAAGCAATTAACAAAAATTAGAAATTAGCAATAAAACTTGGGTAATCTGCTGAATGGTTGTTCGTTATATTTTTTATAAGATAAAAATCATCTTCAATATCAAAGGTAGCATACCAAGTAGTTTTATGGTTGTACTTGTATTTATAATAAAATGAACCAAACTTCTTGTTAGTAGTTAGTTTACGTTTCAATAAAGGAATAGAAAAAATAAATTCTCTTAAATTATGTACATAATTTTCAGAATCCTCAATAAAACCAAAATATTCATCCTCATAAAGTTTTTTAGAAAGTTCTTTTAGTTTATCAAGAACAAGAGGAGGTGAAATTTATTTTTTTCATAAATTGCGCACATAAGTTAATAAATCATCAAATGCCTTTTCAGCAGGAATACTTTTCTCCCATTCTTCTTGAAATTTTGTTTTTACTTTTACATCTGCCTTATCTGTGTTATAAATTTCTGATTTCTTAGTATTTTTTTTATTCCTTACTTCTATTACTTGTGCCATAACATAAAATTTATACTGTAATATACAAAAATTAAAAATTAAACAACTCACTCATGGGTACATGGAGCAACTCAGCTATTTTATAAAGCGTCCAACTAGTAGGGTTTGTTTTGCCTTTTTCTATTTTATTATAATTCTGTTTTTCTTTATCTAGCATATAAGCAAACTCTACCTGCGAAAACTTTTTTTGTTTACGAAGTTTGGCAATTTGTTGCCCTAATTTTATTTGAAATTCGTTCTGTTGCATAAGGCATTTAGCCACGTGCAAACTCATTAACTAAAATTTAACTTGGTAATACTAAAAGATTACTTTAAGTTTACTATTCAATTAATTATTGACTCTGTTTAAATATAAAATCTTAGAAAGTTTGAGCCAAAATAACCTAACTACACCTAAAGAACTCTCTGCAATAGCCCTAGACTGGTTAGCAGCCGCAGGCATACGCACAAATGCAGCCTATACCAAAGAAGCTATAACCACCCACCCAGACTACCCAGCTATGACAGCCATTACCGACTTTTTAGAAAGTGGTGGTGCAGCCTATGATGCAGTGCAGGCAGATGCTTCGTACATACACGAGTTTAACTACCCACTGCTAGCACATATAAAACAGCCAGGCAATGAGTACCTATATTTAGTAAAAGATGCTACCGTTTGGGATAAAGAAAAAGCCGTTACCGAGCATTGGAGTGGTATAGCATTGTAT
>JAYVID010000181.1:0-32135 GCA_043770525.1 Ferruginibacter sp.
TTCTTCGGAAAAAATTCGACGTTCCCGAATTTCTAATTTTTGATTAGATTTGTGCTTCATAAGTGACAAGTTTTTGTCAACCTATTTTAGGCATACACAGAAGTTTAACTTTCAACTTTGAACCTTCAACCTTCAACCTTCTCACCTCGTTGGCTCTTGCAAAATATCTACAAACTCACTACTAGCAGCTTCCATTCTATTTGCCATTCTATTTATTTGTGTATCTAAATAACTGTAAGCTAAATAAGCAAGCATTCCAATTATTAAGCCAGATGCTGAGGTTATTAATTTTATATACATGGCATCTGCAATTTCACTTATTGAAGGGTTGCTAATGGTTGCAAATTGTTTTAATAATAATACCAATCCTATAATAGTACCTACAAATCCAAACAATGGTGCAATACGTGCAATGATGGCTAGGATATTAATATTTTTCTCCATTTTATACAACTCTAGCTTTCCTACATTATCCATACTTTTTTCTATAGCATCAATTGGTTTTCCTATACGTTGTATTCCTTTATCTATCATTCTTGCAACTGGGTTATCTTTATTTTTTGCAAGACTACGAGCCGCAGCTACATTGCCTCCTGTTATTTGATCTTTTATGATACTCATAAAATTTTCATCGGGCCTACTTGCTTTTCTTATTGCTAAAAGACGTTCTATAAAAACATAAATTGCTAATGCAAATAAAATTCCAAGCGGAATCATTACAGGACCTCCTTTAACAAGCATCCCAAAAACATTCTCCGTTTTTGCTTCTAAAGCATTTGCCGCAGCTATTGCAGCAGCTGTACTATCTATTTGTAAAAAAATGTCAAACATATTTTAGTGTTTCATTAGTTATTTAAGCCAAGCAAATTTCGAACCAATTGCAATAAAACGAAAGTTTAGCCAATTATGCAAAAGTATTTGTTAAATCAGTATTTTATTTTTTATTTATTTATAGAAATTCATTCTAACTAAAAAAAGTATCTCGTTTATTGGAGATACTTTTTTAAAACAAGATTAAAAGAATTTACTTTTTTTCCTCATGCAGTTGTTGCATTGCCATTATCTGCCTCATGGTTTTTTCCATACCATCGCTACTACCATCTAAGAAAATCACATTTCCTTTTCCATACTCTGCAAAGTTTTTTATAGCTTCTACCCACATACTAAACAAAATTACATTCGTATCTAAGTTTGCTTGTTTCATTTCTGTAGCAGCAGAGCTCATACCACGTGCCACCTCTTCTCTAAACAAAGCCACACCTTGTCCACGTAATTGTGCCGCTTGCCTTTCTGCTTCAGCTGCAATTTTTATTGCATTCCCTTCTGCTTCTGCCGCTTTTGTTTTAGTAATTAACAATGCTTGCCCTTCGTTTTCTGCAGCAGCTTTTAAGTTATTGCTTGCTACCACTTTACTCATACTGTTTATAATTGCTTCATCAAACGTTATATCATTTATCTGTAAATCTTGTAAATGATAACCCCAACTCTCTAACTGAAGGTCTACTTGCTCTTTTACGTTTTCTACAATATCTCTTCTTACGTTCAATACTTCGGCTTGCTTTTTTGTAGATACAAATGCTCTAATACTTCCTTCTACTGTTCTTATCAATGCTTGCATTAAATCTTTATCACTTATAAATTTAAATGCTACATTTTTTATTGTTTCTTCATCTACATTTAATACAGAATACAACAGCATTGATTTAAAATAAACATTTGCTTGGTCAATCGTTACAGCTTGAAACTCCAACTCAACAGAGCGATTTTGAATACTTACTTTTTTATTAATCTGCTCTAAAAAAGGTATTTTAAAATTTAAGCCAGGTCGCATTATACGACGGTATTTACCAAACATGGTTACAACACCTATCAAACCTTGGTTGATGGTAACAAAGCCGCTTAAAGCACCTAAGATGAGTACAACAACCCACCAATACTGTAAATAATCTGCCATAAAATAAATTTTAGAATGGTAAGTTAGGAGTAATTTTTTGGATTGAATAAAATTATTTATACAAACTAATTTAAATGCCAGATTGCAAAATTTAAAACAGTTGCAAAACTTACCCAACATACATAAGGCACCAATAACCAAGCTGCTAGTTTTGATATTTTACTAAAATAAAAAATGGTAAGAATTATTGCCAGAAGCATTAAAATAATTTCAATTAACCCAGCAAAAGGGTTTTGAAAATAAAAGAAAATTATACTCCAAAAAAAGTTTAAGCCAAGTTGGACAGCAAAAAATAGATAAGCCTTAGATTTATATTTACTTAATTCAACATTATTCCATACCATATAAAATGATATACCCATTAATAAATACAAGGTTGTCCATGCTGGGCCAAACAACCAATTGGGTGGAGTAAAAAATGGTTTTTCTAAGGTAGTGTACCAGCCTTTTATTGCATCTATTGTAAAAAATGATGAAGTAGCTCCTACTGTTAAAGGAATAGCTATGGAAATTATGAGTTTATAAATAGATTTCATTATACGAATATAATTGAAAAGAAAATTACATTTTAATTCAAAAATAAAAGTTAGCATTAATTCCAAGTTTAAGCCATAGTGAATGGCCTCAGCCGAAAACATTTTAATATTTTCAGAATGCTTAACCAATAAAAAGGGGCTGTCGCAAAATTACGTGACAGCCCCTTTTAGTTTATTTTCTTTATTAATTATGCTTGCCCCACAGGTCCTGCATAATTGAAAGGCATTTCTACAGATTCTAAATCTTGTATGGTACCATTTACTGCTTCAAATTTTTGAACATTTTCTACCATCGCTTTCATAAAACGCTTTGCATGAAAGGGAGTCATTATGATTCTACTTTTTACTTTACTCTTAGGTGTACCTGGCATTACGTTTACAAAATCGTACACAAACTCTGCATGGCTATGTGTTATAATAGCAAGGTTTATGTAAGTACCGTCAGCGGTTTCTTCGGAGATTTCGATATTTATTTGGTTGGGTTGTTGGGTATCTTGTTGAGGCATAATTTAAGTATTACTGAAATTTAGATTTAAAAAGCACTAAAATTTCAGATATAAATAAGGCTCTCAGAAGTGAGAGCCTTAGTAAAAATAATTTTAAAACTTATAATTTAGTCATTGTTTCTAAAATAATCCGATCGTTTCCTGCTCCGCCAGGCTGGTTATTATACGTCCATCTTAAAATAATTTGTTTTGTTGCAGGATTATAATCTTTTTGTAACCAACGAACATTACTAACTCCTTGATCAAAACTTGGGGTTAAGCTAATATCAATATTTTGTATCGTTGTTGCAGCTGGATTAATACCAAAGAAATAATCTCTTGAGGTACCTGCTCCAAGATTAGCAATAAATGCAGTAGTAGTAGAAGGACCAACAACATCTAAAATTTTAGTTCCTGGTATTGTAGCAGAAGTATAATTTGCAGGGATGGGACCGCCTGAATAACCTTGATCACCTACTGCGGAACAGTTCCATCTTGTTCCAACCACAGAATAAGTACCAGCTATTGGATTACCAATTTTAGAATAGGCAATATAGCCATAATTTGCTTGTACTTGTAATCCTGTTACTCCAGAAGCAGTAAGGATTTTCAAAGGAAGCATATAAATTTTTGAAGAATTAAATTTATTTGGCTTAAAAATAATTTTTAAATCAGGAGAATATGTTTGACCTGCTTCAATGCTAGTAACAGAAGAAGTACTAGGTAAAATGTATAAACTATCGGGCATTAGTTCGTATTTGATTGCTTGTAAACTATTGTAACTTGCAACAAACGTAGAATCCAGACCAATAGTTACATTAATTTTAGATGCAGTAGTGGGAGATTTGTAATCAACATAAGCAACACTAAACTTGGTAGTATCAAAATTAGCATTATTATCAGCAAAAGCTAATTGGCTGGCTCTAATATCACCCCCAGAAATACCTCCTTGTAATATTTTAACAGAACGCTCTGATGCTGCAGGGCTACCAGAAGCTGAGGTTCCATATTGTTGATTATCATAACCTTTATCCTTTAGGCATGAAGTCAAAAAAAGTATTAATGATGAGATGGTCATTAAAGTTAATAATTTATTTTTCATTTTTATATTTTTTTATGTTAATAATTTATCTGTCCCAGAAAATTTTATCTGTTTGAATATTTTTTCCACCTGCAGAATTTGCATTTCCACTATTAAAATCATATTCAGTTTGAGGATAAGGTAGTCTAAAAGGAATCACGCTATTTCCACGTCCTGGGTCTGTAGACAAAGGAATAGTAATAATATCAAGTCTTCTATAATCGTTCCATATTTCCAACAAACTATTACCATTAAATGCAAAGTATTTCTGCCATGCTATTGCTCTCAAATTATCTGCTAAAGTAGATCCAAAAGAAATTTTAGAATCAGATTGAGCCAAGTATGTTGCAGATAAAGCTGCTCCATTTGGTATACCTAACCAAGAGTATGATTCAGTTACAGCATCTTGATATAAAGTTTGAGCATTTCCTGCAACGTTCCAACTCCTTGCTTTTGCTTCTGCTTGTAGGAATAAACTTTCTGTTGCTAAAATAATCCAAGAATCCATAGTTGCACCTTTACCTAGCCCAGTTGTACTACCTGAAGGACTTGAAGCACCTCCAATGTCAGAAGTTACACTAGCTCTTTTGGTTGGATCAGAATTAACTAATGCATAATCTATACCAACCCAATGTGTAGGTAATGTACCATTAGTACCCATAACTGGTTTATAGAAATATTTATAGCGCTCATCGTTCAAAGCTTTCATAGTATTTAACGAAAAATTATTAGCTCTATTAAAAGTATTTGGAGCATTACCTGCTTGATCGAAAATGTAGCTTGCCCAAAAAGAATTTGGTTTCGCAGTAATATAACCAGGGTTTACACCAATAGTCTCACCAGCAGATAAGTAACCACTACCCTCAGTATTAATTTTAGCAATCTCTGTAGAAGCAATTGTAGAAATATTTGGCAACTGGCTCATGTGAATTAAAATTCTTAGTTTCAGAGTATTACCAAACTTTGCCCATTTCAATTTTCTATTAGCAGGTGTATTTAAAGAAGCTTTTGCAGATTTTAAGATGTCTGCATTTTCAATATTTAAATTTTTAGTTGCATCTGCACTCTTTATTAAATTAATTCCTTCATCTATTTTTTTAAGCAAATCCAAATAAATAACTTCACCTTTGTCGTATTTAGGAGCAAGAATATTTGCGTTATTTGCTTCAGAATAAGGCATATCATTGAACATATCTACACCCATTTGATAATTTAAAGATTGCATAATTAATGCAATACCTTGGTAAAATGTTTCACCATTTTTTTTCGATTTTTCTTCAATAGATTTAAACTCATTATTTTGATCATAAATGGAAAACCAGGTACCATTACTCGTATTCAATTGTCTTAAATATTTGCTTTCTTCACCCGCTGCGAAATCCGCACTAGGACTCCACACCCCGCACCATCGAGCAAATGTAGGTAAAGTACCTCTACCTGATGCAGTTGTAAAAACACCCGTTTTCAACATGGCTGAAGGTAAAAGTAAATCAGAAGTAATAGTTGCATCCGATGGTGAATTAGGATCTGTATTTACGTCTAAGAAGCCTTTTTTGCAAGACCCAAGTAAAATAAGCCCCAAAATAGCATATATTATATTATTATTTTTCATTATATATTTTATTATATTAATTAAAATGTAAAGTTAAATGTCAGACCTACACTACGTGTTGGAGGTGTTTGTGCAGTTGTATTAATACCTGTTGCATTACCTGTTGTAAAACTAAATTCAGGATCTGTATATTGATTAGATTTTGGTACCCACATAAATACATTCCTAGCTATAAATGATGCAGAAATTGCTTTAAACAATTTTTGATTTCTCAAAATAGACTGAGGAAAACTATACGACAAAGAAATTTCTCTCAATTTCCAAAAATCTGCACTAGTATAGTATGAAGCTTCAACCGCATTGAAAATGGAGCTAGTATACAAGTTGGCATTACCAGATCTAGTATATACGTTAGTATTAGGAGTGAAAACTCTACCATTATCAATTACTGAATTAGGCCAAACAAATGGTTGACGACCATGTTCAGTTGTATTTGCAGAAATACCATTAAAAGCCAGATCCTGTCCAATATCGTTATAAATAAAATTACCACCTTTATATTCAAATAAAACTCCAAAAGTTACATCACCAATACTGAATGAAGGATTTACCGAAAAAATGTGTTTTGGTAAAGTTGGACCAAAAGTTTTCCTTGTACCTGATAAGGTGGGAGTTCCTGTAGTTCCATCTACTATAACTCTGCCTTCTGTATCTCTGTTATAATCAATTAAGTTAAGTAGAAATGCAGGTTGTCCAACTTTTGCAACTACTTGAGCTACACCTGCTATTGTTATTTGATCCAAACCATCGAATATTTTGGTTACTTTATTCTCTTGGTAGGTATAATTGGTTTTTAAGTCTACTTTTAATTTCCCTAAATTTAATAATGGAGTAAGGCTAAATTCTGTTTCAATACCTTTATTTACGAATGCAGCAGCATTAACATTAGAACTTGTATAACCAGTTGAAGATGGCAACGAAACTGCAATGATTTGATCCGTATTATTTTGTTGGTAAGCATTCACTTCCAAGCGAGCTCTGTTATTCCTTAAAAAATTTAATTCAAAACCAACTTCTTTTGTAAGAATAAATTCAGGCTTTATATTAGGATCTTTTAACTGATCGTCAATGCTATACCCTGGTAAATTACCGTAAGGAAAATTACCTGAACTAAAACTGTTGTTTAATTGGTAAGCTCCCAAATTTACGTTTCCAGATTTTGCTACACTAGCTTTCAATTTGAGTAATGATAGAGAACTACTCTTTAAAGTAGGAATTAACTCAGTAAGAATAACAGAGGCATTTGCTCCTGGATAGAAAAATGAATTATTATTTGGATTTAGTCTAGAATCCTTGTCATTTCTACCGCTTAAAGTAAGATATATTTTATTATCATACCCTAAAGTAGCTTGACCAATTGCACTTAATGTTCTTATTTGAATCGTCCTATCAAGTACTCCTGGTTCACCAGTTCTGTTGCTTACATTGTTAATAGCTGGTATTACTAAATTTGCACCACTTACAGATACAATTTTTTCATCCCTTGTTAACGCACTTCCACCTACTAGACCATCCAAGGTAAATTTCTTGTAACTTTTCTTAAAGTTTAGATACAATTCAGATGATAATCTAGATTTAGTTTCTCCAAAATCAGATACCGAACCTTTGGTGCTTTGTCCCCATGGAGAAGGCTTGAAAGAAGAAGTGAAAGCAGTTACATTTATTGCTCCTTGTGAAGACTTTTGATTTTGTATTGACAGAGTAGTACCTAAACGATAAGTTAATGAAAACACAGGGTTTATTTTGTAATTAATATCTGCACTTGCTATCAATCGGTGTGTTCTAGATACAGTTCTATCAATATCTATTAACATATAGGGGTTGTACCCAAAATAATTATAATAACCATCAGGACCTGCATAAGGATTATTTTTCCAATCTTTTAAAGAAGTTAAAGGTACATGGCCAGCTGTTTTAATAACTGAGGTGTAAATATCATCAAAGCCACCCCTGTTTTGAAAAACTACATTTGAATTTGTTTGAATATAGTTGGCTGAAAAACTTGTAGTTAGTTTTCCGAAATCTCTACTTGCATTAAAACGCATAGAAGTTCTACGATTTTTATCTTTTGGTATTGTACCATCAATTTTAGCATCTTGAGCAGACAATAAAAAACGACTCCTTTCATCTCCACCAGAAATAGAAATATCATTTTGAGTTGTAACTCCTGTATTGAAAAACTTGTACCTTTCATTTATCAAGTTAGTGTAAGGTACAGTAAATTGTTGTCCGTTTTGCAAAGGGTGTCCAAGGTTAACCGTAGTACCATCAAAACGAGGTCCAAAACTATTATTCGTAAAATCATCATAGACTGGAAGTCCATTAGCATCTTCAGTTTCTCCACTTCCAAATTCTCCCTGTAGTTTTGGCAAATAAGCTAACTTATCAAATTGAACTGTTGTTGAAAAATTAATAACGGGCTTTGTACGACTACCTCTTCTTGTTGTTATAACTATTGCACCATTAGCACCATCTTGACCATATAAAATAGCTGCAGAATTACTTTTTAATACAGTAACTTCTTGCACATCAGCAGGAGCTACAGAGTTAATTAGATCAAGAGAAACTGGTACACCATCAATAACTAATAATGGCTGGTTATTTCCTGTTAAAGATCTAATACCTCTAAGGGTTATTCTAGTATCTCCCAATACACCACTATTTACATTTTGCACAGATAATCCTGCAACCTTACCTTGTAGACCATTTTGTACGTTAACAGCTTTTACACGTGTAATGTCATCAGATCCTATAGTAGTTGACGCATATCCAATAGCTTTAGTATTAACTTTTCTTCCTAAAGTTCCTACAACAACAACTTCGGGTATATCATTTTTCGACCCTCTAACAAGCGTAGTAATTAAATTTGTTTGGTTACCTACTGTAGTTTCAGTCGCAACAAAACCTGAACTAGAAATAATTAAAACATCACTGTTTTTTATTTTAATTGAATATTGACCGTTAGATTCAGCAGATACACCTGCACTACTACCTTTTACTTTAATAGTTGCAAAAGGCACTTCTTGCCCAGTTTGGTCAAATACCTTGCCGGTAACCACCCGGCTTTGTGAAAACGCCACTACTCCACTGAGCATTAGCACCACAAATAGTGATAAGATTCTTGTCATGAGTTAAAAATTAATAATTAATGAATCGTAAAATTAGGGGAAAAAATTATAATTAAAAAATTGTTAAATAAATAATTTTAATCTTCCCTTAACTTATAGATGACAAAACACTTTGTTAATTCGCTGCTTTAATTGAAAAAAATTAAAATTTGTATATTATTTGTAGTTTTACTTCTGTTCTTTTATTGCCTTTTATTTCATCTAAACCACTACCTATTATAGTTTTAGTAGGGTAAAAATATTGTGCTACCCTACCCCAAACGGAGAGTTTTTTATTTATATCGTAGTTTACGTTTAAATAGTATCTGTATCCTTTATCATAAAAAACAGGAATTGAAAAACTATACAATACATCATTTTCATAAGCATACAATCTGCTATTGTACCCATCTGTTTCAAAATATTGAACCCTCACACTACCCGATAATGGTTTTAACATTGGCTTAAATATTACATCTGCATACATAAGAAACCCATTTTCTGTAGCCTCGCCATTTCTATCGTACCATATATTTTCTATCCTGCTTCTTACAGTAAAAGTTGGGTTCACTTTATATGAAAACTGCATGCGCCAATCTTGCTTAGGCTGTGGTAATACTGGGCTAAGCGTAAGGTCTTTTGGATTGTAGTTTATCGATTTTGACTCTGACTTAAACCTTGTATAAATTTCAAAAACCTTGTTGGGTTTGTACGTTAATTGTACCAAATAATCTGAACCAGTTACAGGCGCATTTACCCTAAAACGTAACCATGGAAATTTATAAAAATCTGCGTAAGCATCAACTCTCCATACATTATTAGGGCGAATAGATATACCAGAAAAAAGTCCCTTTTCATTGCTGGGTGTACTGCTTTCTGTAAATGCATTTGAATAGAGTGATTGATACCCTTTTGAAATGTTGCGATACACAAAACTCATATCTACATTATTGGCTACACTTATCATTAATCCATTTACAAGGGCAGGGTATTTTTTTGAGGAAAATGCAGCTTCGCCAAAGAAATGTAAGTTTTTATACGTGTAACTATAATCAGCGCTATAGTTTCCAAAACTTTTACCAGATAATGCATATAAATTATAGGTTTCGCTTGATTTTTGTAACGGATATTTAAGACTATATTGAATTGCATTTAATCCAAAATGAAAATTTTTAAAATTGTAAGCAGCATTTCCTCCAAAGGCAAATTGTGTTTGAATTCCCTTATCTGCTACTTCACTTTTGGTTCTATGAAAACCAGAAGTTTGTAAAGAAGTTACAAAATCATCTTGTGTTTGTGTAGTATCGCCAGCAGAAAAATTAGCATCTACTTTTTTATATGATGCAAATAAAGTGGATTGCCATTTCTTTTTTCCTATCGTTAAACCTATGCCTCTGTGAAAAGCAATTTCACCAGCAGAGTTGTAAGGCCTTAACACATCCGCTTCTCTTTTTGTAGAAATAATATCCGGACTTTTTTTAAACGCAAGGCTCATCCACTGTGTAAGCCCTTGCCCTAGGTTTACTGTATAATCGCCTATTGCGAGTGATTTTATTATTCCAATATTTCTTACAAATACATGTGCTGAATAAAAATCAAAACCTTGCTTTTGAGACCCTTTAAAAAATTGCTCTCCTTGATCTTTTTCTCCTACAATACCATACTGTAACAAATTTTTATATTGGTATCTATACCTTACAAATAATCTTTGGGCAGCACCTGGATAAAAACTTTTTCCAGCATTTGGATCGTCAGTATAACCTTTTGATTTTTCTATTGTTTGTGTTGCTCTTACTAAAACAGTATGCTCCCCTCCACTTAATCTATCTTTTATTGATGAAAATAAAGCTGCATTTTTTTCTACACTTATATAAGGTTTTATTTTTTGAATGGTAGCTATATCCCAAGCTGGTATGGCTTGTAGCTCATATAAATTTATTAATAGCCCTAAGTAGTTTCTATAAGTAATTAAATTTTTTATTTGAATAGCAGATAACAATCGAAGGTTTTTTAGCTCCGCTTCATCAGCATAATTTAGGTTGATAGGATTTTTTTGATACCCACTTAGTAGTTGAATATATGAATCATCTTCTGTTTCATTATCATCTCCATTATCTGTTATATTTTCAAATTGCTGTTCAGTATTTGAATTGTTTTGCTCAGGTTGTTTTTCTTTTTCTGGCTGCTGACTTTTACTTGTAAAAAAAGTAAAAAAGCATAACAATATGATTGCTATTTTTTTCAGCATTACAAATTTTTAAAATTATAAATGAGCAATAAGCCAGGCGAAATACCTAGTTGTGGATGTATACTTGTAGCAATATCTATTCTCAAATTCTTATAAAGAAAACCAGCTCCAGCATAGCCTGTGTTATTATCAGACCTAAAACCAGCTCTTGCAAAAAATTGTTTATTAAAATGATATTGCACTCCTCCATTTACATTTAATGGCAGGTTTTCTTCTTTAATAATTTCTGTACTAAAATAAAAATTATCAGAAGCATCGTACCCCAAACCTACCTTATAAACGCTGGCTAATTTTTCTTCCCCCGCTTTATCTATTTTATTACTTACAGGGTTATATACATGTATACCTGCATTTAATTTTTCAGAAATATGTAGTATAGCACCTATCTCAAAATTTAGGGTAGATGCATTGTTATATGCAGGTATTTTATACCCATAATAATTAAATTGTATACCAATATCTACTTTACTACCAAGCGATCTTGCATAAGCTAAGCCTACTTTTTGTTCATTAAAATTTGCAAACCCTGCATAATTTATTTGCAATCCAAAGTTTCCAGCATGGTTGGTTTTAAAAGCTGCTGCAATTCCATAATTACTATTTTCTGCTAGCAAAAACCTACGCTCCCCAAATATGCCAATACCTCCTGTTTTTAATTGTGCCAATGCAGCTTGATTACTTGTAAAAGAAAAAGGATCTAATTGCTTGGTAGTATATGCACCTAAACCAATATAAGGCATACTAATAGTGGTTCTTAGCGATTGTGCAATTGCGTTTATAGAAACAAATAAAATAAAAATAATGAGCAATGAAAGCTGGTATACTTTTTTCACAAAAGCGTTTTTAATTTAACAGCAAGTTAAAAATTATTTTTAAATGACAAGCATTCCATTTTACTTAATTTAAATGGATATTGTTTTATACTTTTGCAAATGCAAATTTTAGACGGAAAAGTAGTATCAAAAGCTGCAAAAGAGCAAATAAAAGCTCGTACAATTTTACATAAAAATAATACAGGTATTACGCCACATTTAGCAGCCATTTTAATAGGAAACAATGGTGCAAGCGAAACTTATGTAGCTAGCAAAATAAAAAATTGTGAAGAAGTTGGTTTTAAAAGTAGCTTAATAAGATTTGAAGATGATGTAACGGAAAAAACATTAACCAAAGCTATAGATAAATTAAATGATGATAAAACTGTACATGGTATTTTGGTACAATTGCCACTTCCAAAGCATATCAATGAATCTTTAATCATTAATCTTATTCATCCTGAAAAAGATGTAGATGGTTTTCACCCAATAAGTGTAGGTAAGATGGTGCAAGGCTTAGACACTTTTGTACCTGCTACACCATTGGGTGTAATGATGATGTTAAAACATTACGACATTGAAACAACTGGAAAAAATGCTGTTGTAATTGGACGTAGCAATATTGTAGGACGCCCCATGAGTATTTTACTAAGTGCAAATTCTAATCCTGGAAATTGCACCGTTACTTTATGCCATAGCCGCACCAAAGACTTAGAAAAAATTTGTGCTGGTGCGGATATAATAGTTGCTGCATTGGGCAATCCTAGTTTCTTAAAATCTAATATGGTAAAGGAAGGAGCAGTAATTATAGATGTAGGTATTACAAGGGTTGTAGACGAAACTAAAAAAACAGGGTATGCAATAAAGGGTGACGTAGATTTTGAAAACGTAGCAGCAAAATGCAGTTACATTACACCCGTACCTGGAGGTGTTGGTTTAATGACTATTGTAGCATTACTAGAAAATACTTTAAAGGCTGCAGGGGCAGAATAAACCTTCGGTTTTTTATTTTTTTGTTTACGAGCAGAAGAACTTTGATAGCGCTTTGTTGGCAATTGTGGTTTGTTGTTTTTTTCTTTTTGGGGAAAAGAAAAAAGGAATCACATTTCTGCTTTAGTTTTTTTAATTTGGCTAATATTGACAAAAAGAATAACGAACATATTATTTCCATTTTTTGGAAATAAAAATAAAATTTCCATTTTTTGGAAATAAATTAAAAATTATAAAAAAACTACTTAATGATAGCATTACCAGTAATGGAACATTTTTATACCATACAAGGTGAAGGATTTCACCAAGGGCGTGCTGCATATTTTATACGCTTGGGTGGATGCGATGTGGGCTGTGTATGGTGTGATGTAAAAGATAGTTGGGATGCAAGTAAACACCCTTTAGTATCTGTAGAAACCCTTGTAACAGCAGTAAAAAAAACAGTAGCAAAATTAGTTGTAATTACAGGCGGGGAGCCGTTGATGCACCAATTAGATGAACTTACAAAAGCTTTACAAAATGCAGGCTTAGAAACAAATATTGAAACATCTGGTTCTTCCACATTGTCTGGATCATGGGACTGGATTTGCCTTTCTCCTAAAAAATTTAAAGCGCCAATAGAAGAGGTAATTTTATTTGCAGATGAATTAAAAATAGTAGTATTTAATAAAAGTGATTTTAAATGGGCAGAAGAATATGCTGCACTAGTAAAAAAAGATTGCAAACTTTATTTACAACCAGAGTGGAGTAAAGCTGAAGAGATTATTCCATTGATGGTAGATTATATAAAAGAAAACCCTCAATGGGAAATGAGTTTACAATTACATAAATATATTAATGTTCCTTAAAAGAAAAAATCTACCTTTTGGGTAGATTTTTTCTTTTAAATTATGTGGGTAATATATTTTATGCAGGTATTACTTTTTTGAAAATCATAAAATAACCACCTACTTGTTTTTTCTTTTTATTAATTTGTACAGGTTTTACCATGTGGTATTCTGTAAATTTAGGTATGTAATCGTAGTTAATAATGTTACCATCAATATCTCCCCACATTTTCTTTTGATAAACCACTTGTTTCTCATTCCAATCAAACATTCTTACTTCGTATAACTTAGAGCTCATATCGCCTATAAAAATTATGCGATACCAAGTTCCTTGTTTTAAAGGAAGAATTACTGGAATCTCATACTCACTCTCCATTGCCATACCAGATTCTCTTGCTACTACGAAACCTTGCTTTTCAAACTCTTTTTTCAAGCTATCAACTTGAACCATGATAGCTGGATTGTCAAAAGCTACTTTGTTAGTAGCCATTGGTTGCGCAAAACACTTTGTGCCAAAAGCCATTGCAAAAGCAACTATAGTGATGTAAATTAGTTTATTCATTGGATGCGGCTTTTCTCTTTTTTTAAACTAGGATATCTGGAATAGGACTCGAATTCTTTTGGTTAAATGAATAACTTCAAATTCATGTTGTAAAAGTATACAATGCAATTTCCTACGAATGTCATTTCTTTTACAAAAGATTGGTAGAAGTTCTTCTAACTTTGGTAGTAAAACAACAAGTATGCCAACTAAAAATAAAAAAAAATTTAAGTATTATTTATTATAAATGAGCATATTACAATAACCACTTAGATTTTAGTGTGGAAGATTTACCCAAAAAATAAAAAGCCCATAAACTAAAAAAAAATATGCTAAAATTAAATTGCTTCTAAAAGAAACCTTTTAATTTTTATTGAAAATAGTTGAGCTTGCTTGTTGGGTACAAGTAATAGTGAGATCATTAATACATACATGAGCAGGTAAAGTAGCACAGTAAAATATTGTATCAGCTATATCGGTTGCAACCAAAGGCGTAAACCCTTTATAAGCTGCATCAGCTTTGGTTGTATCGCCTTTAAATCGAACTATCGAAAATGCTGTTTCTACAGCCCCAGGGTTTATGGATGTTACTTTTAAGCCAAATTTTACAAGATCAATTCTCATAGCTTTAGACAATGCATCTACAGCAAATTTACTTGCACAATAAGCATTTCCATTTTCATACACTTCTTTTCCGGCAATTGAACCAATGTTTATTATTTGCCCTATAGATTTTTTTAAAAATGGTAAAAGTGCCCTAGTCATGTATAATAAACCTAAAACATTTGTGTTCATCATAATTTCCCAGTCAATAATATCTGCTTCATCAAAGGAATCTCTACCAAGTGCCAGCCCTGCATTATTTATTAAAATATCAATTTCAGTATTAGTAGGTAAACTATTTACTGCAGCAAAAACTGCATCTTTATTTTGAACATCAAAACACAAAGTTGTAACAGTTACATTGTATTTATATTCTAACTCTTTTTTTACACTTGCAAGCAATCCTTCTCTTCTTCCTGTAATAATAATGTTGAAATTATTTATTGCAAATTTTTCTGCACAAGCCTTTCCTATACCAGATGTAGCTCCTGTAATAAATACTGTTTTGTTCATATTGAATTTAAAAAATGATTGGTCTTAATTTTACTCTATTTTTATTTATAAGAAATGATGCTTTATCTTATTAAAATTACAGAGCCTTTTCTTGTTATTTTTTTATTCTTATAATCAGTTGCAGCTATTGTCCAAACAAAGGTTCCAGCCTCTTGCTTTACTCCTTTAAATGTTCCATTCCACCCTGCCCCTATTGTACTTGTGCTAAACATTTTTTGCCCCCATCTATTAAAAACACTAAAATTTTCAAGGGATTTTATACCAAGTGCAATGGGTTTAAAGTTATCATTGTTACCATCTTTGTTAGGAGAAAATGCAGAAGGCACATATACATCTGGTGGTAAGAAAAATAATTTTACATTAATTGTATCAGTGCTTGTACAACCAATATCATTGCTTACTGTAACTTTATAAGTAATACTATTGGTAATATTTGCTACCGGATTAGAAATTACTGTACTTGATAGATATGTACTCGGGGTCCATAAATAATTAGTACTTCCTGTAGCTTGCAAGTTTAATGGTTGGTCTAAAACGATGGAGGTATCGGATGGGCCAGCATCTGCTATAATTTTAATAACATCTACTAAAATACTTTTAGAAACAGGCTTTGGGCATCCTAAAATATCTCTAACAGTTACTGTATAGTTGGTAGATTGCTGTGGCTGTTGTACTATAGGATTGGCAATACTTGCGTTGCTTAAATAGGTAACTGGCGACCATGAGTAAATACTACCGCCAGATGCATTTAATAAAGCATCTTTACCAAAACATATTGGTGAATTTGAACTTACAACTGGTATTGGATATGGTGCCGTTGAAACTGTTATTAATTTTTCTTTAAAACACTTTTGAGATATAGATGCTTTTACAGAAAACACTGTTGAAACTGCTGTAGGAAAAACAATTGGATTTCTTACAGTTGGGTTTACCATTAATGATGCTGGCGACCAAATAAAGTATAATGCATCGGTGTTTAGATTTAGTTTTGCAGAATCTGTTCTACATATTGTTGTATCATTTAAAGCTAATAGCGTTACTTCATTTACAACCTTTACAGTTACAGATGCAGTATTTGTACAACCTGATGGGTCTTGATAAGTGACAGTATAAGTTGTTGTAACATCTGGGCTTACTAATGGATTAAAACTATTCACATTATTGATCATATAATTTGGGCTCCAAGTAATAGTTCCAGTATTTACATTGCTTTTTAATTGTATTGTATCTACTGTACAAATGAGTGTATCGTTTGTTACAAAAAATACAGGCTTATCTACAATGTTTACTACAGGGTAGAGCGTATCCCTACATCCCTTATCCGTTTGCACAATAAACGTAGCATTGTAAGTACCAGCAACAGTATATGTATATGAAGGGTTTTGTAAGCGACTGGTATCGTTGCTTAATGTTGTAACTCCAAAATCCCAAAACCAATAATTTACAGGCGGATAATTAGTAGTAGTAAGATCTGTAAATTGTACTGGTGTGTTTTTACATTTTGGTGCAATTGGAGCAAAGGCAGGAAAAAAACCTGGCCAAACCCTTACCAAAGCTGTGGTAGTATCTGCACAAGGAGTATTTCTATTTACTATTAAAGTTAAAGTATAATCTCCAGGAGCAGAATAAGTATGCGGAGGAAATTCTTCTGTTGAAGTATTATTTACTCCAGAAGCAGGATCTCCAAAATTCCAATCAAAGGTTAAATTTAAAACGGAGTTGTTTTCGTTTTTAAAAACAAAATCCCTATTATCACAATTTGTATAAGAAACTTTAAGTTCAGAACTGGCAAACTCACAAGGAGCTACGGTTACAATAAAATCTTTTCTATGTGAAGTTATAAATACACCATTCCGAAAAGTTTTTACATTTACCGCTACAATGTAATTACCAGACGGTGGTGCAATACCAGTTATGATACCAGTCGTAGGATTTATAGTTGCAGAAGTACCAAAAGGATTAGAACCTGAATAAGGATTATTATATGAAATAGAACCATAAGGAGGACCTGCAGGTGTAGCATAGCCCGCATCTGTAGCACTACCACCATTGTAAGCATTGTAGAATTCGTAAACCAGATTATCATTTGTATCAGGGTCAGTTGCACTAAAGTCTAACCTAAATGGCTTATTATAACAGATAACGGATATTCCTGTTTGAAACCTTGCACTGTTATCTACTGCTGTTCCTGGTATTTCGCCTATATAAGTGGCACCTTCATTTGCTCCACCATTTATAATATTATTTATTCTACAACAGCTTTGGTAAGAAACGGTATATCCATTTGAATTATTTGGTAATGTAATTTGAAAATTATAAATGCCAGCTTCGTATTTAAGTACAGGTTCATTATTTAAACAAGGTGGCTTGTAAATTATTGGTAAATTTCCAATAAAACCTGATTGATTTACAGATATAAATCCGTTTACCAAAGCATTGTTATCATTGTTATAAACACCAATACTTAAACTCGCAGGCAATACAGCACAATTTGTAGCAGCACTACAATTTTGTCCATCTCTAAATAAACGAAGTGTTATACTGTACATTTTTGTATTAGCAACTGCACCTGGTCCGGTATAATCATAAATTATCTCCCCTCCAGTAATATGCTTTGCAAATACTGGGGAAATAGAGGCTAAAATGACTAAAAGAAATAGTATTTTTTTCATTGGTAGTAATAAAGCATTAAAATTAAGCAATAATGCTGCATTTGAAAATATAAAACCTAAAATTAGCGTTAAAAAAGCATTTATATTAATTAGTCAAAACAAAGCTCTTGTTTACTTATTTATAAAAATTTATTAAAAACTAAAATAATGTTTACTACCTATTTACGTATTCTTTATAAAATAAGTTTACAATTGCGCTTAATGTGAAATTTCAATTTACATTAAGCCTTAGTTTTACTAACTGAATAAAAACTTATAGCCCTCCAACCCAATAAAAATACGATTGGCAATAATGCATTGTTCATTAATTGTGGTAGAAAAAACCAACTACATATTAATAAAAAGAAGAAAATACCAATAATAATAGAAAATATTTTTGTGGCTTTATTTTGCCTATGCTGCATAAAAGCATAAACAACAAATATGGGTGATGCCCACAACAAATTGTAATTGTTTTTTGTCATGCTGTGGTCTGTACCAAACCACATAAAAATTAATAGAACTCCCAATAGCCCAACAATAAAAAATAATAGAAAATCTAATAGCTTTAAAAAAGCTTTTGCTTTATTATTTTTTATAAAACCTAAAGCAATAAAAAAACAAAGAATAGAAACACTAAAAAACAAGGGTGTAAAAAAACTTTTTTTAAGTTTTACTTTTTCAAAAAAATGAAGTTGTTTAGAATCTGAAACTAAATTTACATTTTTTGATGAATCCAGTGCATGCATCAAATTATCTGGTAAAAATTTTTGTTGCTCTACCGTCATAACTGCATCGGTTTTTGCACCTAGCAAAATATCTATTCCAAGTTTACTCCATTTTTTTTGCCCATCATCTAAGTACTGGTGTATAGCATTTCTAAATGTAAAACTTGCTGGCATTACTGCTGGCAAAGCGGGGGTTGGCTTTTTGTATTTTTCTAAAATATCCCTTAGCCTAGTGGTGCAATTATCTAAGAAAAAATCATATTGATAATACTTGTTTTCTTCTTTTAAATTTTCTTTAAGTGCTGCTACAATTTCTTGTTTCTCTTCCAAGGTTAAATCTAGCTCTTGCTCTGTAACACCTCTGTTGGTTTGTTGGTAGTAAAAAACAAAATCTTGGTATTGATCAATATTTACAAAGTATTTTAATTTGCCTTTTATAAATTTTAAGTAGAAATTTTTATCTTCGAAATTAAAAGTACCATAATTGTATACATGGTCTGTTACGCTGTTACTATCTATAACCCTTAGAGCACTGTGGCCAAAAGTTTCGTTTAACTCTTCGCCTGGAGTGCAAGTAAGTAAGGATACTCTGAGGCGGGATTGGGCATAAGTGCAGATGGGCAAATAGGCAAATATGCAAATAAGAAAAGCTTGGAGAATTATTTTTTTCACAGTGTTTTTTATAATATAAATTTACTTGTATTTTTTATTATAGAGAGTTAGAGTTGATGAACTTTTAAATCTGAAAAATCAAAAAGCACATAATCTATTTCATAATCTGTTGCACAATCTAGTACATAATAAAAGATTAATAAAGTGATACTGTTGAAATGTGCGACGCCAATGAAGATGCAAATAGCTGTTTCTTTGTTCGGCTAAAAAAGAACCTCACCCCCGCCTCTCCAAAGGAGAGGAGCTAGGCTACCTACTATAATTGGGAGCCTCTTTTGTAATTGCAATATCATGTGCATGGCTTTCTTTCATACCGGCATTGGTTATTTTTACAAACTGCCCATTTGCTTGCAACGCCTTTATATTGGGGGCTCCGCAGTAACCCATGCCAGCTTTTAAACCACCCGTAAATTGGTGCACCACTTCTTTTAAACTTCCTTTAAATGCTACTCGTCCCTCTATGCCTTCTGGCACAAATTTCTTTATATCATCTTCCACATCTTGAAAATAACGATCGCTACTGCCTTGTGCCATTGCACCAAGCGAACCCATGCCTCTGTATTGTTTAAACTTACGGCCTTCGTATATAATTGTTTCGCCAGGACTTTCTTCTGTACCTGCAAATACATTTCCCATCATTACACAAGTGGCTCCTGCTGCCAATGCTTTTACCATATCGCCTGTGTAGCGTATTCCGCCGTCGCTTATGATACCAATGTTTTTGTTTTTTAAAGCTTTGGTAGCTTCCATTACGGCTGTAATTTGTGGTACGCCTGTGCCTGCTACTACCCTCGTTGTACAAATAGAACCTGGGCCTATTCCTACTTTCACCGCATCGGCACCTGCATCGGCTAGTGCTTTTGCACCAGCGGCAGTTGCTACATTACCTGCTATTACATCAATATTTTTATAGGCTTTTTTAATTGTTTTCAACATGTCTATTACACCCTTTGTATGTCCATGTGCACTATCCAAACAAATTACATCTACCCCAGCTTTTTGCAAGGCTTCTACCCTCAGCATGGTATCGTTTGTAATTCCTACACCTGCACCTACAAGCAATCTGCCATAAGCATCTTTTATAGCATAAGGATGATTTTTTAGTTTTAAAATATCGCCAAAAGTTACTAAGCCTATTAATTTTCCTGCTTTATTTACAACTGGTAATTTTTCGATTTTGTTTTTTCTAAAAATGAGTTCGGCTTTTTTTAAATCTGTACCTTCTGGTGCAGTAATGAGGTTTTCTTTTGTCATTACTTCACTTACTTTTATTTTTTTATTTATTTCAAAACGAAGGTCTCTATTTGTAAGTATGCCTACTAATTTATGCTGTGCATTTACAATTGGTATACCACCAATTTTGTTGTCGTACATCAAGCGCATTGCTTCACCTACTGTAGCATCGGGAGGCAGTGTTACTGGATCCAATATCAATCCATTCTCGCTTCTTTTTACTTTTTTTACTTGCTCTGCTTGCTGCTCTATACTCATATTTTTGTGCAGTATACCAAGCCCGCCTTCTCTTGCAAGTGCAATAGCCAAAGTAGCTTCTGTAACGGTATCCATAGCAGCACTTAGCAATGGTACGTTTAAAGTAATATTTTTAGTAAGTACTGTTTGTATGTTTACATCTCTTGGGAGTATTTGTGAGTATGCGGGCATAAGCAATACATCATCAAAAGTGAGTCCTTCTCCAAAAAATTTATTTACAGTAGTTGTTGCGGAAGATTTTCTTGTTGCCATAGGCAAAGATAGGAAGGTTGTGGTAAAGTTCAAAGCTGAAGGTTTAAAGTACAAGGATTCTTAAATTAATTTGAATACTTTACCAGGTAAGGAGGCTACCACTCCTTGCATTTCCAACATTAATAATGCTTGTGCTACTGCACTACTACTTAAGCCACTTTTAAAATACAACTCATCTATTTGAATGTGCTCTCGGGCTTTTAAAATATCTGTAATTATTTTTTCATCTGCAGTTAGTTCAATAAATAATTCTCTTTGTTGTTTTACTTTTTTAGGAGCATCATTCCAGTTCATGCTTTCTAGCAAATCTTTGGCGGATGTTATTAATGTAGCCTTGTTGTTTCTTATAAGGTAATTGCAGCCTTCGCTTCTGCTATCGGATACTTTGCCTGGAAAAGCAAACACATCTTTGTTGTAACTATTGGCAAGCTCTGCGGTAATAAGGGATCCTCCTTTTACACTGCTTTCTATTACAATCAATGCATCACATATACCAGCTACTATTCTATTTCTTCGTGGAAAATTTTGCCTGTCAGGATTTGTACCACTCATAAAATCGGTAAGCAAACCACCTTGAGTAAGCATATCTACCGCCAGAGCTTTATTTTGTGCTGGGTATACTTTGTCAAGCCCATGTGCTACTACTCCAACTGTTTTCAAATTACTTTTTAGCGATGCTTTATGTGCTATGGTATCTATACCAAATGCTAGTCCACTTATTACTAAAATATTTTGTGCTGATAAATCTTCAATTATTTTATCGCATATATTTTTCCCATAATCACTATTGGTTCTTGTACCAACTATTGATACTATTTTTGAAGTATTTAAATCTGCATTGCCTTTATAATAGAGCATTGTAGGGCTGTCGTAGCAGTTTAATAATCGCTGAGGATAGTTTTTATCTGTTATAAATAATGGAGTAGACTTACTTTTTTCGATAAATTTTATTTCATCTTCACAAATTTTAAAATCGGAAAACTGCTTTATAGCATTTGCTGCTACAGTTCCTATTCCTTCAATGTTTTCTAATTGTTTTTTGGGAGCTTTAAAAATACTTGCAGCATCACCAAAAGTTTCTAGCAATGCTTTTGCACGTACATCGCCTATATTAGGTACAAGTGTTAGTGCTATTTGATGGAGTATATCGTTGTTCATCGTTTGAGTAACAATATTACAAAAATCAATTTGAAATTACGCTCATTTCTGTTCTCCTATTTTGTGCCTTACCTTGTTCCGTATTATTTTTAGCAATTGGTTTTGTTTCTCCAAAGCCTTTTCCTATTAATCGCTTTGCAGTTATACCTTTTTTTATTAAATAATTTATTACTGCCTTACTTCTATTATTACTCAGTACTAGATTGTCAGAGGGTTTTCCTACGTTATCTGTAAAACCACTTATTTGTATTATTAGTTTTGTATTCTCCATCATTAAGGTAGCTACTTTATCTAGTTCTAAAAAAGAACTTGTTTGTAATGTTGCTTTTTTTGATTCAAAGAAAATATTTTTTAAAATAATTAATGCACCTTTTTCTATTGGTTGTAAGCCAATATCAATAACCATAGCAGAATCAATACTTTTATCCTTTAAGATAAAATTTTCCGAATAAAATAAATATCCTTTTCTATTTACATTAAAAGCGTAATTTTTTCCAATGGGCAACGTTGTTAGATAATTACCATTTACATCTGTTTGCAATTTTGACAAAATAAAACCATCCTCTATAGAAGTTAATTCCACCGAAGATAACAATGGTTTATTTGTTTTTTTATCAAATACTTTTCCTTTTACCCAAAGTGTTTTTTGGGCTCGTATATCTTCTCTTAATTCAAAACTGAATAGGTCTAATTTATTTTTAAAATCTCCTTTATCACTTGCATAAAAAGCTGTTTTACCATCTGCAGCTACAATCAAAGATGCTTCTTCATCTACAGTGTTTATGGGATAACCAAGGTTATTGGGTTGTTGCCAATTTCCTTTTTCATTTCTTCTTGTTACAAACAAATCGTTTAATCCATATCCTTGATGCCCGCTACTATTGAAATACATGGTTTGATTATCTGCATGAATAAAAGGGCAACCATCATCTTTGCTAGTGTTTATTATATTACCAAGATTTTCTGGTTTTTGCCATTCACCATTTATGCTATGAGATACCCATATATCCGACCCTCCAATGCCACCTGACCTTGTGCTTGAAAAATACAAATCCCTTTTGTCAGGCGATAAGGTAGGTGCACTTTCCCAAGCCTCTGTATTTATGTTACTCCCCATATTTACAGCTTCACTCCATTCACCATTTTTATTTTTTGTAGATATGTATAAATCACAGCTACCATACCCTTCAGGATAATTACAACCAGTAAAAATGAGCCATTCGCCATCTTGGCTAATGTTTTGAGCCCCTTCATTTAAATTTGTATTTAGCTTTCCTTTTACAGGTGTAGCCAATTGCCAAATTCCATTTACTTTATTGGATTCATAAAAATCTTCATCTCCGTTTATTCTTTTATTAAATATCAATTTATTTCCTTCTACCGTTATACTTGGCAAATACTCTAGGTTAATGCTATTGATATTTTCACCCATGTTTTGTGGATTAAAAATATAATTTGCATTCTTATTTTTTTTAACAAAATCTAAAGCAAATTCGTAATTTTTTTTTCTATTTTCCGCTAAAGATAAATCCTTTTTGTTTATACCCTTTGCACCCATAAAAGACACCGTAGAAGAAAGTGCTTTCTCAAAATTGCCAGCAGTAGCAAGGCTTGCAGCGTACTGTAATAAGTACCCTTTTGTATAAACAGAATCTTTTGTAATGGCAGTTTCATAATCTAAAGATGAGGCATTGTAGTTTTTTATTCTTGTAAAAACATCTGCTCTTGCAAGCAATGCATCTATATAATTAGCCTCTATTTTTAAAGCCTCATTTAAGTTGCCTATTGCCATTAAGTAATTACCTGCAATTGCATCTTCATAACCTTTGTTATATAATGATATAGCTTTTTTATTTACCTTTTCAGGATTATACCATTGTGCATTTGATGTGAATGCAATACAAATAAAAAAGGTTAAAAATCCAATAATATTTACTATGCTATTCTTCATTTATTAAATTAAGAGTTGGAAGGTAATATTTTTAAAGGTATGTGATTTGTTAAAAACTAAAAGTATAAATGTTTCTTTCTATCGCAAAGTTCACAGAGAATCGCAGGGTTCGCAGGGAAAACCAATACACATAAAAAATGCCCGCAAATTGCAGGCATTTTTTATTATACTTTTTTTATTAATAACTCCAAAGATCTTGTTCGTAGTTAAAAATTTTATCTTTTATTGTTTCACCTTCTAGCAATTGTAGAATAGGATTTTCATTCATACCTTTATAATCCTTTATATACTGATTATAAGGGTTATCAATAGTACTTTTTACTATACGACCATAAAACATCCGGCTTTCAAATAACTCTTCCCAGCTCATACGAGCACCAAAGTTTTTGCCATTGTACACTTCATATTTTGCAAAAATTTCTCTTAAATCTGGATAGTAAGCCCAGAATAATTCAGTTTCACCAAAATCAAGTCCATTTACTTTAATATTCTTAATTGGTGCTATACCTAGTATTCTAAAAAATAATCGAGAGCTTTCCTTATCAAAAACTACCTCTTCTTTAATTCTAAACTTGTAAATAGAGTCCCAGCTTACATCATTTGTTTGAGTTTTTGTTCCTGTTTCATTTCCTTTGTCATCATAAGTTTTAAAAGTCACTGGATCACCAGCAACAATCTTAGCTACTTCACCTTTAGTCATTGGCGTTGTAAACCTATCATCTACATTACCAAAGACTGTAACAGAACCATCTTGTACTGCTTTCAATAGTATTAAAATAAACCGCTGGTTACCATTATCTTCATCAGCTGAGTATCTAAAAGGTAAATTCATTTTTTCACGAGCATCTATTTCACGCCATACTTTATGACGATAAACAGCATCATCTGCACGCAAATGCTCATAAGCAAGTGGAGTTCTATCTCTTACAAGATCATTATCTACAGAAGCATCTCTACGCAATGATTTTTTCACTTTTGGCATAGGTATAGAGTCATCGCTTGCAGGAGCAGCATCTGTAATATCAGCTGAGGCAGTGCCATTTTTTATTTTAGCCTTAGTTTTATTTTTTGTAGTTTTTGTAGTTTGGCGTTTAGTTGCTGCCCTTTTCTTACCCTTTTGGGCAAAAACACTAGCAGTACCAAAACCAACTAATAAAATGGATAAAACTAAAAATTTAAAAATTTGCTTATTCATAACATGAATTATTAATGATATTTTAATATAATTGTATTGTAGCATCGTCAATAGATCTTGTGCCATCTGGTCCAGATACTTTGATATTCGTAAATGAAACTGAAGAACCTGGTAAACATCTAGCCTTAAATGCTGCAACAGAGCCTAAACTATTGCTGCCTAGTTGCCCGATAGCTACACTAGGAAACCCAGCCCCACCAAAGTAAACAGTTGCACTTACTACTGTATATCTTAAATCAAAATCAAAACCCAATAAATCAGCTCTTACAAAATCTTGTCCTCTAAATTCAACCACTGGCATACGTCCTTTACCAGAACCCACTTTAAATACTGGATCAGGAATTCTTTTCACCCTAAATTGGAATTGACTTGGTTTACCATCAGCTGTTACATTTATAGTTGCATTACCAACTGATCCTACTCTTACTGTTCTATTAGAACCACTTCCACTTATACTACCACCACTCATGGTTACATTTGTTTTATCCCAGCCAGAAGATGAACCTATAGTAACAGGATTATCAACGCCGATATAGAACACATTCATTTTATCTAACATTACAGCAGCGCCACCTGGAGTACCAACGGTATATTTAACTGTCTCTGTTTTTGTTTGTGCTTTACCATTTTCGTCTAAAAATGTTACAGAAACTGGTATAGATTGTTCACCAGAACCTGATGCGATTCTTGTAGCAAAACCTTGACCAGCATTTACTGCTACTGAACTTCCACCAATTACAATTGTAGGTTTAGCAGATGAACTATAAGCACCAACACCTGCTGTTACTTTTATTTCTTGCCCTGGCATAACATAGTTAGAACTTTGCCCAACCAATACACCTACCTGATCCATGTGTACCACTACTTGCCCGATTTGACTTTGACAATAGCTGGTAACTTGGTTTTCAGAGTTTTTTACATTATTTTGAAATTTGCTCAATAAAGTTAAACCTGCTAAGGTTGGTACCATGTGGAAATATGCATCAGTAAAATCTTTTACTTTTCCATCTTGCCCTGAAGCTGGTTTACCATCTACAGAAAGTGAGGCATCAAACTCTTTAGCTATTTCAGGACTAATTGCCAACATGGCAGCTCTGTACGCTTTAAGTTTTCCTTCAAATTCTGGGCCACGATTTTTACCATGCTCACCAGCACCAAATAAACGAGTAGCAGCTTCTAAATCATCTCCTTTAAAATTTTCTGTAGGCTCGCCTTCTGGAGTAGCTTCTTTTATTAATTGAGCTTTCAAATCATCAATATATTTAGAAAATTCATCAGATAATGATTTAGCTTTTAAAGCATGATTGTTCCAAATAGTAGCTTTTTCTCTAGTTTTTGGATCAGCAGCTTTTTCAGCCAATGAACCATACAAGATATTATTTGCCTTACTAATGTTTGTATTTGAATTGTCTAAACTGGTTGTAACCACTTTAAACGCATTTAAAATTTCTGATGATACATTCAATGCAAGTAATGCTGTAAGCACTAAGTACATTATGTTAATCATTTTTTGCCTGGGCTCTTTAGGTAAAGCCATAACTTATAGTATTAATGGTTTTATTAAATATTGTTAGTTGGATTAATGTTGGTTGTTTACAAAACAACCCTACACTTTATATTATCTGCCTTGCATTGCACCTAGCATGTTGCCATACACAGCGTTCAATTTACCAAGGTTGGTAGCCAATGCTCCAATTTGCTCTTTAGCTTTGTTTGCATCTTCCACACTACCCATCATAGCTGTACTAGCTTCTGCCATTTTACCGTAGAAGCCATTTAATGCTTTAAGGTGATTATTGCTTTCTTTAAGCTCCAACTCGTATATTGTATTTAATGATCCTAAGTTTTTAGTAAGCACTTGTACTTGCTCATGAAATCCTTTAGCACTTTCAGAAGCACTGCTAAATGATGCCATTGTAGCTGCACTACTAGTGAATGCAGAACTCATAGAAGATATGGCTGCACTTGCCTCTTGTGTTTTTTTGCTAAAATCAGCAGTAGATTTTACAACATCACTTACATCAGATATACCAGACACTGTTGTACCTAATTTTTGAAAACCTTCTCCTAATCTTTTTAAATTTACAGGAGTAATATCTGCATCTTGCAACATTTTATCCATGTTTGCCAATGCTGGGTTACCAACTGGTACTGCTGCTTTCATTCCGCCTTCGTACTCTTCTTTTACAGCAGGGAAAATCATATATAAAACACCATAAATCAAGAATATACAAGCTTCTGCATATAGCCCAATTTTAAGCCATATATCAGCAATTGGTGTGTGCAATATTTTTTGTAGTGCTCCAAAAATTACAGCCGCTGCCGCAATTGATACACCTACGTCCATCCATTTACTTAATTTTGAAGGAATTTTTACTGACATGTTTTTAAGTTTTGTTTAATTAAGGATTTTTTTTGTTAGATTAATTGTATAAAGTCGCCATAAGATGCTTCTGTTTTTTTGTAACAGAAACATCAAAAAGGTTAAAATAAGATTTTTTTAAAAATTTACTATTGTATTATTTTTTAATGGTAGGTGGTAAATCAATTACACAACGGAAACCAATATAGCATTTTGCCGTATCTTGATAATCGTAATTGCGTGTACCTGTTTGTAAAAAGTAAGCTACATCTTTCCAACTTCCACCACGTACCACTTTACGTTTCATACGAGGTGCATCAGAATTTTTAGCATTCCAACGAACATCTGGGTTCATATCATGTTGAAAATTGTATGACCCTTCGTAAAACAAAGATGAAGTCCATTCTGCTACGTTACCAGCCATGTTATATAAACCAAAATCGTTTGGCCAATATGAATCTGCACGTACTGTATATAAACCACCATCTTCAGGATAGTTACCACGGCCTGGCTTAAAGTTTGCTAACAAACAACCCTTCTTATTTCTAAGATAAGGACCACCCCAAGGATAAGAAGATTGTGAACGACCACCACGAGCAGCATATTCCCACTGAGCTTCTGTAGGCAAACGGAAATCTGTTTGGCCAGTTAATTTCTTAGACTCTTGGTAAGCCATTAAGTAATGTGTTCTCCACTCACAAAAAGCAGTAGCTTGTTTCCAACTTACACCTACTACAGGATAATCTCCATAAGCAGGGTGGCTATAATATTGTTTAGCCATTGGTTCATTGTAAGAGTAAGCATAATCTCTAATCCAAGATAAAGAATCTGGGTAAACAGGTATATCCTGTTTCATTATAAACTCTTTACGTTGAACGGTAGTATCTCTATTATTTGCAGATGCTTTGTAATCAAAAATTTCAGAATGATAAACAATTTTTTTAGCGTCTAATTCTTTTTTACCAAAAATTCTATTATCAGCGGTTACGATCATAGCATCAATTTTTTCTAAAGTTGCTTTATCTCCCCACTTAATTGTTTTAGCTTTCTTCCAGTCTATATATTCAATACCATCAGATCCTTGCTTTACAAAGTTCATCAACTTTGCACCAATAGAATCCCTTACCCAATTGGTAAACATACGGTACTCATTGTTAGTGATTTCTGTAGCATCCATCCAAAAGCCACTGATAGAAACTTGTTTGTTTCTAGCTGTGTATGCAAAGTTTGCATCTTCATCACTAGGCCCCATGTGGAAAGTACCCGCTGGTACATATATCATACCTGGAGGTTTGGTGCTATTGTATTTACTACCTGGTGCAACACCATGTAATTGGCCATCATTAATTGATGATGAACCACCTTTACTTTTACAACTTACAGCTGCAAAAGCAAGAAAAATTACCGCTAAAAAATAGACTGTCCGATTATTCATTTTTTTTTACTTTGAGGGTATGAGCAAATGTAATAAAATTTTACTTCTAAAACCGATTCCTGTGTGTTGAAAATGTTAAATTTACTTAACATGAAACAGTCAAGAATCATTACAATAACGAGCCTTTTTTAATAATATTGTGGCAACCCCTTATTAAAATTGATTTTTTTCTATATGATTCATTAAATCTTCTGTATTAAAGAAGGGTTTTAAGCATATAAAATTGCGGCACAAAAATAGGGAAGTTTTGTCAGAATTAACTTTTCCTTTTAATAAAGGCATAGGAGATTTACCGAAAGATGACTGTAATATTTTATTTGGAAAATATTGATGCAGCACTTTTAAAAGTTCTGGAATCATGTTATTACCGATTATTACCACTTCGTTTATGCCTACAGCCATATTTATAGCTGCTGAAGCCCATACACCGAAGGAACCAGGGTGTTTTAAGATGATAGTTTTGAGGGATTCTATCATTTTTGTAGCCCTGTTACCCCACTCATTGTTATCAAAAACAATGGATAGGTATAATAAATTACTTGCTAGAACACTATTTGCGGCGGGGCTTGCCCCGTCGTAGAGTTCTATTTTTCGCATTATTACATCATTTTGGCTTTTTTCTGTAAAAAAGAAGAAATTACTTTCTATATCTGCAAAATTTTCAAAAACATATTCCATCAGTGTTTTTGCTTTGTGCAAATAATTCTCCTCTCCTGTTATTTCTTGTAAAGAAATTGATGCTTCTATAAAATATGCATAATCATCTAAAAAAGCGGGGTATTTTGCTTGACCATGCTTATAAGTGTGAAAAAAACCTACTTTTTCATTTCTAAATGATTTTTCAATAAACATGTATAATTCTACTGCAGCAATTTTGTATTTATCATCTTGCAAAACTGCATAAGCTTTACAAAAGGCTGAAACCAATAGTGCATTCCAACCAAGCAATATCTTATCGTCGGTAATGGGTCTTATTCTTTTATTACGCTGTGCTAATATTATAATCTTGCTTTTTTCTATAATTGATATGGCTTCTATTACACTAATATTAAAGTGTGTTGTAACATGTTCAATTGGTTTTAATATTCGTAAAATATTTTTTTCTTCCCAATTGCCTTCATCTGTTACATCATAATAGGCATTAAACAAAGCTGCATCCTTTCCCAATAAATTATCTATTTCAGCCTTATCCCACACATAAAACTTACCTTCTACTCCCTCACTATCTGCATCTATGGCTGCATAATAACCACCTTCTTTATTTTTCATTTCTTCAAACAAAAAGTTACAAACATGCGCTACTGCGTCTTTATAAATATCTTTTTTTGTAAGTAAATAAGCGTTGCTTAAAGCTGTTATAAAAAGTGCATTATCATATAGCATTTTTTCAAAATGGGGTGCTAGCCATTCAGCATCGGTACTGTATCTGCATAGGCCACCAGCCAGCTGGTCGTAAATGCCTCCTTGCAGCATTTTAGTGAGGGATAACTCAGCTTGCGTTAAAGCCATTTCGTCTTTTAAAAAATAAGCTGCTTGCAGTAATACATTTATAGAGAATGTTTGAGGAAATTTTGGAGCCTTTCCAAAACCACCTTCTACAACATCTGCATTTTCCAATAAATTTTTTGTAATGCTGATAACATCATCTTTTGTAAATGAAATTGTACCAGTTTCAATTTCGATACTGTTTTTTAACCCTCCAAAATTGTTCGACTTTTTTAAATGCTCTAATAAAGTATCTGCTTGAGATTCCATTTCCTCTCTTCTATTTTTCCAAGCTTCGTTAATGCTTAAGAGCACATCTGTCCAAGATGATCTGCCGTGGGCTTTTACAGGAGGAAAATAAGTACCTCCATAAAATGGTTTGCCTTGTGGAGTAAGAAAAACATTTAAAGGCCAGCCTCCATTGCCAGCAATTGCTTGTACTGCATCCATGTAAATATGGTCTATATCTGGCCGTTCTTCTCTATCTATTTTAATATTTACAAAATGCTCATTCATTATAGCTGCTGTAGTTTCGTTTTCAAAACTCTCTCTTTCCATTACATGGCACCAATGGCATGCGGCATAGCCAATACTTACGAGTATTGGTTTATCGAGTTGCTCTGCAATTTTTAAAGTTTTAGCACACCAAGGTTGCCAGTGTACTGGATTGTTTGCATGTTGTAAAAGATAAGGGCTTGTTTCTTTGTGAAGTTCATTTTGCATACAACAAATTTTATGAAAGTATTGTAGAAGAACAAAATAACTTGGATCTACATTACTTTTTCTTAGTAGAAATTGTTTGAAGGTATTTATCTAAAGCGCTTACCATGCCTGGGGTTTGTGGCATGGGAGCTTTTATTTGTAAAGTAAGGCCTGCTTCTTCAGCAGCTTTAAAAGTGTTTATACCAAAAGCGCCAAACCTTGTACCATTTTGCTTATAGTTAGGAAAGTTTTCAACAAAACTTTTCACGCCGCCTGGGGTAAAAAAGCAAATAACATCATAATTTTTTGCAATTACTTTTTTTATATCATTACTCAACACACTATATAATACTGGCGTGGCAAACTCACATTTATGATATTTAAGCCAGTTGGTTATTTCACTATCAAAAGACTCAGAACAAGGATAAAGAAACTTTTCATGTTCCTTGTGTTTATTTATAACATCAAACAAGCTTTTATTGGTACCATCTGCACCATAAAACACTTTTCTTTTACGGTATAAAATAAATTTTTGAAGGTAAAGTGCCACCGCTTCAGTAATACAAAAATATTTTGTTTCCTGTGATACACTTATTTTCATCTCCTCGCAAATACGGAAAAAATGATCAATAGCATTGCGACTGGTAAAAATAACTGCCGAATAGCTGGCTATATCAATCTTTTGCTTGCGGAATTCTTTAGCCTGTATACCATCTACCACTATAAAAGGATGAAAATCGAGGT
>JAYVID010000182.1:0-12007 GCA_043770525.1 Ferruginibacter sp.
TATTTTTTATTTTTTTATTTTTTTTAAATTATATTTTTTAATTTTTGTGATTATTTCAAAAACCAATTCTTCAGTTTCTGGCCTTGGTATAAGTACATGTTCATTTACTTTAAACTGTAGATTGTAAAACCAGCAGTAACCTGTAATATATTGTATTGGTTTATTTTTTAAAAGTTGTGCAAGTGCATTTTCTAATTTTTCGTAAATATTGGTATCAATAATTTTATCTCCGTTTATCAATATTTTGCTTAATTCAATTTTAGTAAAATATTCAATTGCAATTTTTGTTATAGCCTCAGCTTCACCTTTTTCGTAAATAGAACTCAGTTGTTTTATATATGTTGTATAAATTTCTTTTAAAATCATAATTGCAATATTAGTTTAAAAAAGTTTTAACAAGAAGCAAGCTATTGTATATAAGATTTTGAAACAGAAAATTTGATGCTTAATTTTGAACTGTGAACAATTTTAACCAGTATATGAGTAGGTGTATACAACTTGCAAAGTTAGGTGCAGGTAATGTAGCGCCTAACCCTATGGTAGGATCCGTGTTGGTTTATAACAACAGAATAATAGGAGAGGGCTTTCATGAAAAATATGGTGCACAGCATGCAGAAGTAAATTGCATAAATAGTGTAATAGAAAAAGATATACAATACATTGAAAAAAGTATTTTGTTTGTTTCTTTAGAACCTTGTGCACATAAAGGTAAAACACCGCCTTGTGTAAATTTAATTCTAGAAAAAAAAATACCTCATGTTGTAATTGGTTGTAGAGATAGTTTTGAAAAAGTAAATGGAAAGGGAATTCAAAAATTATTAAATGATTCAGTAAAAGTAGAAGTGGGAGTTTTAGAAAATGAATGTTTAAACTTAAATAAAACTTTTTTTAATTTTCATGAAAAGAAAAGACCTTTTATTATTTTAAAATGGGCTCAAACAAAAGATGGTTTTATAGCACACGAAAATAGGAAGCCTCTAAAAATATCAAACGAAATTACGAATATACTTGTACACAAGTGGAGAGCTTATAGAGCAGGTATTGCAGTAGGAATTAATACTGTATTAAAAGATAATCCTATTTTAAATGTAAGAAATTGGATAGGAAATAATCCTGTTAGAATTATTATTGATATTGATTTAGAAATAGCTGAGGAATCGAATGTTTACAATGACTATGCAAGTACTGTAATAATAAATAGACACAAGAATGAAATGCTTAAAAATATTGAATTTTATAAAATGCTTGAAAAAGAAACACCTATAAATGCTGTTTTAAGATATACTTATGAAAAAAACATTCAATCAATTATTATTGAAGGAGGAGCAAAAACGATAAATGGTTTTGTAAAGGAAAATTTTTGGGATGAAGCAGTAATAATAAAAAACCGAAGCCTAAAAATTGGTAAGGGTATATTTGCACCAATACTTGAAAATGAAATTCATTTAAATACAAAAAATATTTTTACAGATAAAATAGAATTTTATAAACGCAAATAAAATGAGTTTTTATAATACAATTGAACAAGAGGGGATGGCTGAATTTAAAGATAGGGGGAGTAAATTTTTAGCGTATGCTATTCCTTTTGCTGTATCTACTGATTTAAAAAAACATATTCAACGCTTAAAAAAAGAACATCCAAAAGCAGTTCATTTTTGTTTTGCCTATAGAATAGGTACTGGGGAAGTGAATTTTAGAAGTAGTGATGATGGAGAGCCTGCAGGAAGTGCCGGAAAGCCAATATTAGGGCAAATAGATAGTAAAGAAGTAACTGATACTTTGATTGTGGTTGTGAGGTATTTTGGAGGAAGCTTATTAGGAGTGCCGGGCTTAATCAACGCCTATAAATCTACTGCGGCTATGGCATTACAAGTGGTTCCAATCGTTCAAAAGCCTGTTTTGATAAATTATAGCTTGCAGTTTGATTATACCCAAATGAATGATGTATTAATGATCATAAAACAGTTTGGTTGTGAAATTAAGGCACAAGAAAATCAATTGTTTACGATTATAAAAGTAGGCATACCCCAAGTGCGGTTGGATGATGTAATTCATAGACTTAAAAACCTTCGGAACGTAGAAGTAATAATTTTATTGTAATTTCTGGAAACTTTTTTTCTCCTTTTTACGTTTTCTTTAACATTTCGTTTAACTTTAAGGCTTAATAGTAAAATTAGTTTATGAGAAAATTTTCACTTTCATTATTATTTGTATTATCGGTTTTTTTAAGTAGTGCACAACAGTTGCATTTTATGAGCCAATACTTGCAACATAATTCTATGTTAAACCCAGCTGCTGCTGGTATGTCTGATAAAAAAATGGTTGGATTATCTTACAGGAATCAATGGGCTTCTTTTCCTGGAAGTCCAAAAACATTTATGTTGTATACCGATGTAAACTTAGATAAATTAAATGCAGGCATTGGTGCTTATGTTTATAGAGATGAAACAGGTCCTACCAGTAGAACTGGCGTACAGTTGGCTTACTCTTATCATATAATTTCTAAAGATCAAAAACATAAATTTGGCTTAGGTCTTGAGTTAAGAGGTTTGCAATATGCTATTAATAAAAGTAAAATACAAAGTTCGCTTACAGCAAGTCCTGCTTTAGGAGGTGTTATAGACCCTGTACTAGGTGGAGCCTCCAGCAAAGTAGGTATAGATGCAGGAGCAGGTGCATATTACACCAATGGAAAACTTACAGCAGGAGTAGCTGTAAGCCAGTTAATACAAACGAAATTACAATTGTCTGATGTGCCTAATGCAACTTTAAATGGCAAATTATATAGGCATTACAATATGATGGTTAATTATGTATTTGAAACGGGTGATAACATAAAGCTTATACCAAACGCATTGGTAAGAGTAATTCAAAATTCACCTACTGAATTTGAAGCAGGTGTAAAACTTGATTATCAACAAAAATTATGGGTGGCTGTTTTAGCAAAAATGAGACAATCATATAGCTTGCAATTTGGATTTAATCTTACAGAAAAATTAAATCTTTCCTATAGTTATGATGCATATTCTACCCCCATTAGTGCATTTGACGGTGGCTCAGGGGCTCATGAAATTGGGCTTCGTTTTGATATAAAAAAGTAATTTTTTAAAAAATAAAAATCAAATTTGACAAAGTCAAATCTTGATTTAGACCAAAACTCTTCTAAATATAATTAAAAAATAAATTATGCATTTTACTGCTAGGTTTAAAAAAATATCGCAAATGTTTATTAATTTCAAAAAGCAAATAGCATTCATAGCTATTCTTATAGTTGCTTCTATGCAATCTTATGCACAAATACCATTAAATGACGACCCTTGTTTGGATCCAAATTTTCCTGGTACTGGAGCAATTGATTTGATAGCAAATGCAGCTTGTTCATTTACCACTTTTTCAAATGTAGATGCAAGTGCAACAGCGGGTGTTGCAAACCCAGCATGTGGTACATATACAGATGGAGATGTTTGGTTCACAACCACAGTACCAGTTGGGGCAACTTCTATTGTAATTGATACAAGATCTGGTCCTGCAAACGGACCCACACAACCAGCACTTACAAATGGAGCATTAAATGCATACACTGCCACTGGCACTTGTCCAAACCTTACTTTTACAAGTATAGGTTGTAATGATAATAACGGCGCTAGTTTGATGCCAAGACTTACTTTAACAGCTGCTCCAGGCACTGTAATTTATATTAGAATGTGGGGTGTAGGAGGTGGTAGTGGTACATTTGGTATTTGTGTTACTGCAAATATTCCACCAGCTAATAATGAATGTATTAATGCTCAACTGGTAACAGTAAATGCGAATTTACTTTGTGGCGTTGTTACAGCTGGTACAACAAATAATGCAACACAATCTTCTACATTGCCAAACCCTACTTGCGGTATTGGAAATGCTTGGAATGATGATGTTTGGTTTAGTTTTGTGGCTACGGGTGTTGCACATAGGGTAAGTTTACTTAATGTAGCTGGTGGTAGTACTAGTTTGATAATGCAAGTATATAGCGGTACTTGTGCTGCATTAACTCCAATTGCTTGTTTAAATGGAAATACATTAGATGTAGGAGGGTTAACTGCTGGCAATACCTATTATGTGAGGGTTTATACCAATGTAACATCTACTGCAACTGCCACTTTTAATATTTGTGTAGGTACACCGCCGCCACCACCAGCTAATGATGAATGTATAAATGCTGTTTTAGTTAGCGTGAACCCAACATATACTTGTACAAATTTTACAAGCGGCACTACAGTTAGTGCTACCCAATCTTTAAACACACCACTACCGAGTTGTAGTGCCACTGGTGTAAATGATGATGTTTGGTATAGTTTTATAGCAACCGGAACAGGGCATAGGGTTTCTTTATTAAATGTATTGCCAGCAAATGCAATGGGTATAACCGCTTATAGTGGCACATGCACATCACTTGTAGAAATAGGGTGTAGCAATTCTGGAGTTTTAAATCTAACAGGCTTGATAGCTGGCACCACTTATTTGGTTAGAATATATACAACTTCAACAGTTGTAGGTACTACATCAGCATTTCAAATTTGTGTAGGCACTCCGCCACCACCACCATCAAATGATGATTGTTTAAATGCAACTTCATTAACAATAAATGCTGATTTTAATTGTGCAGTGGTTACTGCTGGCACTACTATTAGTGCTACACAATCTACCACTACACCTCTGCCTACATGTGGTACTACTGGTATAAATGATGATGTGTGGTATAGCTTTACTACTACTGCTACTTCAACAGCACATAGAATTACACTTACTGGTGTACTACCAGTAAATGCAATGGGAATAGCAACATATAGTGGTACTTGCGCTGCATTGGTACAAAATGGCTGTAGTACAACTGGTTTGCTTAATCTTGTTGGTCTAACTCCTAATACTACCTATTATGTAAGAATATTTACAATATCAGCTACTCCTTTTGTAGAATCAAACTTTAATATTTGTGTAGGTACACCACCTCCACCACCTGTAAATGATAATTGTTTAACAGCAATTAGCGCAACTGTAAATCCAAATTATTTTTGTGGGACTGTATCTGCTGGTACAATAGTAAGTGCTACTCCTACTATTGGAGTACCTGCACCAAGTTGCAATGCTGCTGGTGCAGATGATGATGTTTGGTTTTCTTTTCTAGCAACAAATGCTACACATCGTATTAGTCTTTTAAATATCGTAGGTACAGTTACTGCACTTACTTCAGTTGTTTATAGTGGTCCTTGTAATGCATTAGTAGAAGTTTCTTGTAATGCAACTAATTTGTATAATGTAACAGGTCTTACGCCTGGTCAAATATATTATATACGTGTATTTACTACTACTACTATAATAGCACAGGAGGTAAATTTTAATTTATGTATTGGTACACCACCACCGCCACCAGCTAATGACAACTGTGCTGGTGCTATAAGTTTAACAGTAAACGCAAACCAACTTTGTGCGGTTACAACTTCTGGTACAACTGCTGGTGCTACACAATCTACCACTACACCAACACCCACTTGCAGTGGACCTAACGGTTGGGATGATGATGTTTGGTACACTTTTATAGCAGTAGGTACTGCTCATACAGTAAGATTATTAAATGTAACTGGCTTAACAACCAATATGCTTACTTCTGTATATAGTGGAAATTGTGGAGCCTTGGTTCAAATTGGGTGCTCTGGAGTAGATCCTAATGTTGTGAATTTAACCAGTCTTGTTGCTGGTAATACCTATTATGTAAGGGTGCAAACAGAATTAACAGGTGTAGATGCTAATTTTAGTATTTGTGTCGGTACACCAGGCCCTGGAGAAACTTGTGGTGCATCAAATCAGTTTTGTGCAGGCACTGGTTTTAGTCAACCTGGAGTAGTAAACCAGCCTAGTTTGGGCGGTGGTGGCGTTTATGGTTGCCTAGGTTCTACACCTAACCCAACTTGGTATTATATAGAAGTAACTCAATCTGGTAATTTAAATTTTACAATTACTCAAACAAATGCAGCAGGTGTTCCAATAGATGTTGATTTTGCAGTTTGGGGGCCTTTTACCAGTCAAGCTTCTGCTTGTACCCAGTTGGCAGCTACTCCTACTACACTTACTCCTACGGCTTGTAGTTTTTCTATTTCTGGTACAGAAATTGTAAATGTTCCAAATGTTGTAGCAGGGCAATGGTATGCACTTTTAGTAACTAATTTTAATGGTGGTGTTGGTACTGTAGCATTCAATCCTAATCCTAGTAATACAGCTCAAAGTAGCTGCCCTAGTTTGTGCAGCTCTACCAACAATGGTCCCATTTGTGTAGGTAGTCCTTTTAATTTAACAACTACAGTACTCTCGGGTACTACATCTTATGCATGGACTGGGCCAGGAGGTTTTACATCTACTGTACAAAACCCTACTAATATTTCAGCACCAAGTACTCCAGGAAATTATACTTATAATGTAACACTAACATCAGGTACTGTAACATGTAATACTTCTACTGTTTTAAGTGTGGTTTTGGTACCAGCGGCACCTGTAGTAGTTTCTCCAGTTACTTATTGTCAAAATGCTACTGCTACAGCACTTTCAGCTACTGCTTTACCAAGTCATACTTTATTGTGGTATGCAAATGCAGTAGGCGGTGTTGGTAGTACAACAGCTATAATTCCTTCTACTACAACTGTGGGTTCTACTATTTATTATGTAAGCCAAAAAATTGGTTTATGTGAAGGACCAAGAGCTGCAATAACTGTAAATATTATTGTTTCTACCACAGCCCCTGTAGTTGTTGTAACACCGGTAAATTATTGCCAAGGTGCTATAGCTACATCTTTAGCAAGTAGCGCTACAGCAGTGCCTGGCGCTACTTTATTATGGTATTCTGCTGCAATAGGTGGAACTGGAAGTAACATAGCACCTGTGCCAAGTACTGCTACCGCTGGGTCTACAACTTATTATGTAAGTCAAATAATAGGAACATGTGAGGGCTTAAGAACAGCAATAATTGTAAATGTAACTGCTTATTCTACCTCACCAGTGGTAACAACTCCTGTAAATTATTGTGTTGGTAACACTTCAGTTGCTTTAACAGCTTCGGGTACAAATCTATTGTGGTATACTGCTGCTGTGGGAGGTGCAGTTACATCAACTGCTCCTATACCTAACACAGCTTCTCCTTCAAATATTACTTATTTTGTTACGCAAACTGGTGTAAATGGTTGCGCAAGTTTAAGAGTTCCTATTACTGTAAATGTTTTTGCTAATCCTACAATACCTACTGTAGTAAGCCCTGTTGTTTATTGTCAAGGTGTAACAACAGCAGTACCATTAACTGTTACAACAGGTAGTGCTGTTACATGGTTCACTGTACCAACAGGCGGTATAGCTTTGCCTGGAGCACCAACACCATCTACTACCAATGTAGGAAACACAACATATTATGTTCAATCAAATAATGGAACTTGTTTTAGTACAAGAGCTGCAATTTTAGTTACAATAAATCCTACACCATTGGCACCTACAGTAGTTAGTCCTGTTGTATATTGTCAAGCAGAAACTGCAATTGCGCTTACCGCAGGAGGTACAAATCTATTGTGGTATGTACCTTTAGCTGGAGGAGGAACTATTGTAACTGGAGTAGCTCCAACTCCAAGCACTTCAAATGTGGGAAGTGTAGTTTATCAAGTAAGTTCTACCATTGGTACTTGTGAAGGTCCTAAAGCAACTATTACGGTTAATGTAAATATTACGCCATTTGCACCAACTGTAATTTCACCAGTTACTTATTGTCAATCGGCAACGGCATCACCTCTTATAGCATCTGGTAGTGGTTTACTTTGGTATCTTACTCCTACTGGTGGAGTTGGAAATTCAACAGTACCAACACCATCTACAGCTGCTGGAGGAACTACAACTTATTATGTAAGTTCTAAAATAGGCAATTGTGAAGGGCCTCGTAGTCCCATAATTGTCACTGTTACTGCTACACCAGCTGCTCCTACAGTTACTACACCAGTTGTTTATTGTCAAGGAGCTACTCCAGTGGTATTAACTGCTAATGGAACAAGCCTACTTTGGTATAATTCAGCTGCAGGTGGTACTGGAAGTACAACTGTACCAACTCCAAATACAACCAATGTTGGAAGTACAAATTATTATGTAACCCAATCTACATCTGGCGTAGTTTGTGAAAGCCCAAGAGCATTAATAGTAGTTACAGTAAACGCTAAACCTTTAGCACCAACTGTGGTATCGCCGATCACTTATTGCCAAACTGTAAATGCAAGTGCTTTAATAGCAGTAGGTGCAACAGGTAATACTTTCTTATGGTATAATGTAGCTATAGGCGGCACAAGTAGCAATACTGCACCTTTACCAACTACTTCAACTGTAGGAAGTACAACATACTATGTTAGTCAAACTACTGCTTTAAATTGTGAAGGTCCACGTGTACCTATTACTGTTGATGTTACCCCTGTTCTTACTGTAAATGCGGGTAATGATACTATAATGGCAAGAGGAAATACAATTCAATTAAATGGTTCTTCAACTGGTGTTGCAAATGCAACTTATTTGTGGACAGCTAATATTACACCATTGGCATTGAGTTCAGCTACCATTCTTAAGCCGTTTGCTAATCCAATAGCAACAACAATATATACTTTAAGAGCTACCGACCCTTCAGGTCGCTGCCCTTCTGTTACAGATAATGTAAAAGTAGAAGTAGTACAAAGTTGTGTAAATGTGAGAAATGCATTTACACCAAATGGTGATGGAATAAATGACAAATGGTTTATTTACGATCAAAATTTCTGTTTATCAAATCCTGGAGGTGCTAAAGTCAACGTTTACAACAGGTATGGCAGCAAGGTGTATGAATCAAAAGATTATACTAATAGTTGGGATGGTACATATAAAGGTAAAGCAATTCCTGATGGAACATACTATGCAGTTATTGAGTTTGTTTTGTTTGATGGAAGTAAACAAATTGTGAGAACTGATTTAACAATAATTAGATAAAATAACTTAAGTATTTATAATTTAATGTTTTAGGATGCTTCACCATTGAAGCATCCTTTTTATGTTTAATATTGTTGGAGACCTAAATTTTGAGAATTCTGAAAATATAATTACGGGGGATTCTACAATTATAAAAACAAAACCTAATTATATATATGCATTTAACCCAAATTGATAAATTAAACTTAACTTAGAGTTTCGATTTATCAATTAAAAAAAATAATCACCTCAAATGAAAAAGTGCTACATGTTGTGTTTTGTATTTTTAATGTTTGGTTACTATAACTCATTTAGTCAAACATCTAAAAATTCAACTAATACAACAAATGACCATGATAAAATGCTTGAATTTTATTTAAAAAGTCAAGATGTAAAATTGCCAGATTCTGTATATGTTATTTTAAAAAATTATGCATTCAATAGAAGTTTAAAAGAAGCATCTGTGCTAAGAAATGATTATGTTTTTAAAGTACTTTACAATACTAAAATAAGTATTGAGGATAAGTTTTTTGCTTGTGATTTTTTTATAAAGGCTAATAGTGGTCCCTATCCCTATGTGCCTATATTTTTTTTAAAGTCAATACAGCTTGATTTGTTAGCATTAAATAAAAAATGATTTTCATGATAAAAAAACTACTCCTCATAGTTGCGATTTCATTTTTTTTATTGCAAAAAAATTTCGCACAACTTATAAATATTGGGAATATTACTACTTCGGGAAAACTAGCACAGTGTGCTACTGCTTTTGGCTCCCCTGTAATTACTTGTAACTTTATTTCTGGCAATGGGTCAAGTGTAGTTGGCGGGGTACTGGTTTGTAGTGATCCATGCGATTCTACCATTTTAGAAATTTCTTTAAGTAATTTACAATGGAATAAAGGACCAGATGATAATTGGATTCATGCTGTAGTTTTTGGAAATGCTGGATCTGGATTTACTTTTCTTCAATCTACATTATCGCCAGCAAACTGGTCATATCAACCTAATGGTTGTACTGGAGCATGCCCTACTGGAGGTCAAATTGCAGGGGGGGCTGGTTGGTATTTTAATGGGCCTGGTGCAGTAACAGCATGTTGTCCGGGCGGAGGGGTTAGTACTCCAAGCCCTTGCGATAATTATGGAGATCCATTTTTTCAATGTGGTTTAGGCAGAGGGTTTTTCACAACCTATAGGGTAAAGCTTTGTAATAGTGTATTAAATGGCACTCCAAAATACACTGATTTTTATGTATATTCTGATGGTAATACAGGTTGTTGGAGTCAACTCGATCCTTCTGTGAATGTGTTAAGTTTTACTATTCCAAATACAACATGTCCTATTTTATATAATCCTGCTCCTACGGCTTCACCTAGAGCAAAAACATGTTTACCTATTTTAAATTATACCACTACCTTAAATGGTGGTTGTGGTAATAGTAGTACAATCACCTGGTGGACAGCCGCAGTAAATGGAACGCAAGTAGGTAGCGGTTCTCCATTTGTTTATGACCCACCTGGGGCTACTTGCCCACAGGGAACTTTGTATGCCGCTTGTTGCCCTGCAGGTAATACCTGTGCAAACCGTAAAGCAGTTGGTGTGCCTGGTGCTTGTGCAGCTCCACTTGCTATTACGAATGTAGCATTTACAAATCCTCTTTGCCCTAGCCAATGTGGTGATATAACTGCCACTACTATTACAGGTGCAGTTGGTGCAGTTACTTATAAATTAATGCCTGATAATATCACCAATACTACAGGTGTGTTTCCTTGTGTAACGGGAGCTAACCATACATTAACGGTAACAGACGCAGCTGGTTGCTCTGCAAGTGATAATGTAGTATTTACAATACCTGTTTGTGGATTCCCTTTAACTTCACCCATCAGTTATTGTTTAAATGCTACAACTGCTGTTCCATTAACTGCAACATTAGCAGGAACTGGTACAAATTTGCAATGGTATACATCGCTTACAGGTGGTGTAGTTTTGGCAAGCGCACCTACACCAATTACAACAGTAGTTGGGCCAACAACATATTACGTTACTCAATTGAATGGGGGTGTAGAAAGTACACCAAGAACGCCTTTGGTGGTTACAATATTGGCTTTACCTACTGCTCCAATTGTATCCACTCCTGTATTATATTGCAAAAATGCACCAACCGCTCCTTTAACAGCTAATGGTACAAATTTACTTTGGTATACAGCGCTTGCAGGTGGTGGAGCAGGAAATGTAACAGCACCAACACCATCATCTGCTAATGTTGGAAATACAACTTATTACGTTACTCAAACGGTAGGCACTTGTGAAAGCAGCCCACGTACACCCATTGTTGTTACGGTAAAACCTATAGCTATAGCAGCAATTTCTATTACTAAATGTAGCAATGAAGTTCCTTTTATTTGGAATGGACAAAGTCTAAATACTAGTGGCACTTTTACCAATACACAAATAGGCTCTAATGGTTGCGATAGTACTACTACATTAACCTTTGTTGTAAAACCAACTGCAACTGCTGCAATAACTATAAGCAAATGCAGCAATGAGTTGCCATTTATATGGAATTCACAAAGTTTAAATGCAGCTGGTACTTTTACCAATACGCAGCCTGCAGCTAATGGTTGTGATAGTATAACGACTTTAACTTTTATTGTAAAGCCTACTAAAAATGCCGCACTTACAATAAGTAAATGTACTAATGAAGTTCCCTTTATTTGGAATGGACAATCTTTAAACACTGGCGGTACATTTACGAATACACAACCTGCTACAAATGGATGCGATAGTACCACTACTTTAACTTTTATTGTGAAGCCAACAAAAACTGCTACAATTACTATAAATAAATGTAGTAATGAAGTACCCTTTATTTGGAATGGACAATCACTAAACATAGGAGGCACTTATACAAATACACAAGCTTCAGCAAATGGATGCGATAGTACTACTACTTTAACTTTTATTGTAAAACCAACTAAGACTGCTGCAATAGCTATAAGTAAATGCAGTAATACATTACCAT